>NZ_BAAJMD010000001.1:0-481144 GCF_057548395.1 Halopseudomonas sp. 4NH20-0008
TATTGATGACCCTGCAGAGCATGTGTCAGATGAAAACATTTTCATTGGTCAGCCCAGTGCCAATGACAACCAACAGCGTATCAGTACCTTCTCAGCCGCACTGACAGCGACACTTGATCAGTTGACGGCGTCTGGCAAACGCGTCGTTTTTCTGCACGCAGTACCAGAGCTGCCATTCAATGCCAGGGAATGCATTTCCTGGACACCTAACCAGTTTATAAGTCGCATACCAAGAGAACATTGTCACTTTGACAATGCAGTGACAGATGCACGCTCGAGTGAGTACCGCCCTGTACTCGACGCTATCCTCAACCAGTTTCCATCCATCAGGCAAATCGATCCAACCGATAGGATATGCGATGCCAGGACATGCCGAGCCCGTCAGGACAATGTACTGATATACCGAGATGACGATCACTTATCCATCAGTGGGGCTCAGTGGCTAGGCTCTAGAATAGAACAAAAGGTCAAGGCCGTTTTGGCCTCTGAAAGACCTCCCATTTGATTTTACCAACGCCAAAGCACGTGTCTGGTTCTCGGTATATGGTTGATCGGATTAATCTCCGAGCGACCTCCAGCCGTCGACAGACACCTCCCAATGACCTGACTCTGCCAACCCTGGTGGCCCCAGGAGATCAGCCGGCCTTCTGTTTTTCCAGCTCTTATTCTTCCAGGCCAAAAAATGCAGATAAGGCAAGCTGACGTCACCCAGCTCACTGTTGGTCAGGACGCCATCACGAAGAAACCAACGCTGCGGTATGACTTTTTTGCCGTTAGACAACAGGGTAAAAGTGCTATGCGCTTCTACAAACTCGCTCCTGCGGCTCCAGGCATTGAAACGCGCTGCAAAACGCCGCAAGGCATCCGGCCAGTTTTTTCTGCGCATAAACAGCCGACTGAATGCACCCTCGTCCAACGCTTGATGCACGGGGTCAGCAAAACGCGCTTGCCAGTGCGGTATACGCATAAAGGCTTGACGCATCTCGGGTGTATTGCGAATAAGACAAAGGTGGCCTGAGACGCGCCGGGCGTGGGTCGAGAAAAGATCCTTGGTGGCCAGACGCTGCGCTGAAAAATAAGCTCTGATATCGCCGTATACCACATCTATGTCACCAAAAGCCCAAAAATCGTAGCCATCCAGGTACTCTGCATGAATGTAACCAAGCGCGGGTTTGATATCACATAGCTTGTAGGCACGATCAGGGTAAAAATCAATGCCAAGTCGCGATGAGACTAAAGTGCAATAGGATTTGAAGTCCATCTCGACGAAGGTCAGATTGTCAGGAGCATCCCTGGGTATCCCACAGTCAGTAAAAAATAACCAGTCAATATCGGCGTTGCGCCGACATCCCTCAAGAAAAAAAGGCATCCAAAATGGCCAAGCGCCGAAATACGGGATCAAAAACCGGATGCTGGGCTTACCTGAGGAAATGAAAGTAGTCATGTAAAGCCTTTAAATATACATGTCAGTCAGAGATTTCGTTATTTCTTAAACGAGAGCAATGGCATGCTGACGTTAAAAATAACATCAACTTGTAAGCCGTACACTGAGCAAATCATTTAACTTGATGACGCCAGCCAATTTTCAATTAATGGCATGGACAGAAAGCGCTGACGAACAGCCTCATCTGAAAAAGACTCTCGAACGCGCAACAGCATCCGCTGCTGCAAGGCAATCAGGTCCTGTCCGGCCTCAACGCGACTGACAAGTCCTGCGGCGATTGATTGCACATCACCATAGCGAAAAAGCTGGCCCAGGCCTGATACCACCTCACGGGAACCTCCACAGTCAGTGCAGTGCACTGGCACCCCAGCGACCATCGCTTCAAGCAGCACCATCCCGAAAGGTTCGCGGTCTGTTACCAACAGGAAGTAATCGAATGCTTTGAAGTATCGCCAGACCTCCGGCACAAATCCCAGAAACTGAACACGGCCGCCCAAACCTAATGATTCAGCCAGCGACTTTAACGACTTTTCCATCTCGCCTTTGCCGACCAGAACCAGCTGTGCATGCTCAGGCAATCTGGGCAGCGCTTCGGCAAAAGCACGAATCAACGTGCTCTGATCCTTCTTAGGATGGAGTCGACCAACACTGGCTATGATCCAGGCATCCGCAGCAAGGCCAAGAAATAATCGCGCTTCTGCACGGGATACCTGCCCCGTGATAAGGGCATCAGGATCAACACGGTTGTAAAGCGTCTGAATATGATCTGCAGGCCAGCCTTTAAGGCAATCACGAATATTGTCGCGCACCGCATCTGAGACGCCCAGCAGCAAAAGTCGTGATTGAAAAAGTCGTACAAACCACTGGCGGGTGACGCGCTGATAAACATCAAAGGCATGATTCACGCCCACTACGGGCAACGCTGTACCCAATAAGGCAACGTGAATCGACTTGAAGCGATGGGCAATACACAAAACACAACGTCTTGACCGACTCAAGGCACGAATGCGGGCAATAGCTGCCAGCTTCAAGCCAGCAATGTCCCGACTGCTGAAATCAAGAAAAATGACTTCATCGCTGTCTGTACCCTGAACCACCTTATCACTGGGTTTGCCTGTCAAATAAACAGTCAGAACCTTAAAAGGACCACCCTTGAACATGCCCGCATATTGCCTGGCACAATCCATAAAGGGCGCTTCATAGCCATGACAAATTTGCAAAATCCAAGGCTGTACATATGTAGGCATAAATAAGCTCAACGTCCACAGGGCAAACTGTGCTGCCCTGCATAATAGATTATTGCGCTGTAAGCCCGTCTTGAGCCCAGGACAAACCCAGTTCAGACAGATAGTCACATAGAGACCTGTTGCCAGTAATTCGGCTAATGTCGGCGCTAGACAATGACTGCTTCCAACGATTGTCCAATTGAATCTCAGAGCGCTTGGATTGTTCCAGGTACGCCTTTTTCAAAGTCCCACGGTGTTCGACCGCGCCAAAGTTCAATTGTTCATTGCGAAAATCCATACCTATACACGGCATCAGTCGCTCCAGCGCTGTGCGAGTATGCAGAGCCAAATCGTGATAAGTAACCAGATTCGCTGACTGCCCTACTGAACTCAGGAAGCGACTGATTTCCTGATTGGCCTGCAACCACTTGGCGCAGTACAACTCGAGTTCGCTGCCAAACAAAGCCGTAAAAAGGCAACGAGGATTATGCCTGAAGACCCTGCGGCGCTGCGCTCTCCGGGCCTGAGACGTGTCATAGGTCTGCTGCCAACGCCTGACAAGTGCTCTCGGATCACGGATCAGGTGTACGAAGTGCGCATCAAAATCCGGATTATCAATAAAACGCTCGGCCCAGGCCGGTTTCTTCGAGTTATCCACCAGCACCCTGACCTCTGGCGCGCCAGCGCGGACCGCCTGTAAGACCTGCCCATGCCAGCGGGATTGCGGCAAACTATCAAGACCGGAAAACCAAGGGTTATCAGCAAAGTCGTTGACAACGCTGTGCCGCTCATCAGGCCTATCCTGATATTTGCGATAATTATGCAGCTCACCGATTGAACGGCACTGTGGATGCGCGCCCAGCAGCTGGGTCAGCAAGTGCGAACCAGCATAGTTAGTCGAGAGGATAAAAATCACACCTGGGCGCTGGTCACTCATCAGGTATCTGCCTGTAATGGGAGGGGATAATCAAACAGAGCGAAATCTCTGGCAAAACGAGCCACAGCCAACTCCAGGCTAAGCGGGTCATAGGCACGGATAAAGTCCATATCAAAAGCGGCCTTGTTTTTGTGCGGCACAGTGCCCAATGCCGGGACCCTTTGTCTCAACGCATCCCAGTCATCGGCAAAATGCTCCAACTTGCCGATAAAGCCAGGCAACAAGCCCTGCTCATCAGCCAGAAACCAGGCTTGAGAGCGAATGTGCCTATCTACCTGGCAATCATCAAGCTCTGCAACCCGAGCAACAAAATCGGCGAAGGGCATACCGTAATGCATCCCATGACAACGCAAAATGTTCGGTCTGCCGAACTTTTCGCCGTCAACAATCTTGTTGACCCAGGCTGAATGCAATCTAGCTAATGGATGGCGAACAAACGCAAAGATAAAAAGACCCGCGTTAACGGCCCGCCTTATCTCAAGCTTGGGTACATGGGCACTATTGTCCGACTCGAAACCGGCAAATGCGTCCGCTTCACCCTGTTTACCCGCCATCCCCAGGAGCGCATTCCTTATTGAACGCGTCGCCACCTTGGGAATCTGAATATAACCAAACCCCAGCTCCTCAAAGGACCAGAGCTGCGGTTTTTCACGGCCAATCTTGTAGCGTTTACGGGCATCGACAAAGGCCTCTCGCACACGTCCCATCAACGAGCGCCGTCTTTGACTACCAGCACATCCTGCATGATCAGGTACTCGAGATCCGATCCATAGAACATGTTCAACGCATCAGTTGGCGAGCAGACCATAGGCTCACCTCGGCGATTCAACGAGGTATTGAGCACGACACCATTGCCGGTCAGACGCTCAAGATGGGTCATCAGGTCGTAATAGCGCGGATTGTATTCACGCTTAAGCACCTGCGCCCGTGCCGTGCCATCCTCATGGACTACCTCGGGTACCCGCCTCTTCCATTCATCGTTGACTTCGAAGGTGAAGGTCATGAAAGGCGATGGGTGGTCAATTCCGAGCATCTGCGGGGCCACGGTATCCAACATGGAAGGACAAAATGGGCGCCAGCGCTCACGAAATTTGATTTGCGCATTGATACGGTCAGCCACACCCTTGATGCTCGGGCAACCGATAATAGAACGGCCACCCAAAGCGCGCGGACCGAACTCCATGCGCCCTTGAAACCAGGCGACCGGATTGCCTTCGTTGAGAATATCGGCGATGTACTCGGGTACATCATCCAGCAGCTTGAACTCCGGTTTGTTGGGGTGCCGGGCGCAGGCGGCAATGACGTCTTCGTTGCTGTATTCCGGGCCAAGATAGACATGCTCCATCTTCTCCACAGGCACACCGTTGCGCTCAGAAACAAAAGCGGCCGCACCCACTGCGGTTCCGGCATCGCCAGCCGCCGGTTGCACAAACAACTCCTTGACCTCAGGACGGGCGATGATGCGCTGGTTAAGCTTGACGTTCAGCGCACAGCCACCGGCAAAGGCAATGCGCCCGGTTTCACGCAAAATGTCACCGAGATAGTAATCCATCATCTCCAGCGCCAGCTTTTCGAACAACGCCTGCATGCTGGCGGCATAGTGGATATAGGGGTCATCGGCAATATCGCCTTCGCGCTTGGGCCCCAGCCACTCGATAAGTTTGGGTGAGAAGTAATAACCCTTGCCCTTTTCCTTGAAGCGGCGGAAGCCGATAACGTTGGCATAATCGGTATTGATGACCAGCTCGCCGTTTTCAAATTTGGCCAGCCTCGAGAAATCATACTTGGCCGCATCGCCATACGGCGCCATGCCCATGACCTTGAACTCGCCGTCAAGCATCTCGAAGCCCAGATATTCGGTCAACGCGCCGTACAGGCCGCCAAGGGAGTCCGGATCAAAGAACTCCTTGATCTTGTGGATCTTGCCGTTCTCACCGTAACCAAAAAAGGTAGTGGCGTACTCGCCTTTGCCGTCGATACCCATGATCGCGGTCTTTTCCTTGAAACCGGAACAGTGATAAGCACTGGAGGCGTGCGCAAGGTGATGCTCAACCGGTTCGAGCTTGACCTTTTTCAGATCAAAGCCCAATTGCAGCAGACACCATTCGATGCGCTTCTTGTAGCGATAAAAACGCCGATTGCCCATCAAAATCGCATCCAGAGCACGATCAGGCGCATACCAGTAGCGCTTGGCGTACTGCCAGCGCGCCTTGCCAAAAATACTGATGGGTGCAAAGGGGATGGTGACGATATCCACATCCGCCGGGCTGATGCCTGCCTGTTCCAGGCAAAACTTGGCTGATTCGTAGGGCATGCGATTCTTGGCATGCTTGTCACGTACAAAACGCTCTTCCTCGACCGCAGCAATCAACTTGCCATCGATATACAAGGCGGCGGAAGGGTCATGGCTGAGTGCGCCGGAGAGTCCGAGAATCGTCAATGCCACTGGAGTGCCTCTGCAGTTCAGGTTTCTTTAAAGCAGAGCATTTTACACCTTTCGGCCAACGATTGCCGCTAGATTCCCGCCCGTCGCATGGCCAACTAGTCATTACCATCATACCGGGGTCATACGCTCAGTTTGTGTTGCATGCTTTAATAGCAGATAGCGTAGGCGCTTGAGCATCTGACGGTCCCAATGACGCAGTGGAATGCGCCGCACAAGCCCCCAGGCCGCCGGTTTGTCGATAACAACAGCAGACCTCAGCGCTTTGATGGCAAGGCGCGCCTGGCAGGCAGCATACTCAGGATAATCGGCATAAGGCATGATGGCCTGCAGAGCATATCGATACTCCGATAGATAGGCTTTAGAGAGGCTGTCGGGATGGCGCCGGTAATAATTGACGATATCCGGCAAAATATCGATTCGGTAGCCCGCGTGGGCAAGCTTGAGGGTAATCTGAAAATCCTGCACACGAATGCTTGAGTCATAACCGCCAACCTGCACAAGCGCACATCGGCGAAACAGCGCAAGACTGCCACCCACCACAAAGGCCTCGGACAGCACTCTGGGAAAATCATAATAACTCACTTCGGTGCGGACTTTTTTGGGCGCCAGCATGTGCCCATGGCGATCAATGGGTTGAGCTCTTCCACCAACACAGCCTACCTGGGAGTGATGAACAAGGTATTCAGCCTGCAAACGCAAGCGCTGCTGCGGCATGCGATCGTCAGCGTCAAAGGTGGCAACAAACTCGCCACTCGCCCGCGCTATCCCTGCATTCAAGGCAGCACTGACGCCCTGATTGGGCTGATCAATCACTTCAACCCTTTTTACCCGGCTGCCTAGCTGATGACTCTGTACAGCCTGCTGAATCACCTCCAGGCTGTTGTCGGTTGAACCATCATTGATGATGATCAACTCGAAATCCGCATAGTCCTGTTGCAATACACTACGAACCGCTTCAGCAACGTAACGGGCATAGTTATAGCAGGGCATGATCACTGATACCCTGGGCACAGCCACCACTTCACCGCTTGGCAGCGCTACATCAGCGCCTATGGGTGCAATACTGATCATGACCTGCTTCCTGCTGGAACCAACCCGTATCAGGACGACTTATCCTGGGGAAACAAGTTTATATTGTCTCTGCTGACGAGTCATCGCTCGGCATACTCAATTCGCAAAGCAACTGCTCCAGACTGATGCGCGGCACCACAGCAGCAGGCAAGCGACTGCTGCTTGATAAATTGAAAACCTCAAATCGACCTGGGGCTACAACTCGCTCTGCCATGATTTTAAAACTTGGCAGAATATAATCCTCATAGCACTCATCCAAAGAACTAGGCATAGCGCGACTACCCTGCTCGTAAAAGCGACCTCGTGATGCATCCAGATCGACACCAATCATATAAGCCTTGCTGAACCCGAGGTGGCAAGCGAGCTGTAACGCAGCCAAAGGGATAGTTCGGGAACCAAAATACCCCTTGGCCAGATTGGTACTGAAACCTACCCGGTTAGGCTTGACCCGTAGCAACGAAAAATAGCTATGCAAATGCGGGTCATGCCGAATTGACCAGGCAAAACGTCTATCCGAAATGATCGGACGTCGTTCCAGACGGTTAACTCGCGAAAGCCGATAAAGCTTACTGGCGCTCAATGTCACCGGAGCCTTGTCCAGCAGTAACTGGTAACAATCCTCCGTCATAGCTGTCTGATCAGCTAGTTCGATACCCTTTATGGCAAGTGAGAGGCGTCCTTCAATGAAAGCCGGGTCGTCACACAGATAGAACAAAGGGCGCACCCTCTCCTCTTCGCAACGCAAGATAGAGCCATTCATGGCAATCACAGGTATGTTGGGAAACCTGTGCAAAGGAAAGTCAGCAGCCGTAGGCCCTGAAGCGAGGATAAAGACAGCCCCCTGCTGGCTATGACGATTACCCTCAAAGGAGGCAAATGCCAAGGGTAACGCCAAAGTCCGGAGACAATCATTTCGATAAATCATGGTCTGAGCCTGTAACAAAATCTGGAAAGCAAAACAGTTTCACGCCGAACCAACCAGGTCATTTGCCGCACACCCGGCAGACGTGTAGCAATTGACACTAGAATGAAGTGTGAATTCAGACTAGCACCGATAAAATCATCGTAAGTTACTCATGGAACACAATAATGCCGGATATTTTAGCGCCATTGGTCATCAACACTCTGTTCGACAAGCAACACATCCGACTTGTTGCAGACTGCTTTGAAATTGAATTCGAGGCCGGCGGTCGTGATGACTTCAGCGGCATCAGCAATACCTTCGCGTTATGGGTCTGTCTACCAATAGCCATGAGTCTGAATCGCGATTTACATATTCTCGGTCGAGTAAGTCCATCCGCTCTGGACAACGCAAGACAGCTGATCAAAATCTGGTATGCATGGCGGCCAGACGTGTATCACATGGTCAACGTCAGTGCTGAACAACCTGAGGAGTCTCTGTACGGCGAGCAAAGAGGTGACATCATGCTCTACTCCGGTGGAGCAGATTCTACCTACACTTTGATCACTCACTATCTGAAAAACAATATTGACTTAGCCGCCCTGACCATCCATGGCATGGATTACAGTCCAAAGGACAACACGCGCTTCAAGGCTCTGATGGCCAAAACCCAGCCCTTGCGAGACCTTGCCATCAAGGAAAGCTATACCCTGCGCTCAAATGCGGCCGAGGTCATGAAGCGCTTTGGCACGGACGCCGATTGCGGACATGGCTTCCAGTTGTTCGGTTCACTCTTTCTTTTCGAAGATCGTTACAATCGCGGCAGCATTGCTGCCGACAGCTCAATCTACCTTGAACCCCTGATTTTTCCCTGGGGAACCAGCTCGATCACCAACTGCCTCTTCGCCAGCCAAGCCTTTCATATCCATACCTTTGATCTGGATATTGATCGGCCTGCCAAATTGACTGCGCTGAGCACCAACCCGACAGCTCTGAATTGCATCAGCTTCTGCAAGAAGCGCGATATTCGCCCGGAAAACTGCGGCCTCTGCTCAAAATGCACCCGCACCAAAGCGATGTTCCTCGCCGAAACAGGTCAGATCCCGGGCATATTTATTGACAACAGTTTTGATGAAGACATGCTCGCCAGTATGGACCTCAGTAGCCGGGGAGACAGAGCCTCAGCAATCAATCTGCTTACCTCGGCAGCACTGCACAACAGATTGTCACTTTTCCCCAAACTGGTGCAACGCGTGAGCGCCAGACCAGCAAAGAAAACCTGGTTGCAACGCAAGAAAATGAAATGGCTGAAGCGCTTGAAGCTGGCCCAATGAGCCGCCGTTGTTCATGCCTTGCGACGTGCGTACCCGAGCCCTGCAATGTCTGCGAACATCTGCTGTGCGGACACCCGGGCGCCCTCAAGAAAAACGTCAAGCCTGGCCAGCTCGGCATCACTGAAGGGTGTTTCGGCCAGCTTGCCCAGGCCCTCAGCATAGCTGGTGCAAAGCCGCTCTGGCATACCCGCTTCAGCCAGCAGCGCCTCGATCTTGTGGGTATTAGAACCCAGTGCCATAAAGGGTGTCCGGCATACCATGCACAGTGTGACCATATGGAAGCGTCCAGTAACTACACCCTGTGTCCGGCTGAGTCTGCGCAAAAAATCATCAGTTGAAAGCTCGCAATAGCGCCAGCGAAGGCGACTAAAACCTTTGCTGCTGGCTACCGCTGCGGGTCGCGTAAAACGGCTGGACAACCAATGGCGCCACATCTTGATGTTGGCCCTTAGACTGCTGAAAAAAAAGCGCCCATGCCCGCCACCAAGACGCAGGGGCGGGATGGTACGGATACTCAAGTATTGCGCTGATGATGCAGCAGGCTGAGCCAACAGCGTCCACATCTGTTGCTGCACGGGCCTTAGTACACTGCCGTTGACTATAAATCCGTGACGAGAAAGCTCTCCGGCCTCTGGCTGATAAGTCAGCGTCAAATCAGGTACCAGACGAGCCTCAATCCCGTATGCCAAAAGCTCCGCCTGGCTCAAGCCATCTCGTACGAAAATGGCCAGAAAATCACGTGCATGGTCAATCAGTTGCGGGTTTCGCTGCCAAACCGAATTAATCAGTACACAGGGAATGCCCAACTGCTTGCAGTAGCGCGCCAGTGCAACCAGTTTCATGGCTGCGGGCGCATCATCATGCATGGTGCCCTCACCGTTGACTATGCACAGATCAACCTTGTTCAAACTGTCGAGCAAATACGCGTCTGCTTCCCAGTCATGGCCTATAGGGGATGTTTGGGCAATGGATATCCCTGCGTCTGTTGCCAGCCGGTGTATCTGCCGGATGACCAACTGGCAACCATGATGATCTTCATAGGAAGTATCGTTGAACAATAGTGCTTGCAGCATAAACAACTCCAGTCAGGGAACAGGCGGCGCAAGTCGGACCAGTGAAGAAGGCATTTGCGCAGAGCATGCCGCCCAGCGCGCATCCAGACTGGCAAAATCAGTATCGAGCTGCAGTTGTTTTTCCGCGGGGACAGCTTCCCCATAGAGCTCAAGCAAACCAACCAGTTCACTGACCGGTGCAGCCTTGAGCAGAATCACTTCACCCGGAAGAATATCGCCATCCAACAGCACACTGATCTCCTTCAGCGAATCAACAAAGTCCAAAGATTGACCAGGCCCAGGTTGCGGCAACTCCGAGGGGATATGAGCAGGTTTCAACAGAAAAATGCGATCCGCATAGCTGAATGCCATTTTTACCACCTTACGCAATTTGGGGCTGAAAGCACCTGGATAGTCCGAAAAGGCACCCAATACCAGTGTCTTGCGTGGTGCAGTTGCAAAACCGGTCAATACGCTGAAAGCCGACTCTAGAGTGGCGTAAGGCGCTTTCGCAGTATCACAGATCAACTGTCGACCATAGGAAAGGCTATGCAGCGAGCAACGCTCCTTCAACCCTGTGAACAACCTTGCTCGCTCGGCCAGACAGCTCAAGGCAATACCCGCTTGATGAGCACAGGCAATAGCAGCCAATGCTGCCGTTACAAAATGCATGGCAGGTAGCGCTATCTCGAAGACAACCTGCTGTTCCGCATATATACAAATAAAGGTCAAGTTACCTCGATCGTTGATATGAGGATTAATGGCCTGATAGTCAGCGCCACTGCCGGTACCAAAGGTCGATACAGATGCCTCGGCTGCGTTAGACATGGCAGCCACACGCGGATCATCCAGATTGAGAAATACCTTGCCAGATCGCTTTACGGAGCTGACCAGGGTACTTTTTTCCTGCGCAGTCAGATCGAGACTACGAAAGTTATTGTAATGATCGGCCGACACCGTAGTCACAATGGCCATATCGGGCTGAACCAGCTGGCAGCCGCGAATTAATGCGCCTGCTTCATGGCCGCTCATTTCGACAACCACGTACTGGTCACCTGGCTGGACTTCAATCAATCGCCGGGCAATATCTTTGGTATTGTTGTGCAAAATAGACGCTGCCGTCGGGAAGCGTGCCGAGAGTAAAAAAAGAAGAAGGGCACTGGTTGTGCTTTTACCGGCGCTGCCGGTGACACCAATAAAACGGGTTTGTGACATAGCCTGGCGAACTTTAAACGCCAGGAAAATATCGACTTCGCTACGCGACGGAAAGCGCCTCAGTCTCAAGATCAACCGCCATTTGCTCAACTTGCGTTGCCACTTGAGATTCATACAGGCTGTACCTGGGTTGAAGGGATCCTTGATTTTCTGAGCAATGCTTAGCGTCGTCTTGCAAGTGGGCTCAAGTACTAATTCACACCAAGCAGTCCACCTGTCACGGAAGGTGCTGCGCCAACCACTCGGCCATAGGACTGCCCTCTGGCCAGTTCCGGATCAACCGCGTCCTATCCTTTGACCAAGCTCGCTGCCAGTTGGCTTTAGTCACGTGTGCTTGCATCGCATCCAAGTCAATCAACCAGATTTGGCCTTCATGCCACAGTAGATTGGTCGCCTTGCAATCACCGTGACTGATACGCGCTTGTTCCAATTGCTGAAAACACCTGAGCAAGGCCTGTAGCTGTTCATCGGGCGGCAATGTCTGACCCGTAGGATCAAAGAGCGAACGCAGATCCTGGCCCGGACAGAACTCATTGAGCAACCAGGCTCGACGACGCAGAGGGCCAAAACGGCTTTCGATCATGGCCAGCGGCGCTGGCGTGGCTATACCAAGAAAGCGCAAGCGCTGTCCGGCCAACCAGGCATGCCAGGCACGACTGGGGCGCCAGAAACGACTCAACCAGTGACCAAGCCCTTTTATGTTGTAACGCTTGATCACCAAAGTGCGTTCTGCCATTTGCACACGAGTAACACTGCTACTGCCGCCGTCTTTCAAGCTTGGTTTGCTGACAAAAGACGCATCAGGGTCAGCCAGCAGGGGTGCGAGATCTGCGGCCTGATCTCGCACGGCAACACTGAAGCGCCACCAATTACGGCGCGCCAAAAAGGCACTGCAATCACGCAGCGCCTTGGCCAACCAATCCTCGAGTCGATGTTGCCGGTGCTTCTCGATCAGTGTCGTCAAACGATCCGGGTTCAGCGCCCGGGCCGCATTCACGCTCAAGTACTCGACCAGCAAGCGCTCAATCTGCGCATCCCAGTCGCTATCAAGTTGGGCAAAGAAGATCGCCAGATTGCGCTCTGCATCGGCAGCACTCAGAGGCTGACCCGGACAGACGGCCTGCACAGCATCCCCGTCAATCAGAAACAATCGATCAGACTGCTGCAGGAAATTGCCCAGATGCAGATCGGCCTGTGTCAGGCCCGCCTGATGCATGTCGGCGAGCGCGCGCAGTGCCTGCGAGAGTACATCGACTGCCGCAGCACTGGCGGGAGACTGGTCAGCGAGCCCATTCCAGACCTCAGCCAGAGTCAATGATCCCTGAACAAAGCGGGTACAGAGCAGATGACCACCACTTGGCAGAGCCTGGCTCAGGATCAATTCCGGCGTATTCAGCCTGGCTGAGGCCAAAGCCTGAAGGCCTTGAACCTCACGCTGCCAATGGCGCTGACTGGCACTGGCTATAAAAACCTTGGCCAATACCGTCTGACCGTCCAACTCGGCCCGCCCTACCAGACGCTTGCCCGGCAAAATCCGTAGCCATTGCAACACCCGCAGGTATCGACCATCGGCAAGCACCAGCTCACAGGGCACAGCAGGCGTACGCCCCTCCCTGCGCAGAGCCTGAAGATCGACCCTCATGAGCGCTGCGCCTTGTCTCTCAGACGTGCGTGGATCCGCTTTAACAAGGCACGGGCCTCTGTGTCCAGACGCTGCTTACCCGCATAGGCCAGGAAAAAGCGCAGCCGTTGGCTGCGACTCGGCGCCTGACTGCGTCTGTGCAGGGACTCCAGGTCGCGAACAAAATCCCGCTCGCCAAACAGCGCGCGGCGGGTTTTCTCCAGATCAATAAAGCGTGCGCCAGCACCGTCCCCATCCAACTTGAGAAACACATGCTTGGGGTACAGGCAGTTATGGATACGCCCGGTATTGTGCAGGGCGCGCACCAGTGCGGCACTGGCGAGAATCAGATCCTGTCGCCCGCGCCAGCTCAACTCGGTCCAGCGTTGATACCATTGATCAGCAGGGGCATAAGCGTCCAGTGCACGGGTCAGAAGAATAGCCTGCTTGTGGCCGGGCAACTGACGTTCGGCAAAAAAGGCCGTTTCCAGTGCCGGGATACCCAAATGCGCATAATGCTGAATTGCCGCAAACTCACGGGCAAAGGTAGGCTTGCCAAGAGGTGCTGTCAGCCCACGGGTCAGATGGTTGTCCTGCCGTTTCAGGTAAAAACTCTGCGTTGCACCATTGGCATCTTCCAGCTCCAGACGGTACACGCTGCTCCACCCTCCACGCTGGGTATTGGGTGCATCGACTGCCTCAAGCTGTAAATCCCACAGGGCATCAAAGGAGTCGAGCCCATGCCGCCACAGCACGTCTCGGGCATTGACGGCAATAAAGGCGTTGCTGCTCATTCGCGTCCCTCGAAGTAACCTAGCACGGCTTTTATCTGCCGTTTAGCAGCAGTGTCCAGGCGCTGCTTGCCACTGTATTCCCGATAAAAACGCAGGCGCTGATTGCGACTCAGGTACTGTTTGCCGAGCTTGTCCAGGCAGGCCAGGTCCTTGATCTTGCGATGACCCAGCATTGGACCCCACCAGAAACTGCCACCGGGACAGTCGATCATGAACACATTGGCATAGGCCTGACTATCAACCAGGATATTGCGCCACTTCAAATCGTTATGGGTAAATTGCTGTTCATGCATCATGCGCGTGGCATGGGCAATCTGCCGCAGAACATGGCGTAACCAACCCGGATCCTGCAACCGTGGATCCCGATTCTTGGCCATGCGCGCAAGATCATTAGTATCAGTCAGCTCCTGGGTAATCAGCGCTCCACGAACAAAGGCTCCACCGCGCCGCTCCATACCAAAACCCACAACCGTTGCGGCGGGAATACCCCAGGCATGAAAGTGCAGTAGATTCTCCCATTCAGCCTGAACCCGCGGCCGACCGATAAAACGGCGCAAATGCTTGCCCGCCCCCAGATAGCGCTTGACGTAGTAATAACGATCACCCACCCAGACCTTGTGCACGGTACTCAACGGATCCTGGGTGATGTACTCACCCTCCAGGGCAAATACCGCATCCAGGTCGGCAAACAAACGTCCACTATCACCGGTGGCGTATTCGGGATTCAGGGTCCAACGCTTCAATGCTCTGCCTCCGCGGCATATTTACGTTCAAAGCGGGCCTGCAAGACTGCTGCACGCTTCTGCAGATGCCGAAGCAAAGGCGCTTCCGCCAACAGGATCTGACGCAGCGGTAGTTGAAAATAATCACGCAAAAAGCGCAGCTGATCCCGGCGTGTCAGACCGATATGAAGCGCTGAAAAAGTCAGACCAGCCAAATCCTTGTCGCGCCAGCGGCGCGGTACCCGAGGCCTGATCTGTGCACGATGCAAGTCAATCAGGGACAGCTTGGGTGGCGCCGGAAACGCCGGCTGATCGGTATGCAGCAAAAAGTGGCAGATGTAGCAGTCGCGGTGGTTGACCCCGGCCCGGTGCATCAGGCCGGTCATGCGCGCCACCTCGGCGATCAGGGCGCGCTTGAAGCCGGGGTTGGGCGGCGATTGCAGCCAGTCACGACTGAGGTCCTCAAGACTGATGGTCGGGGTAAGTGCTTGAGTAATGATAAAGGAGTGCTGGGTGGCCGGGTTGCGGCCGCGCTGACCGAAGGCCACCGCCGTCATGGTCGGTACGCCTGCTGCGGTCAACGCCTGAATAGCCTGCCATTCCTGTGCTGCACCCAATACCGGGGCTCGCAAGGTCAGCCAGTTCTTGAGGATCTCGCCCCAACCGACACCGCGGTGAATCTTGACAAAATAAGCCTGCCCATCGACCTCGGTACGCAAGGTCCGGCGGGCTTCCAGTTCGCGGTATACCTCGCCCTGCAGCGCTTCAACCTCAACAAAGGGATCGCGCCCGGACCAAAGCTGCTTGAAGGGTTCGGCAAGCATCAACATGCTGTCCCCAGAATCACATCGGCGGCTTTTTCCGGCAGGCTGTACAAGTCGGCCTGATCGGCAAATGCCAATCCATTCGCGCTCCAGCGCGCACGTGCCTGCGGGTCCTCCAGCATGGCCTGCAAGGCCTGGTTCAACATTGCTTGTTCGAAGGGGCTGACGACCACCCGCCCGCAATCCGCCTCTTCGATGTAATGGGCATAGCCGCAGACGTCCGTGACCAGAACCGGCAGCCCGGCGACCAGCGCCTCCAGCAGCACGGTACCGGTGTTTTCGTTGTAGGCCGGATGAATCAGCAGATCCGCGCCCAACAGGAAGCGCGGTACATCGTTGCGACCGCTGAAAATATCTACCCGGTCACTGATACCCAGGGACTTGATTTGGGTAAGAAACGGGCCTGGATCATCCTGGCCTATAACCATCAGACGGGTACGTTGGCGCAACGCTTGCGGTAGTGCCGCCAGTGCCCTCAGGCTGCGATCCAGGCCCTTGGTCTTGAAACCCGATCCGACCTGCAGCAACAGCAAATCGGTGTCTTGAAGATCAAACTCGGCTCTGAAGGCTTGACGAATCTCGCCGGCATTCGTCGGCGCCCGGCGGTCAGCCGCAATGCCCGGCGGTAACAGATGAAAGCGCTCTTCAGGGGTGCGGTAGTGCTTCATGAACAAAGGCTTTTGCACCTCCGAAATCATCAGGATCTGGGTTCCCACTTCCGGTGCAAATACGGCCCTTTCATACTCGGCAAAGTGCTTGTAACGGCCCCAGTAGCGATACAGGGGATTGCGCAGCGTCTGCGCCTTGTCCTCAAAACAGGGATCGGCGGCATAGTACACATCCAGCCCGGGCATTTTGTTAAAGCCAACCAGTCGATCCACCGGACGGCACGCCAGATCAGCCTGCACCCAGGCGCTGAATTTCTCATTGCGCCGATGATTGGACAGCGCCTTGACCGGCGCCACCAATACCTCAAAGCCGTCCGGTATGTCTCCCTCCCAGATCAGGGTATAGACGCGAATCTGGTGGCCGCGCTGCTGGCATATCTGGGCAATACGCATGAAATCGCGTTGCAGTCCGCCAAAGGGAAAATACTTGTAGAGCACAAACGCCAGTTGCATCAGGGGGCTTCCTGTTCCATCAGCAGAACGGCCAGTTGCGCCTGCACGTGTTCGGGGTTCAAACGAGTAAAGCACAGCGGCTGCTCACGGCGCAGATCAAACTGCCTGGCCTCGGCTGGACTCGGCTGATAGGGACAGCGCTTCTGCAGGCAGGGCGCGCAGGGGAAGTCGCTGGCCAGATGCTGCTGCGAGCGGCCATAGGCGCCCGTCAACTTCGGATCCGTGGGTCCGAATAGCGACAGTGTGGGCACATCCAGCGCCGCAGCCAGATGGCCTAACCCGGTATCCACCGCCACACAGGCCCGGGCACCGGCAACCAGACGGGCTATACCAGCCAAGGGCAGACGCGGCAGCACCTGAACACCGTCAAGCCCGGAGGCTATGCGTTCGGCACGGGCCTGCTCTTCAGCATTGCCCCAGGCCAGACGCACACCCATGCCGTGCTCACTCATGTGCTCGGCGAGCTGGCGCCAATACAGTTCCGGCCAGTGCTTGCTGGCCCATGTAGTACCGTGCAGAAACAGCAGATAGGGCTCAGTCGTGGCGTCACCGGCCAGATAATGACGGTTCAGCCCGTAGTCACCGACACCCTCGGGGACGCTGTAACCCAGGGCCTGGGCAAACAGCTGACGCACCCGCTCTACCGCATGCTGGCCCCAGGGCACATGAAAACCCTGCTGATAAAAGCGACTGGCAAGCGGCTCACGGGCAGAGCTGCCGTCCAGACCAACCACCGGCCCCTGAACATAGCGACTGAGCCAGGCGCTTTTCAGCAGTCCCTGGGCGTCGATCACCAGGTCATATCGGGTAGCCGCCAGACGCGCCTTGAAGCGACGCCACTCACCGTTGCGCCAGGTTTTCAGTGGATGCTTGCGCCAGCGGCGAATTGCCACTGGCAAGACCTCGGCAACCGCTGGATGCCATGCGGGGATTTCGGCGAACCCCTCTTCCACCACCCAGTCGAACTGAATCCCGGGCAGACAGCGCATGGCATCGGTCAAGGCTGGAAGGGTATGAATGACATCCCCCATGGAGGATGTTTTGATCAACAGGACGCGCATCCTCAGATCGCCTGTGGGTCAGCCAGAGGCTCACCGACCAGGCGCTGCAGGGCATCCAACACAAGCTCTGGCGGTAAATCGCGCAGGCAGTTGTAATGGCCGAAGCGGCAGGTACGCTCAAAACACGGGCTGCAATCCAGCCCCAGTCGTACGATCTCAACCTGGGCTGCAAGGGGCGGGGTGAAGTCCGGCGAGGTCGAGCCATAGAGTGCCACCAATGGCCGATTGAGAGCGGCAGCCACGTGCATCAGACCCGAGTCATTACTGACCACCGCGTGGGCACAGGAAAGCAGGTCAATCGCCTCAGCCAGACTGGTGGCACCCGCCAGATTGACTGACTCCTCGCGCAGGCCGGGAATCAACTGGCTGCGGATATCCTCGCAACCGGCGCGGTCCGAGGCTGAACCAAACAACCATACTTGCCAGCCCTGACGAATTTTCTCATCGGCAACCCGGGCGTAATGCTCTACTGGCCAGCGCTTGGCCTCGCCAAACTCGGCGCCAGGACACAGCGCCAGTACCGGACGATCAAGCTCCAGTTCGAAATGCGCCAGCGCCGTGTCACGGCTAACAGGATCAATGCTCAGGGTTGGACGTGGATAGGGTCGCTGCAATACATGGGTTGGCTCGAAGGCCAGCGCCATAAAGCGTTCAATCATCAGTGGATAGCGCAGCTTGTCCAGCACGCGCAGATCATTCAGCAGGCCATAGCGCATCTCGCCACGCCAGCCGGTACGCTGGGGAATGCCGGCAAACCAGGGCACCAGAGCCGATTTCAGGGAATTGGGTAACACAATGGCCTGATCGTATTGTCCGCGCAGGGAGTGGCCAATACGCCGTCTGGCGGTCAGATTCAGCACGCCATGACCAAGTGGAAAACTCAGGGCGCTGCGCACCTCGGGCATGCGCTCAAGAATCGGCCGACTCCAGTCCGGCGCCAGCACATCAATCGCACAGTCAGCGCCATGACGCAGCTTCAGGCAGGCAAACAACGTCTGCGCCATCACCATGTCGCCAACCCAACTGGGACCTACGATCAGAATTCTCATAAGCTGCAAGCCTCAAGCTGCAAGCTGCAAGTAAGCCAAGCAAGACAGCAAGCAGTCGATCTCCGACGGCTTGCCGCTTGCCGCTTGCGGCTTGACGCTATCAGCGGACCAGCGTACGCCATTCGGCATGCGCTCCGCTCTGCCCGGTTACCAGATCAAAGTAGGCTTTTTGCAGCTTCTCGGTCACCGGACCACGGTGACCGGCGCCAATCTGGCGATTATCCAGCTCACGGATAGGTGTCACTTCAGCGGCGGTACCGGTAAAGAAGGCTTCATCAGCGATGTAGACTTCGTCACGGGTCAAACGCTTCTCGACTACAGGAATACCGAATTCGCTAGCCAGCGCCAGAACAGTACCGCGGGTGATGCCATTCAGGCAGGCGGTCACTTCTGGCGTGTAGATCACACCGTTCTTGACGATAAACACATTCTCGCCTGAGCCTTCAGCCACGTAACCTTCAGGATCCAGCAACAACGCCTCATCAGCACCTGCAGAAACAGCCTCCTGCAGCGCCAGCATGGAGTTCATGTAGGCACCGCTGGCCTTGGCGCGGGTCATGGTGATATTCACATGATGACGGGTGAAGGAGCTGGTGCGGATCTTGATCCCGCGTTCCAGCGCCTCTTCACCCATGTACGCACCCCAATGCCAGGCAGCGATGGCAACGTGCACCTTGAGATTGTCAGCACGAATACCCATACCCTCGGATCCGTAGAACACCAGCGGGCGAACATAAGCTGTTTCAAGATTGTTCTCACGCACCACCGCTCGTTGAGCTTCGTTCAGCTGTTCCTTGGTATAGGGAATCTTCATGCCCATGATATGGGCAGAATCAAACAACCGGTCAGTGTGGGCCTGCAAGCGGAAGATCGCCGTGCCATCAGGGGTGCTGTACGCACGCACACCTTCGAAAACCGCCATGCCATAGTGCAGGGAATGCGTCAGCACATGCACATTGGCATCGCGCCATGGCAACATTTCACCATCAAACCAGATAACACCATCACGATCGGCCATCGACATAGCAGCCAGCTCCATAAATTGGGTTGTTCTTAATTGATTCTGTTCGGCCTTGACCTGCCCTGAAAACCGACCCGTTTCAGTCGGGCGCTGCTCTGTCGTCGGGCAGCCACTGCTGCCAGAGACGGATGACTCCGTGTCGGAAATCATGGAACTGGTCGCCACTTACCTTGCCCGGCTGCTTTTGCAAGGCCAGACGATGGGCTGCTGCCCGGTAGGCCTTGTAGGCCTCCTGCAGACACTGCACCTGCTCGCCGGCAATCAAGCCAGCCTCATGCAGCCCATCAAGAATTCTGATGTTATCGGTATAACGCAGTAACTCGGGGTACCGGCACGACCAGGCCAGAACGGCATATTGCACCATAAATTCGATATCAACGATACCACCAGCATCCTGCTTGAGATCAAAGGAGGCATCCTCGATAAAAGCGGAGGGACTCAAACCGCCCTGGGTCGCCTTGGAACCCAGGTTTTCACGCATTTTCTGGCGCATGTCCGCGACTTCTTGCCGCAACTCATCTTCGTCGCGCTGACGACCCAGCACCTCGGCGCGGAGATCATCAAAACGATGATTCAACCTTTTACACCCCGCCAAAACCCGAGCCCGAACCAGCGCCTGATGCTCCCAGGTCCAGGCATCCTCGCGCTGGTAGCGGCCGAAGGCGTCCAGTGAACTGACCAGCAAACCGGATTCACCCGAAGGTCGCAAACGCATGTCCACCTCATAGAGCGCGCCCGAGGTAGTCTGTGCGGTCAGCATATGAATGATGCGCTGGCCGAGCCGAGTATAGAAACGGCTGCCGTCAATCGGGCGAGGACCATCGGTTTCCGCCTGACCATCGGCATCATGGATAAAGACCAGATCCAGATCAGAACCATGTCCCAGCTCAATGCCACCGACCTTGCCATAACCCACTATGACAAAATCCAGATCGCAGAGACTGCCATCCAGACGCCGGGGAAAACCGTGACGCAGCGTCATTTCGCGCCAAGCCAGCAACAATACCTGTTGCAATATCGCCTCGGCAATCCAGGTCAGATAGTCGCTGACCTTCATCAAGGGCAGACTGCCGGCCACTTCCGAGGCGGCTACCCGCAGCACATGGGCACGTTTGAAATAGCGCAGCACTTCCATTTGCTGCTCAAGATCGTCTTCGGGAATACGCATCAGTTGCTGACGCAACTCATCAACCAACTCGTGGGTTTGCGGCGGGCGATAGAGACGCCCGGCATTCAATAGCTCATCCAGCACCACGGGGTAGCGGGTAATCTGCTCGGCTATCCATGGGCTGGCGCTGCACAAGACCAAAAGCTCGCGCAATGCTCCAGGGTTCTCCGTCAGCAGCAGCAAATAGGCAGAGCGCCGTGCCACGGCCTCGACCAGCGGCATGACCCGCTCAAGCGCCAGATCCGGATTATCCTGTTCAGCCGCCATACCCAGCAAACGCGGCATGAAGACATCCAACCGTTCACGGCCCTGGCGTTGCATGGCCCGAACACGTCCCGAAGCCAACAAGCCGGCGAGCAATCGCCAGCCCTCATCCGGCTGCTTGAATCCAGCGCTGGCAAACTGGGCAATCGCCTGATCCGATTCCAGTGCACCCTCCCACACCGGAATCCATTCAGCATGCAGCGGGACATCGGTATTCATCTCTTCGTCAGGGTCGGCAATAACCCCGGCAAAATGCCTGGCGACCCTTGCCCGCTGAGTATCCAGCATGCTGCGGAACTGGCTCCAGTCCTCAAAGCCCATGCTGAAAGCTACCCGGGCCTGGGTTTGCGAATCGGTCGGCAGCATCTGGGTCTGACGATCATCTATGGCTTGCAGTACGTGCTCGGTGTCGCGCAGAAAAAGGTAGGCACCCTTGAGCTCATCGACCGCTTCATCCGGCAAATAACTGTTGGTTGCCAGCATATCGAGCACAGACAAAATTGGCCGTTGCTGCAGACCGCGATCACGCCCACCATGAATGAGTTGAAAAGCCTGGCCAATAAATTCGACCTCGCGAATGCCGCCCGAACCCAGCTTGACGTTATCCTGCAAACCTTTGCGTTGCACTTCGCGCTGGATCATCTGCTTTAGGGTGCGCAGGGCCTCGATAGCAGCAAAGTCCAGATAGCGCCGATACACAAAAGGCTTGAGCATGGCCAGCAGCTCTGCGCCCGCCACTTGGTCACCGGCAACGACGCGGGCCTTGATCATGGCATAACGCTCCCAATCACGACCCTGACTCTGGTAGTACTGCTCCAGCGCATCAAAGCTGAAGACCAGTGCACCGCTATCGCCATAGGGTCGTAGGCGCATATCCACGCGAAAAACAAAGCCATCCACAGTAATGGCATCCAGCGCCTTGATCAGCTTCTGACCTACACGGATAAAGAACTCCTGATTCGACAGGCTGCGACGACCACCCTGAGTTTCACCGGCTTCAGGGTAGGCAAAAATCAGATCGATATCCGAGGACAGGTTCAGTTCCTGCGCGCCCAGCTTGCCCATGCCCAGCACCACCATATGCTGTAGAGCACCGCTCTGCCCCGTGGGCGTACCCTGGCTTTCGCAGGCACGGCGATACAGCCACTGATAGGCCAGATCCAGGCAGGCATCAGCCATGTCGGAGAGGTCTCGGGTGGTTTCAGCGGTGTTCGCCACAGAGGTAAGGTCGCGCCAGATAATCCGTACCTGATGCAACTGCCTGAAGCGCCGCAAAACCTGAGCCAACCGCTCCTCACAGTCAACCTCGAGCAAGGCTGCATCAAGACGCTTGAGCAGCTCCCCTCTGTCCAGCGATCGCCACAACATCCCATCTTCATGCAGGCGCCACGCCAACTGGGGATCACGACGTAATTGTTCGGCAACAAAGTCGCTGCCAGCCAATACCTGAGGCAATGAATCGAGAAAACCGGGATCAAGCTGATCCAACTGGCTGTCCAACCCCTGAGCGCCAACAGCTGCCCGCCATTGGGCCTGGTGGTGAGATACCAGAGCATCGATAGCCGTCGGCAAGGCAAGGGGTGTTGTAAAGGGCATGGTCTATCCTGAATAAAACACAGGCATGCAGCTTGCCATGGCAACGCGCAATGGAAAAGGGCAGAGATTTGCGACGCGAAAGCAATGTAGCTTAGCTACAAAAAAATCAATCAAAGAGCTAGATAACTGCAAATTTATGTAGCTAAACTACAAATACACTCAAAACAGTCACGGTAGTTTGGTTAAATACTACCGGTTGGACCCACAAGGTCTGGAGCTAAACAATGAAGCAAGATGATATCGACCCACTCGAAACCCAAGAATGGCTCGACGCACTGGAATCAGTTCTTGATAAAGAGGGCGAGGACCGCGCCCACTACCTGATGACCCGCCTGGGCGAACTGGCCAGCCGTAGTGGCACTCCCCTGCCTTACGCCATCACCACGCCCTACCGCAATACTATTCCGGTCAGCCATGAAGCGCGCATGCCCGGCGATCTGTTCATGGAACGGCGCATCCGCTCCATGGTGCGCTGGAACGCGCTGGCCATGGTCATGCGCACCAACCAACAGGATCCGGATCTGGGCGGCCACATTTCCACCTTTGCCTCCAGCGCGACCCTGTACGATATCGGTTTCAACTACTTCTTCAAGGCGCCCACCGATGAGCACGGTGGCGATCTGGTGTTTTTCCAGGGCCATGCGTCACCCGGCATTTATGCCCGCGCCTTCCTCGAAGGCCGCATCAGTGAAGACCAGCTCGACAACTTCCGACAGGAAACCGGTGGAGAAGGTCTGTCGTCCTATCCGCACCCCTGGCTGATGCCGGACTTCTGGCAGTTCCCCACCGTCTCCATGGGTCTGGGCCCGATTCAGGCGATCTACCAGGCGCGCTTCATGAAGTACCTGGAGCACCGCGGCTTTATCGAGCCGGGCAAGCAGAAGGTCTGGTGTTTTGTTGGCGACGGCGAAACCGATGAACCTGAATCACTGGGCGCCATTTCTTTGGCCGGTCGTGAAAAACTCGACAACCTGATCTTCGTCATCAACTGCAACCTGCAGCGCCTCGACGGTCCGGTGCGCGGCAACGGCAAGATCATTCAAGAGCTTGAGGGCAGTTTCCGCGGCGCCGACTGGAATGTAATCAAGGTGATCTGGGGGCGCATGTGGGATCCGCTGTTCGCCCAGGACCATGACGGCCTGCTGCAACAGCGCATGGAAGAAGCCGTTGATGGCGACTACCAGAACTACAAGGCGAATGACGGCGCCTATGTGCGCGAACACTTCTTCGGCACCCGCCCGGAGCTGACGGACATGGTCAAGGACCTGTCCGACGAGGAAATCTGGAAGCTCAACCGCGGCGGCCATGACCCCTACAAGGTGTATGCCGCCTACCATGAGGCGGTCAACCACAAGGATCAGCCGACGGTCATTCTGGCCAAGACCATCAAGGGCTACGGTACTGGCGCCGGTCAAGGTCAGAACACCGCGCACAACACGAAAAAGGTCGATATCGAGAGCCTGAAGAAATTCCGCGACCGCTTCGATATTCCAGTCAATGACAAGGACCTGGAGAAGCTCCCCTTCTTCAAGCCCGAAGAAGGCAGTGCCGAGTACAAGTATCTGCACTCGCGCCGAGAAGCACTGGGTGGCTACATGCCCCAGCGCCGGGTCGACAGTTTCAAGGTACCCGTGCCGCCACTGGACACCCTCAAGGCCATTCTTGATGGCAGCGGCGACCGAGAAATCTCCACCACCATGGCCTTTGTCCGGATCATTTCGCAACTGGTCAAGGATAAGGAGCTCGGACCACGCATCGTCCCCATCGTGCCCGATGAGGCCCGTACCTTTGGTATGGAGGGCATGTTCCGCCAACTGGGGATCTACTCTTCGGTCGGTCAGTTATACGAGCCCGTCGACAAGGATCAGGTGATGTTCTACCGCGAGGACAAGAAGGGCCAGATCCTCGAAGAAGGCATCAACGAAGCCGGCGCGATGTCCAGCTGGATTGCCGCGGCTACCGCCTACAGCACCTACAACCAGCCGATGCTGCCGTTCTATATCTTCTATTCGATGTTCGGCTTCCAGCGTATCGGCGATCTGGCCTGGGCCGCAGGCGACAGCCGCGCCAAGGGCTTTTTGATCGGCGGTACCGCCGGACGCACTACGCTCAACGGCGAGGGTCTGCAGCACGAAGATGGCCATAGCCATATCCTCGCCTCTACCATTCCCAACTGCCGTAGCTTCGACCCGACCTACGGTTACGAACTGGCGGTGATCATCCGCGAAGGCGCACGACGGATGATGGAGGAGCAGGAAAATGTCTACTACTACCTCACGGTAATGAACGAAGCCTATGTTCAGCCACCCATGCCCAAGGGCAAGGACGTGGAAGAGGGCATCATGCGCGGCATGTACCTGCTGGAGAGCACCAAACCCGGCAAGCTGCACGTGCAGCTGATGGGCAGCGGGACTATTTTGCGCGAGGTTCGCGAAGCAGCGACCATTCTCAAGGAGGACTTCGACATAACCTCCGACATCTGGAGCGTCACCAGCTTCAACGAGCTGCGCCGCGACGGTCTGGACGTGGAACGCTGGAACCGTCTGCATCCGACCAAGAAACCGCGCGTCAGCTTTGTCGAACAGAATCTGGCCAAGCGCAGCGGCCCGGTCATTGCCTCGACCGATTACATGAAGCTGTTTGCCGAACAGATTCGCCAATGGGTGCCAGGCACCTTCAAGGTGCTGGGCACCGATGGCTTTGGCCGCAGCGACAGCCGCCGCAAACTGCGTCACTTCTTTGAAGTGGATCGCTACTGGGTAGCCTACTCCGCGCTCTCGGCGCTGGTGGAATCCGGTGATCTGAAACCCAAGGTCCTGACCGACGCGCTCAAGACCTTCGGTATCGATCCCGAGAAAACCAACCCGCTGGATTGCTGAGGAGAACGCCATGAGTGAAGTGATCAAAGTACCCGGCATCGGCGACGGTGCGGGCGAAGTCATCGAGATACTGGTCAAGGTCGGCGACAAGGTCGAGGCCGAGCAGAGCCTGGTCACCCTGGAGTCGGACAAGGCCAGCATGGAAATTCCCTGCCCCAAGGCCGGCACGATCAAATCGATCAAGGTCAAGATCGGCGATAGCCTGAAAGAGGGCGACGCGCTGATTGAGCTGGAATCCAAGGCTGCCGAAGGCGGCAAAGAGAAGGGGACGGAGAAAGCGGATACCGATCAAGCAGAAGCGGCCTCCGGCCACCAGGACGAGAAACCGAAAGCCGACAAAGGCAGCGAAAAAGCCGCCGGAGATAGACAGGCCGCCAGCGACAAGCCCTCTTCTGGCAGCTCGGTGCAGCCGGTAAAGATTCCCGATCTCGGCTCGGACAGCAAAGCCAAGGTCATCGAGATTCTGGTGAAGAAAGGCGACAGCGTAGAAGTCGACCAGTCGCTGATCGTACTGGAGTCCGACAAGGCCAGCATGGAGATCCCCTCCCCGGTCGCGGGCACTGTCGAGTCGGTGGGGATCAAGCAGGACCAGGACGCCGGAACCGGCGATCTGATCCTGCATATGAAGGTCGCAGGCGAGGCGCCTAAAGCGTCAGACGCATCTGAAAAGGCTGATAAATCTGGCAAGGAGAGCAGCCCAAAAGCGGATAGCGGCTCAGGGAACAAAGCCGCTGAAAAAGCCGAGGATGCCGAACAGACCGAGGCGCCACCGCCGGTTGGTGGGCCCAGCCGCGAAGGCACCAAGGTGCACGCAGGCCCGGCCGTACGCCTGCTCGCCCGTGAGTTCGGGGTCAATCTGGCCGAGGTCAAACCCAGCGGCCCCCGCGAGCGCATTCTCAAGGAAGACCTGCAGAACCATGTCAAATCGGTGATGAAGCACAGCAAGAGTTCACCTGCTGTGGCGAATGGTTCAGGCATACCCGCCGTACCGGAAATCGACTTCAGCCGCTTTGGCGAAATCGAGGTCAAGGACATGACCCGGCTGCAGCAGATCGGCGCGGCCAATATCCACCGCAGCTGGTTGAACGTGCCGCACGTAACCCAGTTTGATCTGGCCGATATCAGCGAACTGGAAAACTTCCGCAAGGACCAGAAGGCCGTGGCAGACAAGGCCGGCGTCAAGCTGACCCTACTGCCCTTCCTGCTCAAGGCCTGTGCCCACCTGCTGCGCGAGCAAGCGAATTTCAACGTCTCATTGGCGACCAACGGCAAGCAACTGATCCACAAGCACTACGTGCATATCGGCTTTGCCGTGGACACGCCTGATGGCTTGATGGTCCCGGTAATCCGCGATGTGGACAAGAAGAGCCTGCTGCAACTGGCTGGCGAGGCCGCAGAACTGGCAGACAAGGCGCGCAACAAGAAACTGGCTGCCGACGGCATGCAGGGCGCCTGCTTTACCATCTCCAGCCTGGGCCATATTGGTGGCACTTACTTCACGCCGATAGTCAACGCCCCGGAAGTGGCAATCCTTGGCGTCTCCAAGGCAACCCTGCAACCGGTGTGGGATGGCAATGCATTCCAGCCGAAATTGATGCTGCCGCTATCGCTGTCCTACGACCACCGCGCCATCAACGGCGCCGCGGCCGCGCAGTTCACCAAGCGACTTGGGGAATTGCTGGGGGATATCAGGTCGATGCTGTTGTAAGCCCGTCTGAACTGTCCCGTTCCCTCTTGAACCAAGGAGTGACGCACTGGCCAAGATCGCGGTCAAGCCCGCTCCTACAGAGATAGCGCAGGGTTATATGTAGGAGCGCGCTTGAGCGCGAACAGGCAGCGTGCAGACTGACTCAGATAAACCCCGTTTGCGTTACAAGCACCCTCCCTGCATGGAGTTTAGGGTTATGTGTAGGAGCGCGCTTGAGCGCGAACAAGGCAGGTTGCAGCCAGGCCCGGATACCCAACCCCCATTCGCGGTCAAGCCCGCTCCTACTGGGACACATGCTAGCTGGTGAAGACGAAGGCATCATCCTCAACCTTGGCCTTGATGGTCACCCCCGGCGCGAAATCGCCTGCCAGGATACGCTGCGCCAGCGGGTTCTCGATCCAGCGCTGAATCGCACGCTTGAGCGGACGCGCGCCATATACCGGGTCGTACCCGACGGCTATCAGCTTCTCCAGCGCCTCGTCGGTCAATTCCAGCTTCAGCTCGCGCTCGGCCAGGCGCACGCCCAGACGCTGCATCTGGATCCCGGCGATACCGGCAATCTGCTCCTTGCCCAGCGGCTCGAATACCACCACCTCATCGATCCGATTAATAAACTCCGGACGGAAGTGCTGGCCGATGGCATCCATCACCGCGGCATGCTGCGCCTCGGTATCACCGACCAGCTCCTGGATCTGCGCTGAACCCAGGTTCGAGGTCATAACAATCACGGTATTGCGGAAGTCCACTGTACGACCCTGACTATCAGTCAAACGGCCATCTTCGAGCACCTGCAGCAGCACGTTGAAGACATCGGGGTGGGCCTTCTCGACCTCGTCCAGCAGGATCACCGAATAGGGCTTGCGCCGCACCGCTTCGGTCAGATAACCGCCCTCTTCATAACCGACATAACCCGGAGGCGCGCCGATCAAGCGAGCCACCGAATGCTTCTCCATGAATTCGGACATATCGATCCGCACCATGGCCTCTTCGGTATCGAAGAGGAACTCGGCCAGCGCCTTGCACAGTTCAGTCTTGCCCACCCCGGTCGGCCCGAGGAACATGAAGGAGCCGCTGGGCCGGTTCGGGTCACTCAAACCCGCACGCGAGCGGCGTACCGCGTTGGACACCGCCACCACGGCTTCATGCTGGCCAATCACCCGCTTGTGCAGGCCCTCTTCCATGCGCAGCAACTTGTCGCGCTCGCCTTCGAGCATCTTGGACACCGGAATACCGGTCCACTTGGATACCACTTCAGCGATTTCTTCCTCGGTCACCTTGCTGCGCAGCAATTGGTTCTCGGTCGGACCGTGCTGCTCGGCCATCTGCTGGCTGCGTTCAAGGTCGGGAATGATGCCGTATTGCAGTTCCGCCATGCGGTTCAGATCGCCCTTGCGGCGGGCGGCCTCAAGTTCCTGACGGGCCTGCTCGATTTTTTCCTGGATCTGCGCCGAACCCTGCACGTCGGCCTTCTCAGCCTTCCAGATTTCCTCAAGGTCGGCATACTCGCGCTCCAGCCGGACAATATCCTCCTTGAGTTTCTCCAGGCGCTTGAGCGCCGCATCGTCTTCTTCCTTCTTCAGCGCTTCACGCTCGACCTTGAGCTGAATCAGGCGCCGTTCCAGGCGGTCCAGCACCTCCGGCTTGGAATCGATTTCCATACGAATGCGGCTGGCCGCCTCGTCGATCAGGTCAATGGCCTTGTCCGGCAATTGCCGGTCAGTGATATAACGGTGACTGAGCTTGGCTGCTGCAATAATGGCGCTGTCGGTGATCGCGACTTTGTGGTGCACCTCGTAGCGCTCCTTCAGGCCGCGCAGAATGGCGATGGTATCCTCTTCAGAGGGCTCATCGACCAGCACCTTCTGGAAGCGCCGCTCCAACGCCGCATCCTTTTCGATGTACTTGCGGTACTCGTCCAGTGTGGTCGCGCCGACACAGTGCAGCTCGCCACGGGCCAGCGCCGGCTTGAGCATATTGCCGGCATCCATCGAGCCCTCAGCCTTACCCGCGCCAACCATGGTGTGTAATTCGTCGATAAACAGAATGACCCGACCTTCCTGCTTGCCGAGTTCATTCAAGACCGCTTTCAGGCGCTCCTCGAACTCACCACGGAATTTGGCTCCGGCAATCAGCGAGCCCATATCCAGTGACAGCAAGCGCTTGTCTCGCAGGCCGTCGGGCACCTCGCCATTGATGATGCGCTGCGCCAGGCCTTCGACAATAGCCGTCTTGCCCACGCCTGGTTCGCCGATGAGTACCGGGTTGTTCTTGGTCCGGCGCTGCAGTACCTGAATGGTCCGACGGATTTCGTCATCGCGGCCAATCACCGGGTCAAGTTTGCCCTCCTCGGCCTTTTTGGTCAGATCGACGGTGTACTTGTCCAATGCCTGGCGCGACTCTTCCGCATTCGGGTCATTCACCGACTCACCACCCCGCAGGTTGCTGATGGCATTTTCCAGGGCTTTTTTCGAGACACCCTGGCCCAACAGGATCTTGCTGACCGCCGAGCTGCCCTCCATCGCCGCCAGCAGTACCAGTTCGCTGGAAATAAACTGGTCATTGTTTTGCTGGGCCAGTCGATCAGCCTGATTCAGCAAACGACCGAGATCCTGGGACATGCTGATATCGCCGGTCGGGTTGCTAATTGTGGGCAACTTATCCAGTGCATCGATCAGCGCCGCGCGCAGGGCATTGGTGTCAAAGCCGACCTGCCGCAGCAGTGGTTTGACTGACCCCTGCTGTTGATCCAGCAGTGCCAGGATCAGATGTAGGGGATCGATCTGGTTATGGTCACGGCCAACAGCCAATGACTGGGCATCGGACAGGGCTACCTGAAGTTTGCTGGTGAAACGGTCAATGCGCATGATCTGCCATCCTGTCTTGATAATCGCCGCCAGTTGGCCAACGATTTAGTTCAATGAGTATGGACTATAGATAGGGCTGATTATTGACCTTTCAAGGGAAGAAAAATTGATCAGAGTCAAAATATTGTCGGATTTATCTTCAACGATCGGGAATTCCGAGCTGTGCAATAGCATCTCGAGCGGGGGTTCCACGTCCGCAGGTAGCAGCGGCGGCACCGCCCCGAAGGACAAGAGCCTCCCTGGGAAGGCCGAGTTCCATCTCGGCCATCGTTGTGGGTGGCTAACACCGTTGTGCCGAGGTGGAACTCGACACCCCCAGGAGGATGCCTGCAACCACTGAGGATTGATTGAAAGCACATACCCCGGCAAAGTCTCCAGCAGCCAGGCAAAAGCCAGCTTTTACTCATTCAAGCAACAAGAGAGCAAACAGGCCGCCTGATTTTCAGTGTTGATCGAGCCAGATAAGCGACGCCATGCGACCCGTCTGGCCATCGCGCCGGTAGGAATAAAAACGCTCAGGGTCACTATAAGTACATAGCCCACCGCCACTGATATAACCCACACCACAACGCTCCAGCCGCTGCCGGGCCAGAGTAAAGATATCAGCCAGATAATGGCCAGGCCGGTTCTGCACAAAGGCCAGCTCGGCCTCGGGATGCTCGGCGATAAAGGCACTACGTACCTCTTCACCCACCTCAAAGGCCTGCGGACCAATTGCTGGCCCAAACCAGGTCAGCACCTCTTCCGGAGCACAGTCCAGCGCCAGCAGGGTTTGCTCCAGCACACCGGCCAACAACCCGCGCCACCCGGCATGTGCGGCAGCAACGCGCGTGCCGTCACGGCGACAGAACAAAACAGGCAGGCAATCGGCAGTCATGATGCAACAGGCCAAACCGGGCGTGTCGGTCCACAGCGCATCCGCAGTAAGCACCCGCTGTGCGGTGGCGGGCACCACGGCCGTGCCATGCACCTGGTGCAGCCAGGCCGGCATGCAACCCAGTTCAGCGGCCAACAGAGCACGGTTATGGGCTACATGGGCGACGTTATCACCGACATGATCGCCCAGATTCAAACCTTGCCAAACGCCCGCACTGACACCGCCTGCGCGGGTCGTCAGACAGGTTCGCACACCCGCTGGCGCGGGCCAGTCAGCCTGCAACCAATGACTGATCATTCACCCAACTCGCCATCTTCGCGCAGCAACTCCAGCAGCGTGACCATATCCTGCGGCAGCGGCACCTCCCAACGCATGGGCCGGCCATCGTCAGGATGCTCCAGTTCAAGGCGTCGTGCATGCAGCGCCTGGCGCGGGAACTCGCGCAACATGGCAATCAGCTCCTTGGTCGCGCCGGCGGGAATGCGCAAGCGCCCGCCATAGGTCTGGTCGCCCACCAAAGGGAAGTTGATATAACTCATGTGCACGCGAATCTGATGAGTGCGGCCGGTTTCCAGCTTGACCTTGACGTGGGTGTGCGCGCGGAAGCGACTGATAACCCGATAGTGGCTGACCGCTTGTTTACCACCGACCATCACCGCCATTTTTTGGCGGTTGGTGCCGTGCCGGGCAATCGGTTGGTCGACCTTGCCACCAGCCGTCATCACACCAACTACCACGCACTCGTATTCGCGGGTAACGGTACGATTCTGCAACTGGTTGACCAGATCGTTCTGCGCTTCAAGGGTTTTTGCCACCACCATAAGGCCCGTGGTGTCCTTGTCCAGGCGGTGCACAATGCCCGCGCGCGGCACCTTGGCCAAGTCAGGGGCATGGTGCAACAGCGCATTCAGCAAGGTGCCATCGGCATGCCCGGCCGCCGGATGCACAACCAGCCCCGCAGGCTTGTTGATGACCAGCAAGGCATGGTCCTCATACAGAATATCCAGATCGATGGCCTCGGCCTGCCACTCACCCTGAATTTCACGCTCGGCGTCCAGCTCAAGCTTTTCGCCACCAAATACCGTGTCACGGGGCCGCACACTGCGCCCGTCCAGAGTGAGGCTGCCATCCTTGATCCAGCCCTGCAAACGCGAGCGGGAAAAATCGGGGAACAATTGGGCCGCCACTTGGTCAAGGCGTTGACCGCCACTCTCGGGGGTGACTTGGGCAGACAGGCGGATACGATCAGACATGCGGAACTCACTGGAAGGCGCCGGGGCGCAATGGCAAAGCTGAATCCTTTTTGGTTTCGGCTCCACGCTGTGGTTAAATACGGCTACTTTGCAGCCGGTAACCGGGCTGACCGGCGGACTGCAAACAGGTCCCAACTATAACAGGACGGCTGTCCGGGCAACAGCACGAGGTCGTCCATCCGGAAATCAACTATGTCGATGAAACACCTTCTGCTGGTCGGTTTGCTTGCCCTTCTGGCCGCTTGCTCCTCAAACGTCGTGCTCGACGAGTCGCTCAGTGAGTCCGAACTCTATCAGCTGGCTCAGCTGGATCTGGATGCCAACAGTTACGCGGCAGCAATTGAGAAGCTTCGGGCACTCGAGTCACGCTATCCTTTCGGTCGCTTTGCCCAGCAGGCCCAGCTCGAGCTGATTTACGCCTACTACGAGAATATGGAGCCTGAGGCATCCAAATCTTCGGCTGATCGTTTTATTCGTCTGCACCCCCAGCACCCCAACGTCGACTATGCCTACTACATGCGCGGCATGGCCTCGTTCAACCGTGACCGGGGTATCTTTGAGCGCTTTCTGCCATTGGATATGACCCGCCGCGATCCTGGCGCCGCACGTGACTCCTTCAATGAGTTCGCCCAACTGGTGAGTCGCTACCCGGACAGTCGTTATGCCCCGGATGCACGACTGCGCATGGTTTATCTGCGTAACCTGCTGGCCGCCTATGACGTGCATGTGGCCCATTATTACCTGAAGCGTCAGGCCAATCTGGCTGCCGTCAACCGCGGTCGTTACATCGTCGAAAATTTCCAGCAGACACCTTCGGTGGCTGACGGACTGGCCATCATGGTCGAAGGCTATCAGCGTCTGGCCATGCCTGATCTGGCTGATACCGCCCTGCTGACATTGCAAATGAACTACCCCGAGCACCCCAGCTTGAGCAGCGGCGAATTTCGCCACCATGTTGAACCTGCCAAAGCTGAAGCCGGACGCTTTCGCAGCATGACCACAGGTTTACTGGACAAGGTATTGACGCCGCCCTCGCGCAACCAGGGCACGCAGATGGAGCGCGAAATGCAGGCACAATATCGCAATGCCCTCGATGCCCTGCCAGCGGATATTCGCGCCCCAGCAGATGAAGCCCCGTCGCGCTCAATCTGGAGCAGAATCACCTTCGGGCTGTTTGACTAAGTATTGAAAAACCGGCCCAAAGGCCGGTTTTTTTATCCTGCAAGGATCAGATTCGTGCCTAGTCTTCCACAGCCCAACCTGATGTGATCGGATAACGGCGGTCGCGACCAAAGCCTCGTTGGGTAATACGGGGCCCCACTGCCGCCTGTCGACGCTTGTACTCATTGCGATCAACCAGTTTGACCACCCTGTGTACCACATCCTGATCAAACCCCGCTGCGACAATGGCGCTGGCTGACAAGTCATGCTCTACATAGAGGCGAAGGATTTCATCGAGCTCAGGATAGGCCGGCAACGAATCTGCATCCTTCTGATCCGGCGCCAACTCGGCAGAAGGCGGGCGATCAATGACCCGCTGCGGGATCACCGGACCAAGCCGATTACGGTACTCCGCCAAACGGAATACCAGTGTCTTGGGGACATCCTTGAGCACATCAAAACCACCCGCCATGTCGCCGTATAGCGTGGCATAACCCACCGCCACTTCGCTTTTGTTACCCGTGGTCAACACCAGCGCGCCGGTTTTATTCGACAGTGCCATCAGCACGACACCCCGGCAGCGCGACTGCAGGTTTTCCTCGGTGGTATCGCGCGGCAACCCGGCAAATACCGGCTCCAGGATCTGCATGAACGCCTCAACCATGGGCGCGATAGACAGTACTCGGTAGGTAACCCGCTGAGTACGTGCCTGTGCTTCGGCATCCTCAAGGCTCATGCTGGAGGTGTAATGATAGGGCATCATGACGGCTTCGACGCGGTCCGGGCCAAGAGCATCAACGGCAATTGCCAGGGTCAGCGCCGAGTCGATTCCACCCGAAAGCCCCAGCAGTACACCTCTGAAGCCTGTTTTACCAATATAGTCGCGCACCCCGACAACCAGCGCTTGATAGACGCTGGCCTCAAGCTCAGGCAATGGCGCCAGACTGCCCTGACGCAATTGCACCCGATGATCGTCATACAGGACATCAACCGGGTACAAGCCCTCGACATAGGCTGGCGCACGTAGCGCCACCCTGCCGTCGGCCTGCATAGCCACCGAGCCACCGTCAAAGACCAGCTCATCCTGGCCGCCGACCTGGTTGACATAAATCACCGGCATACTGCCTTCGCTGCAGCGCTCGCGCAGCACGTCTTCGCGCTCAGCCTGCTTGCCCATGTGAAAGGGCGAGGCATTCAGATTCAACATCAGCCTGGCTCCGGCGGCATGGGCCTGGGCCATGGGCGAGGGCTGCCAGATGTCCTCACAGATACTCAAGGCCACGGGCAGACCGTCGATATCCAGCACACTGGGGCTGTCGCCCTCAGCGAAATAACGCTTTTCATCAAACACCTTGTAATTGGGCAGATGCTGCTTGCTGTAATGGGCCAGCAGGCTGCCATCGGCAATCACCGCAGCACGGTTGTAGCAAAGGCCCTTTTCCTGCCAGGGATATCCCACCACCATATAAATGCCCTGTACACGCTCACATAGTTGCTGCAGGGCCCAGTCGATTCGGGCCTGCATGCTCGAACGCAACAGCAGATCTTCAGGTGGATAGCCACACAATGACAGCTCGGGAAACAGGATCACGCGGGCCTGAAGCTCATCGCGCGCCGTTATGGCGGATTCGACAATGCGCTCAAGATTGCTCCTAATATCCCCGACACGCAGATTCAACTGCGCCATCACAACGCGGAGGTTCGCGTTCATTGTCTATCTCCTGATTCAGAATGGGCATATTGTCAGGCATGCGTCTGTCGCCGGCAATCATCTACCGCGCCGCGCCCCTTTGGCGCGGCTGCGGCATGGGCTACACTGGTCCGACATTGTCAATGGATGCCACCTGATGGGCTTATTCAAACTGCTTGTTCTGATTCTGCTGATCGTCGCTGTGATGATGCTATGGCGTCGTTTCCAGGCATGGCAAAAAACCGCTGGCGGCGAGCAGAAAACCGCACTGATGGTGCGCTGCGCTCACTGCAAGCTGAACCTGCCCGAAAATCATGCCATACGCGAAGGAAAACACTGGTACTGCAGCAGCGAACACCGTGATGCCGGGCCCCATGACTGACATCAGTACCGACTCCCAGCGCCCGAGAATTCTGCGCTATTACAATATCTACCGCGTCATTCTCGGCTTTTTTCTGACTATTCTGACCAGCTCATCACTGCAGGATGGCCTGCTTGAGCTGAATAACTCAGGCTTGTATGAAAAGGCCAGCTGGTTCTATCTGTTCATCAACGTTCTCATTGCACTCTTGCTGCATCAGATCCGCCGTGATATCCACCTCTTTACCCTCTCGGTGCTCGATATCATTCTGCTCGGCGTCATCTTCTATTCGGCGGGTGGCGCTGGCAGCGGCTTTGGCAATCTACTGATCATCCCTGTGGCTGTCGGCAATATTCTGCTACATGGCCGCGTTGGACTACTGTTACCGGCGCTGGCCAGCCTGGCGATCATTTACCTGACTTTTTTCCTTAGCCTGTCTAATCCCGCCACCACCCAAAGCTACTTGCAGGTGGGGGTCATTGGCTGTATCTACTTTGCCGTCGCGCTCTTTGTGCAACGCCTGAGCAGACGCCTGCGGCAGTCAGAAAGCCTGGCCCAGCAACAAGCCGCCAGCCTTGCCAGCATGGAAAAGATCAATCAGCTGATTATTCAACGCATGCGCACTGGAATAATGGTGGTCGGCAATAACCACCAGGTATTACTCGCCAACGAGGCGGCAGCCCGCATGCTGGGCACCGACATTGCCCGTGACTCAGCGCTCAATCAGCTGTCACCCAGTCTGACCCAACGGCTCAGACAATGGCAGAGCAATCCCTCGATTCGTACCCAACCCTTCCATAACCACAGTGGTGGGACTGAAATCATGGCCAACTTCAAGCCGCTGATTTCCGAACACGATGAGACATTATTGATCTTTCTTGATGACAACACCCAGGTAGCCCAGCAAGCACAACAGCTGAAGCTGGCCTCGCTGGGCCGACTGACCGCCAGTATTGCCCATGAAATCCGCAATCCACTTGGCGCTATCAGTCATGCCGCCCAGCTTCTCAACGAATCCACGGTTATTGATGATCAGGACAAGCGCCTGGCGCAAATCATCCAGCAGCACTCCCAACGCATGAACAAGGTTATCGAAACCGTACTGGAACTCTCACGGCGGCGCGCCAGCGAGCCGCAACTGGTCGATCTGGCACTCTGGCTGGAACAGTTCAGTGAGTCATTCAGCCTCATCAATCCTGCATCAGACAACCTTGAACTGACTATTGATCAGCCTGGCATCATGACACGCATGGACCCGGGCCAGCTTAATCAGGTACTCGACAACCTTTGCCAGAACGCCTTTCGATACAGCGGCAAAGCGGGCAGCAACAGAACCATTTGGCTGAAACTGTACCTGCACCCTGACAGTGAGCTACCCACCCTCGAGATCATCGATCACGGCCCAGGTATTGCCGAGGAGCATGTTTCGCATATTTTCGAACCCTTTTACACTACCGAGTCCTCGGGCACCGGTTTGGGCCTGTATATCTCCCGCGAGCTATGCGAAAGCAATCAGGCGCGTCTCGAATACGAGCCACTGTTCCCCCGCGGAAGCTGCATGCGGATTACCTTTGCCCACCCCAAACGTCTTGTATGATTGACCACATGGACAGCAAACAGAGTCAGGCCAATGAACGATAGCAAGCAACCGCTGGTGCTCATCATTGACGACGAACCCGATATTCTTGAGCTACTGGACTTGACCCTGCAGCGTATGCAGGTCAGGACCCGCAGTGCAGTCAACGTGACCGAAGCCATGCAGCAGCTGGCGACGCAGCGCTTCGATCTGTGCCTGACCGATATGCGCCTGCCTGATGGTGATGGACTGGACATTGTCCGTCATATCCAGCTGCACCATCCGCACACCCCCATCGCCATGATTACCGCCTATGGCAGCCTGGATACGGCTATTTGCGCGCTCAAGGCGGGCGCATTTGACTTCCTGACCAAGCCGGTTGACTTGCAGCGCCTGCGGGATCTGGTCAACAGTGCGCTGCGCTTGACGCCGAGCACCGAACAGGACAGTGGACTGGTCGAGGACGATCCGATTCTTGGGATTTCACCGCCTATCCTGCAGCTGCGCAAGCAGATCAACAAACTGGCACGCAGCCAGGCCCCGCTGTATATCAGCGGTGAGTCCGGCAGCGGCAAGGAATTGGTCGCACGCCGGATTCACGCCCTCGGTTCGCGCAATGACCAGCCCTTTGTGCCGGTCAACTGCGGCGCGATCCCCTCAGAATTGATGGAAAGTGAATTTTTTGGCCACCGCAAGGGCAGCTTCACCGGCGCAGTCGCAGACAAGCCCGGACTGTTTCAGGCTGCATCGGGCGGCACCCTGTTCCTTGACGAGGTCGCCGACCTGCCCATGGCCATGCAGGTCAAGTTGCTCCGTGCCATTCAGGAAAAGGCTGTGCGTCCCTTGGGTACCCAGCAGGAAGAAGCTGTTGATATACGTCTGCTCTGTGCTACCCACAAAGATCTCGCCGCAGAAGTGGCGGCTGGACGCTTTCGCCAGGATCTGTTCTACCGGATCAACGTTATAGAGCTGCGTGTCCCGCCATTGCGCGAACGCCGTGAAGATATCCCCCTGCTTAGCCGACATATCCTTGCCAGACTGGCTGACCGTAACCAGATACCAGCGCCCGAGTTGGCGCGTGAGAGTCTCGAGTCGCTATGCAATTACCGCTTTCCGGGCAATGTCAGGGAACTGGAAAATGTATTGGAGCGGGCATTTACCCTGTGCGAAGGCCAGACAATTCGAGTCGACGATCTGCATCTTTCGGCATTGTCCAGCAACAGCAAAGGCAACCCGTCTTCAAACCTCAACGAGATTGACTCTCTGGAAGACTTCCTCGACAACATCGAGAGAACGGCGATCACTCAGGCACTCGAAGAAACCCGCTGGAACAAGACCGCGGCCGCCAAGCGCCTGGGGCTGACCTTTCGATCATTACGGTACCGCTTGAAGAAGCTCGGCCTGGAGGATTGACCCGCCTGATCTACAGCGCCTGCAGTCGATCAGCGGGGTTATAGGCGGCCGGATCAATCAGCGGTTTACTGCCACTGATCAGATCAGCCAGCAAGGCACAGGATGCCGGCGCCAGAACCAGACCATTGCGGTAATGCCCGGCATTCAACCACAGTCCGTCATAACCGGGTACGGCGCCAATAAAGGGCACGCCATCCGGCGAACCGGGTCGCAGACCAGCCCACTGCGCCACCGGCTGGTTGTCTGCCAGATCGGGCAACAAGGCCTCAGCCGAAGCACGCAGGGACGCCAGCGCCGCATCCGTAGTGCTGTAATCAAAACCGGCATGCTCCAGCGTACTGCCGATAAGAATATGGCCATCTCGTCGCGGTATGGCATAGCGGCCATCGAATAACACCATGCTCGGTAGCCAGCCCGGCGCACGACGGTAAAGCAGCATCTGCCCCTTGACCGGTTTGACCGGCAAAGCCAAGCCCAGCCCGGCCAGCCAGTCACCGCTCCAGGCACCCGCAGCCAGGACTACCGCTTCGCTCGGGATCCTTGCATCGCCGCAGCGCACACCAGAGACCCGTCCCTGTTCAATCAGCAGGCCATCGACTGGACTCTGCTCATGCAACTGAAAATGCGCGAACTGCAACAAACGCGCGCGCAACGCGCGCATCAACCTGGGGTTTCGCACATTGGCCAGATCGGCCTGCCAGAGCGCCCTGCTGTAACCCTGGCGCAACTGAGGTACCTGGCGATAAATAAAGTTCTGATCCACTTCAACAATCGGTTTGGCATGCGCTGAAGCCCATTCCAAAGCAGCTTTTTGCTCGCTATGGTCGAGCCATAGAAGGCCACAGGGGGTGAGTTCAGGATCAATGCCCGTCGTCGCAAAAAGCTGCCTGTTCAACAGCGGATAGGCGACCTGGGAGGCCTCGGCCAATGCACTGACCGGTTCAACATAACGCCATGGGTAGAGTGGCGACACTATCCCGCCCCCGGCCCAGGATGACTCCTGACCGGTCAAGCCTTTATCGAACAGGGTTACTGCGTAACCCCGTTCCAATAAATGCAGTGCTGTCAAACAGCCAATAACCCCCCCACCTACAACGCTCAGTCGTTCCATATCCTGCCCCGTCAATCTGCACACCAATCAAACCCGATCAGCATAAAGCAGTGACCCAGGCATCGCCATGATTCAGAACAAGGATGAAAATGAAAAAATGTGTTAATAAAAAAAAGCGCAAGATATACCTTTGGACAGGTGTTCGAGAGTGTTACTCGCTGTGATTAAACGGTATTATTGAGACAGATTTTCATGCAAGAGGCGACATGTTAATGACCGCAAGCAACGTAGACGTTTTGCTGGTCGGAGGTGGCGTCATGAGCGCCACTCTGGGAATGTTGCTCAAACAGTTGGATCCAGCCATGACCATTACCCTGGTCGAGCGTCTGGACCACGTTGCCCACGAAAGCACGGATGGCTGGAACAACGCGGGAACAGGCCATGCTGGCTACTGTGAGCTGAACTACACCCCGGAAGCCCCCGACGGCAGCATCAATATTGATCGAGCCCTGGCTATCAATGCCTCCTTCGAGGTGACTCTGCAGTTCTGGACCTATCTGGTAGAGCAGAAGATACTTCCGGCGCCGCCGACATTCATCAATCCGACACCACACCAGAGCTTTGTCTGGGGCGACAAGGACGCGGCCTTTTTGCGCAAACGCCATGCCCTGCTCAGCGCCCACCACCTTTTTGCAGAGATGCAATACAGCGAGTCAGCCGAGGAAATCCGCGATTGGATGCCGCTGGTGATGGACCAGCGCGATGCCAAGCAAACCGTGGCAGCAACCCGTGTCAACCACGGTGCTGACGTCGACTTTGGCTCATTGACCCGCAGTATGGTCAAACATCTTCAGCAACTGGACGCCTTTGAACTGTGTCTGAGCCATTCAGTGCACAGCTTGAAAAAGAGCAAGCAAGGTCACTGGCGTGTTGCCGTCGAGGATGACAAAACCGGCGAAGAGAAAACCATCAATGCCAAGTTTGTGTTCATCGGTGCCGGCGGCGGCTCACTGCCGCTGCTGCAGAAATGTCATATCGATGAAAGCGAAGGCTATGGTGGTTTTCCGGTAAGTGGTCAGTGGCTGGTGTGCAAGAAGCCTGACATCGTTCAGCGACATCACTCCAAGGTCTACGGCAAGGCTCCGGTTGGCGCTCCGCCGATGTCAGTACCGCATCTGGATACTCGCATCATCAACGGTGAGCCGGCCCTGCTCTTTGGTCCTTTTGCCGGTTTCACCACCAAGTTCCTGAAAAAAGGCTCGGTCTTTGATCTGATCAGCTCGGTCAAAACCAGTAATCTGGCACCCATGATGGCCGTTGGCCGAGACAACATGGATTTGACGCGCTATCTGATTGCCGAGTCCTTTCAGTCGCACAAGGACAGGGTCGCCTCCCTGCGCAACTTCTTTCCTCAAGCGACAGAAAAGGACTGGGCGTTGCAGGATGCGGGCATGCGCGTGCAGATCATCAAGAAGGACGCCCAAGGCCATGGCAAACTCGAGTTCGGCACTGAACTGGTAGCGGCCAAGGACGGCAGCCTGGCAGCGCTGCTGGGTGCGTCACCCGGCGCGTCTACCGCAGTTCATGCAATGATCGACGTTCTGGAGCGCTGCTTCAAGGATCGGATGGCCAGCCCTGAATGGCAAAGTCGCATGCGCGAACTGGTGCCCTCTTACGGCCAATCATTGATCGATGACGCCGCGTTGCTGAAGCAGGTTCGCGAACGCACACTGCGCACGCTCAACCTGCACTGAACCTTTCCCTGCAGCCTGATATCAGGCTGCAGGGAATACCTTTTTATTCCTCAAAAGCCCTTATGCGCTCCGGTGTTGGCGGGTGCGTTGAAAGAAAATCACCCACCCCACCCTCTTCCGAGGCATCACTGTCCAGTCGCCGCATGATATTGGCAAAGTGCACCGGGGGCAGCCCGTGATCACGCATGAAAGCCAGCGAGAAGGCATCCGCCTCACGTTCCATAGCCCGCGAATAACTCATACTGGCAATCAGTGCCGGCAAGACCGTAGACAGATCCGAGGCCGCTGACAAATCACCACTGATGGCGAACACCAGCCAAAGCGCCAGGGAGCTCTGGATAGCGCTGCGTAAACTGTGTCGATGCACCACATGGCCCACTTCGTGCGCCAGGATGGCCACCAGCTCCTCATCCTGTTCAGCCAGGGTCAGCAGATCATCGGTAAACACCACGATGCCACCCGGCAAGGCAAAGGCATTGGCGCCAAACGTATCACTATCGCGAAAAAGGACCGTCAGACTTTGCTCGGGCTGACGTTCTGCAAGGGCCGCAAGATAGGGTTCAAAGGCGTCTCGCACCTCTGCCAGCCGCGCGTCATCGAGTTGACTGGGCGACATGTACAGGCGCTCCATGGCCTCCAGCGTCTGCTTACCCATCTCCACTTCCATGCTGACTGGAATCTGGTTGGCAACCACCTTGGATAACCAGGGAATACCGAATACCAGACTACCTGCCAGCACCGCGAGCACAATGACGGCACTGATCAGGATAAGCCGCAGATTGCCCTCGAGTCGCTGCAAGCCACCGCCGGCACCGGGCACCTTGGTGGCGCGGGCCAACGCCATGAGTCCGGCCTGATCGGCCGACTCAAAAACACCACCCTGCTCCAGACTGAGATAGCTGCGTGCCTTGCCGACCTGGACACCCAAACGCAGTTCGCTGACGGCCAGCACCAACGACTGGTCTGCATAGCTCAGACAAAGACTCTGCCCCTGCCGCGACAGTTGCGCAGCAAAACCCTGGCTACGCTTGCCGTCAAAGAACAGCCCACTGACAGTCGGCTCAGATGAAGGAGACGCCAACATCAAAGGCTTCTCCCAATTCCTGTCCCAGCGCACTGGTACGCTCGGTTTCTGCGGCAATGAAATGGTCAAGATCACCGCTGACTTCAAGCTGGGTACAACTCATCATGTACTGCGCCATGCGCACCTTGGCCCAGGGTGTGTAAAGCCCCAGAGTAAGCACAACCAGGATGCTGTTGGTCATGAAAATCCAGAGTATTCTGCCCTTGCCAAGGTTTGAATGCAGGTTGTGCATACCCAACACCGTCGAGCCAAGAATCAGATTCTGCAAACCCGCCATGAAATACCCAAACAGCACCAGGTAACCTGCAAACAGGACCGGCATACCCAACCAGGGCGAAATAGCAGCACTCAAGGCAGAAGAAACCACGCCAAAGCCCGCAGCGATCAGCATCAGCTTGAGGAAGAACAGAAAAAAGTCGCCAGCGCTGGCCTTGAGTCTGAACGGCATGGTGCCAAAATAGGTGTTATCAATCCGCCAGGCCTGAGCCTTGTACATGCTCAGAGGGAAGGCCAGGAAAAGTGTCAGCAATGCCACCAGTGGCCAGACAAAGAGGACCATGCAGGCGCCGCCATAAGTGCCATTGAAGTTGAACCGGATATTGCGCCAGGCACTATTGACCGCATGAAACTTCAGACTCCGCACAACAATCCACGGCAGCAGAGGAAGGAACAGCAAAACAAGAATCAAGCCCGCAATCGGATAGAACTCGGACGCGACAGCCCAGATGATCACGGCGACAATCGCAACTAGGCGACCACGGAAAATCACCCAGGGATCGGCCAGATACTGGAAGCTGCTGCCATCGAGCTCGGTATGCCCATAGAAATACTGCGCATTACGCACCTTGGCCCAGGGGGCGTAGAAACCCAGGGTCACTATCATCAATAGAATATTGACGATCCAGATACCAAAGTACTCGCTACCGTTACCGGTAAAACGGATAGGCTCGATGCGCCTTTCAACAGGCACCTCAGTGGCGTGGCTGCGGGTTGGTTCGCGGGCGCTGAAACGCTCCGTGTCCGTAGCCGGTTCCGCAGCCTGAGCGCGCATGGCGGGGGCAGCATGCCAGGTACCAGGGGACTCATCCTGCTCGGCTTTTGCGGCAGCCTGGGCGAGATCAGGGGCGTCATCGGAGGGCATCAAGGCCAGCTCCATCTCGATTTCAACCAGCAGACCAGCAGCCTGCAAGCGCTGTTGATATTTCAGCGCCTGATCACGGCTCAGGTTTCGCTTGATCGTGGCTGGCCTCAGAGCCGTCAGGCTGGACGCCTGCGCTTCATTCATGCCCAACTGAATCAAGCCGGCCTTGGCCGCTTCCGGCGTCACACCTTCAACCAGATGACCTGCAAAATACACCCGATAATTCTGTATTGTCATTGTCTACCGTCCGCTGGAATAAATAACGCTCGCGTCCTTGCACAGATATTCCGCCAAGCACACGCGCCAAGCTGGTTATTCAAGCAGCGCACATCAAGAGTTGCAACTGAATATTTCAGCCTGGAAAATCCTGGCGCGGCAGCACAAGCCCTTTTTCAGGGCGCGCTCAACGGCGGGTTACGTCCATCTCAACACCCTGCTCCAGCAGGGTGTCGTAGGCCGCTTCAAGGTCACGCTGCAATTGATCGGCGTAACCAGAATGCCTCGATAACATATAGTCAATTGACGGACTCATCAGCAGTTGGCTAGGCAGGGGATCAAGCCCCCTGACTGCCAGCAGCGGGTCAATCTGGCCGCGATAATGCAACAAATAATCACCACGTCCGCGCAAGAGCATTTCCAGTGCACCCGACGCTGAAGCACTGCGCTGCACATCTATCGCCAGCGAGGCATCCGCGAACAACAACTGGATTTCATTGGCGTACTGATAGTTGGTCACGGTAATCAGCCGCTTGCCAGCCAACCCACTGGGCCAGTCAGGCAAGCGCTCGTCATGCCGGGCATACAGGCTCAAACTAATGCGGCCAAAATCACGTCTGATCGATTGAATCTCTTTGGCCATATCTGGCCGTGTCAGGACACCCGGCCACAAATGCACACTGCCATCGGCGAGCCCCAGCCAGATACGCGCCGCAGGCATCAGGCGCAAGCGGTAGGAATAGCCCGCCTGATCCAGCAACGCACTGGCAAGGTCAACCGTATGACCGGCTGGCTCACCCTGGTCATTCAGATAGGCGTAACCGGGGAAAGGGGTAAGACCAACCTCAACCTGTGGTCGCGACTCAGCCCACAGCATCGAACAGGCGAGCAATGCCCAGCACAGACTGCAATAACGAATAACCCATAACATCAATAGCATGGCCCTGATTAAACAGGCTTGCGCCTTGAGCGACACCTGCACTCGATCTTGCCCCTTTGCTGCTTCAATGGCTATAAAAAACCCGCCGGAAGGCGGGTTCTTGTGCGCAAGTTTGGCTTAATCACGGTAAACCGGCAGACGGCCACAAATACTTTGCACCTGACTGCGCACGCGCTCGATCACCGACTCATCACCCATGTTTTCCAGCACATCGCAGATCCAGCCAGCCAGTTCGCGGCAATCTTCTTCATTGAAGCCACGGGTAGTGACTGCCGGTGTACCGATACGCAGACCCGAGGTAACGAAGGGCGAGCGCGGGTCATTCGGCACGGCATTCTTGTTTACGGTGATATGCGCCCGACCCAACGCTGCATCGGCGTCCTTTCCGGTAATGTCCTGTTTGATCAATGACAACAGGAAAAGGTGGTTCTCGGTGCCACCGGAAACCACATCAAAACCCCGACCAATAAACACCCCGGCCATAGCCTGGGCGTTCTTGACAACCTGCTTCTGATAGGCCTTGAACTCATCACTCATGGCCTCCTTGAAGCACACCGCCTTGGCGGCAATCACGTGCATCAATGGGCCACCCTGACCACCGGGGAATACCGCCGAGTTCAATTTCTTTTCCAACGCTTCATTGGCACGCGCCAGAATCAGGCCACCACGCGGACCACGCAGGGTCTTGTGAGTAGTCGTGGTAACCACGTCGGCAAAGGGAACCGGGTTGGGATAAACACCTGCGGCAACCAGGCCGGCAATGTGAGCCATATCAACAAAGAGATAGGCACCAACCTTGTCGGCAATGGCACGGAAGCGCGCAAAGTCCAATACCTGAGAATAGGCGGAGAAGCCGGCGATGATCATCTTCGGCTTGTGCTCGACGGCCAGGCCTTCGACTTCGTCATAGTCAATCAGACCGGTATCGGTGTTGATGCCATATTGCACGGCGTTGTAGTGCTTGCCGGAAAAGTTCACGCTGGCACCGTGGGTCAGATGACCGCCGTGGGCCAGACTCATACCCAGAATGGTGTCACCCGGGGTCAGCAGCGCCTGGAATACGGCCGCATTGGCCTGTGAACCGGCGTGCGGCTGAACGTTGGCATAATCGGCGCCGAACAGTTGCTTGGCACGGTCGATGGCCAATTGCTCGGCAATGTCGACAAACTCGCAGCCGCCGTAATAGCGTTTGCCCGGATACCCTTCGGCATATTTGTTGGTCAGCACCGAACCCTGGGCCTGCATGACGGCCGGGCTGGTATAGTTTTCGGAGGCGATCAGCTCGATGTGATCTTCCTGACGCACAGACTCCTGCTGCATGGCAGCCCAGAGTTCAGGATCGAAAGCAGCAATATCGTTGGAACGGCTAAACATCGGGAGCCCCCCTGCAAGGACATTCAAAAAGAAGGGTGGCATTTTAACGCAAGCAGCCGCTTCTGGCACATGAAAAGCACTCAAGCAGCAAACAAATTCGTTTCAACAATACCTCAGCCGCTCAGGGCTGGGCATTCAACACCGTCCGTTCGAACGCCTCAACCGATTGCGGCCGACCCAACAGGTAGCCCTGCACCTCGTCACAGCCAAAGCCGATCAACAAGCCCATCTGCTCCAGGGTTTCCACGCCCTCGGCCACCACACGCAACTGCAGGCTGCGACCCATGGCGACAATGGCCTTGGCCAAACGACTGTCGCGATTACCAGCATGCATGGCATGGATAAAACTGCGATCAATTTTCAGGGTATCGATCGGAAAGTCCTTGAGATAGTTGAGCGATGAGTAGCCGGTTCCGAAGTCATCAACCGCAATATACACACCCAGCGCCTTGAGTGCTGCCAGCGCCTGCATGGTTTCTTCGACATCCTGCAGCAATACGCTCTCGGTCAATTCCAGCTCAATGCTGGCTGGATCAAGCTGATAGCGCGACAGTACCGCACCCACCTGCTCACTCAAGCTCCCCTCGGCAAATTGCCGCGCCGACAGGTTGATGGATAACCGTGGCAACTGATAGCCCTTCGCGCGCCACGCCGCCATCTGTTGACAAGCTCGATCCATTACCCACTCACCAAGCACGCCAACCAGACCGATTTCTTCCGCAATGGGAATGAACTCAGCTGGAGAGATCGCCCCGCGCTGCGGATGCTGCCAACGCAACAGCGCTTCCGCCCCGGTCAGGCGGCGTGTTGCGCAATCGAATTGCGGCTGAAAGTGCAGCTCAAAGGCGTTGTCATGCAAGGCCCGGCGCAAGTCCGCCTCCAGGCTCAGCCGATCAAGCGCACTGGCATTCATTTCAGCCTGATAAAACTGAAACGTATCCTTGCCCATGGCCTTGGCGTGATACATGGCCGTATCAGCATTTTTAAGCAGAACATTGACCTCCTCACCATCCTGCGGCGACAAGGCCATGCCGATACTGGCGCTGATAAAGAACTCGCGCTCCTGCAATATAAAAGCGGGGGTCAGCTGTGCGAGGATTTTCTCGGCAACATGGATAGCCGCTGCCATGGCCGCCTCGCGACTGACCAAACCGCCTAGCAGCAGCGTGAACTCGTCCCCGCCCATGCGTGCGAGGGTGTCGCTTTCGCGCACACACTCCCTGAGACGGCGCGCAACCTCACGCAACATGACATCACCAGCGGCATGCCCAAGGGTATCGTTGATCGGCTTGAAGCGATCCAGATCGAGAAACAGCACCACCAGCCAATCGCCCCGTCTGGCGGCCAGTTGCAGCGCGGTCTTCAGGCGATCCTGAAACAAGGTGCGGTTCGCCAGCCCGGTTAACCCATCGTAGTAGGCGAGCGTTTCGATTCTCGCTTCGGTTGCCTTGCGCTCACTGATGTCGACAAAAAATCCGACATAACTGACCAGATCGCCCTCATTGTCCTGCACTGCCGTAATGCCCGCCCAGGCCGGAAAGGCTTCGCCGTTCTTGCGCTGGGGCCAGATTTCCCCTTCCCATCGCCCCTGCTGCTGCAGGGTATCGCGAATATCGGTGTAGAAACTTGTTTCGTGACGATCGGAGGCCAGCATGTGCGGTAACTGATCAATCACCTCAGGTACGCTGTAGCCAGTAATCTGACAGAAGTTGTCATTGACCTGCACTATGTAGCCAGCAGGATCGGTGACCACAATGCCTCCCGTGGTGTTTTCAAACACGGTGGCCGCCATACGCAGCCGGTTTTCGGTTCGGCGCTGCTCGGTGATATCGCGGGCAATGCCCAGCAGGCCGAGAAAGCGCCCCTCGGCATCCCACATCAATGACAGGCGCAACTCGATCGGACATTTGGTGCCATTGGCGCGCAGACAATCAAAGCTGATCTGCCGGTGAAACCCCTGCTCGCGCAGGACTCTGGCGGCCTCAGGATCAGCCAATTGCGGCTTCAACTCACGCAGCACCAACCCCATGAACTGGTTATATTCCTTGCCGGCAACGATGTCGCTGAAACCCTTACTGATCAGATAATCCGGGGTATAACCAAGCAGTGCAGTCACCGAGGGGCTGATATAGTTGAGGCGAAAATCCACATCGCTGGCCCAGATCACGTCATTGATATTTTCTGCCAGCAAACGGTAGCGCTCTTCACTGGCCTGCAACTCATCAAGGGCGCCAGCCTGCTCGGTGATATCGCGCACCACCCCGATCACCTGACGCACCCGGCCATCGGGTAGACGCGACAGCGCCTTGACCCGCAGACTGAACCAATGCCATTTGCCATCCTTGTGCCGCCAGCGCAGACGGCTTTCCTGTACCGCGCCGTCGGTTAGCACCTGCTGCAAATTGCGATTGATGCGCATTGATTCCGCATCATCGGGATGCAGCAGACGGTCACGGTAGTCGACCGGCAACTCGGCCGCTTCTTCCGGGCTATAACCAAGCATCAAAGCAAACTTTCTATTGGTGTACACAAAACGCTGGCGCGGCATGTCGCGGATAAAGACCACATCGGGTACCGCCCGCAGCGCCCGTGACCAGAAGCGTTCACGCTCGACCATGGACAGCTCTATGCGTCGACGGGCAGTGATGTCCGTCATGCTGAGCGCAACGGCGTGGTAATCCTCTATCCGCTCGGGCAGGGTCATGACCAACCAAACATAGCGGGCGGCACCATTGGCAGCGCGCAGCGGCGTTTCCATTTCCAGACGCCGGTCACGGTTGACCACCGTCAACAGCAAACGATAACGGGCGGTATTGGCACGTATCCGCTCATTACGCTTGAGCAGCGCGTCCAACCCCTGCAACGAAGACAACCCCAGCAACTCCAGCATGCTGCCATTGGCTTCCATTACGCGCACTGGACTGAAAAGCTCACCATGTTCCAGTGGGTGATCATCCAGCCAGCTGTCCAGACTGGCCTGATTGTTAATACCCTCGCGCACCAAACGGTCACGCAGATCCGCCAGATCCAGCTGACACAAGGCCATACCGGCAGTCTGGAACACCTCGCTGTAGCGACGCTCGACATCATCGGCGTGCTGGTCACTGGCACGCCGACTGGCCAGAAGACGCCTGTGGGTTTGCCGGTCCCGGGCAATCATCCAGATCATGACCAGCAATACCAGTACGAAGCAACCCACAACAAAGAACTTGAAGCGTAATAACTGCCCTAACTGCTGCGTGTAATAGTCCGCCTCGACCAGCCCCCTTACCTGCCAGAGGCTGCCATCCACCGGTGCGCTGACCACTACCTGCTGACGCTCCAGGGCAGTCATAGCCTTGTTGTCCAGATAAACCAGGCGATCGCCCTGCTGTCGTGCCAGCACCCTGGCTCGACCGGCATCCTCAAGCAGCCAGACATAGCCCTGCGCAGGTTGCGCGGACACCAGACCGGAAATATCCCGATCATTCACTTCGATGACCCAGAATTGTCCGACGCGGCTGCTTGGTACCACCCAGTACAACACTGAGCGGCTGAGGTCCGAGTCCACGACATAGGGCTGGCCACTGAGCATCAGACTGCGTACCGAGGGCATCCAGGGCGGGGTTTCCTGCCACGATACCGAATTACTCAAGGAAGCTGGAGTGAGGCTGCGCAAACCGGGGAGCAGTTGCGACACCGACTGCTGAGCCAGCGCCGGGTCATCTTCATAGAGATGATCAAGCAACTGTGATAAAGCTGCGGACTTGACCTCCAGATTCAAGCCAATCTGGCTGGCCGTAAGCCAGACCGACTCTTCAACCTGGGCTTCATGCTGCAAGCGCAGTAAACGGTAGTCCTGCCATGCCTGCCAGAACATCAGGACAGTCAAAAGCACTGCCACACCGGCAATGATCAGGACACCCATGCCCATTCGGCGTGCGTCATGGGTGCCATCAGACTGCGAGAGCACTGAGGTATCGGATGCGAGGCGGCTGTTGTAATCCATCAAAATGTTTTTATCGTCCACATATAAGACTGGCTGCCACTATAGTGGCAAAAGGACCTGCCGAGCCAGTCTGCTTCAGCCTGGATTTGCCCTGAGGCCGCAGTTCGGCTAGCCTTGCCAGCACATCAGGCGTTGCCAAGGCATCGCACTGCAAACCTCCGCTCTCTGTCTCACATCAGGTTTTCACAGCATGGCTCAATTTGTGTACAGCATGAACCGGGTCGGCAAGGTTGTGCCGCCCAAGAACCGTATTCTCAAGGATATTTCCCTGTCCTTTTTCCCCGGCGCCAAAATCGGCGTGCTCGGCCTCAACGGTTCGGGAAAATCCACCCTTTTGCGGATCATGGCGGGTGTCGATACCGAGATTGAAGGTGAGGCACGGCCCATGCCGGGCATCAAGATCGGTTATCTGCCCCAGGAGCCGGAACTCGACCCGAGCAAGACCGTACGCGACGTAGTGGAAGAGGCCGTGGGCGAAATCAAGCAGGCCCAGGCGCGACTGGACGAAGTCTATGCAGCCTATGCAGAAGAAGATGCTGATTTTGATGCACTGGCTGCCGAACAGGCCAAACTGGAAGCCATATTGCAAGCGGCCGACGGCCATAATCTGGATCGTCAGCTTGAAGTTGCCGCTGACGCCCTGCGCCTGCCGGCCTGGGATGCCCGTATCGAACACCTGTCCGGCGGTGAAAAGCGCCGGGTTGCGCTGTGCCGCCTGCTGCTTTCGGCCCCCGACATGCTGCTGCTGGACGAACCAACCAACCACCTGGATGCCGACTCGGTCGCCTGGCTTGAGCAATTCCTGCATGATTTCCCCGGCACTGTGGTAGCCATCACCCACGATCGCTACTTCCTTGACAATGTTGCCGGCTGGATTCTGGAACTGGATCGCGGCCATGGCATCCCCTTTGAGGGCAACTACTCGCAGTGGCTGGAATCGAAGGCCGCGCGTCTGGCTCAGGAAGCCAAGCAGGAGTCTTCCCATGCCAAGGCCATGAAAGCCGAACTGGAGTGGGTACGCCAGGGCGCCAAGGCGCGTCAGTCAAAATCCAAGGCGCGCCTTCAGCGCTTCGAGGAAATGCAGTCGCAGGAATTCCAGAAGCGCAGTGAAACCAACGAGATCTATATCCCGGCTGGCCCACGGCTGGGCGACAAGGTCATCGAACTGCACAATGTGTGCAAGGCCTATGGCGACCGTGTACTGATCGACGACCTGAGCCTGACCATCCCCAAGGGTGCGATCGTTGGCGTGATTGGTGGTAATGGTGCCGGCAAATCGACACTGTTCCGCATGATTACCGGCAGGGAACAGCCCGACAGCGGCGAGATCGTCATCGGCGAGACCGTGCAGATTGCCAGCGTCGACCAGAGTCGCGACAACCTCGACGGCAACAAGAGCGTGTGGGAGCAGGTGTCCGACGGCTTCGACATGATCAAGGTCGGTAACTACGAGGTGCCCTCACGTGGCTATGTCGGTCGTTTCAACTTCAAGGGTGCGGACCAGCAGAAGTTCGTCAAGGACCTGTCCGGCGGTGAACGCGGCCGCCTGCACCTGGCCCTGACCCTGAAGCAGGGCGCCAACGTGCTGCTGCTGGATGAGCCCTCCAACGACCTGGACGTTGAAACCCTGCGCGCACTGGAAGAAGCCCTGCTGGACTTTCCCGGCGCCGCAATCGTGATTTCCCACGATCGCTGGTTTCTCGATCGCATTGCCACGCATATCCTGTCTTATGAGGACGACGGCAAAGTGTCCTTCTTCGAGGGCAATTACGCTGAGTTTGAAGCCGACCGGAAAAAACGACTGGGCGACGCTGCTGCCCAACCCCACCGTGTTCGCTACAAGAAGCTGGCCTGAACAGGCCTGCTTCTTACTCCGCAGAGCAAAGGTTTTTTTGCACCAACCTGGCGCATGGAAGCTTGGGATGCGTCCCTTAACCCTCTAGAAAAGGGCTAAGGGCGCATCTTCAACCAATACCCGCGATTATTATTTTGCACTATTTCTGTGCATATAAAGCTCTGGTAGAGTGTCGCGGTTTCGTCAAACTCTTTCAGAAAAGTGACCCTTCCATGACCGATAGCCTCGCCGCCTGTCTCGCGCACCTTAAACTTCGCGACCCTGACCAACCTGAATTCCATCAGGCCGCCGAAGAAGTCTTGAGCACGCTCTGGCCCTTCCTCGAGGCTAACCCGAAATACCTCAACAACGGCATCATCCAGCGCCTGGTCGAGCCCGAACGAACCATCATGTTCCGCGTGCCCTGGACCGACGACAAGGGTCAGGTTCACGTCAACCGTGGCTATCGCATCCAGATGAACAGTGCTATTGGCCCCTACAAGGGCGGCCTGCGCTTTCATCCCTCAGTCAATCTGGGCGTGCTCAAGTTTCTGGCCTTCGAGCAGGTATTCAAGAATGCGCTGACAACGCTGCCAATGGGTGGCGGCAAAGGCGGCTCAGACTTTGACCCCAAGGGCAAGAGTAACGCCGAAGTCATGCGCTTTTGCCAGTCGTTCATGACCGAACTGTCGCGCCACATTGGCGAGAATCTTGATATTCCCGCCGGGGATATCGGCGTTGGCGCCCGCGAAATCGGCTATATGTACGGCCAGTACAAGCGCCTGCGCAATGAATTCACCTCGGTGCTGACCGGCAAGGGTCTGTCCTATGGTGGCAGCCTGATTCGTCCGGAAGCAACAGGTTATGGCTGTGTCTACTTTACCGAAGAGATGCTCAAGGAATCCGGACAGAGCATAGATGGCAAGCGCCTCGCCATCTCAGGCTCCGGCAACGTAGCGCAGTTCGCAGCGCGCAAAGCCATGGATCTGGGTGCTCGGGTAGTCTCTTTGTCCGACTCAGGTGGCACCCTGCATTTCAAGGATGGACTGAATGACGATCAGTGGCATGCCATCATTGAGCTAAAGAACGTCCGGCGTGGGCGACTGGAAGAGTTAGCTACGCAATCAGGCTGTGAATTCATGAGCAAGTCCAGCCCATGGCATCTGAAATGCGATATAGCCATGCCCTGTGCCACGCAAAACGAGCTGAACGCAGCGGATGCCCGCACCTTGGTCAAGAATGGCTGTATCGCGGTCGCCGAGGGGGCCAACATGCCTTCCACACTGGAAGCGGTCGACGTATTCCACGAGCACCGCCTCCTGTTTGCACCCGGAAAGGCAGCCAATGCCGGCGGCGTCGCCGTAAGCGGTCTGGAAATGAGCCAGAACGCCATGCGTCTGGCCTGGAGCGACACTGAAGTCGACAGCCGCCTGCATGACATCATGCAGTCAATCCATGCCGCGTGTGAACGCTATGGCAAAGAGCAGGACGGCTTTATCAACTACGTCAAAGGCGCCAATATCGCCGGCTTCGTCAAAGTCGCTGACGCCATGCTGGCTCAAGGCGTAGTGTGAGCAAAGGCTGAAACCGACAATCGGCGTCCGCAAAGCCACAAAACAGCTATAGTAAGGATATTCCCATCATGCTGGGGCTGATATATGAGCGATGACAGACGCCGTTTTACCCGTATTCCCTTTGATGCTCAGACTCGCCTGCAGCAGGATGACTGGTCGGTGGTCGTCCAGCTGGTGGATATATCCTTGCGCGGTTTACTGGTCATGCAGCCTACTGAATGGCCTCATCCACGGGAAAAAGCGCCCTTCAATGCCATCATTGATCTGGCCGAGGGCAGCCAGATCTGCATGGAGGTCACCTTGGCCCACGCCGAGGAGGGGCTACTGGGCTTTGAATGCGCGCACATTGACCTTGATTCTATTAGCCATCTCAAGCGTCTGGTTGCCCTGAACATGGGTGACGAGGCCATGCTGGAGCGCGAGCTGGCGGCATTGCTTTGAGCCGCTTCGCAAGCCATAAGCCATAAGCTTCAAGCTTCAAGCTTCAAGCGAAAAGACTAATCGACCATTTCGTGTTTGTATGCTTGCAGGGTGGTTAGGGTTGCAGAATTTGCTTGCCGCTTGCCGCTTGGGGCTTGCGGCTTGCGGCTTGCGGCTGTAGCAGCAGCCCTGCCGCTGCTAGTCAAATATCGCCGCCAATGCCTGATCCAGGCGTGTTACCGCTATCACCTGCATGCCCTTGGGTGCGTCCTTGGGCGCATTAGCCTTGGGTACAATAGCGCGGGTAAAACCATGTTTGGCTGCTTCCTTCAAGCGCTCCTGGCCACTGGGAACAGGGCGTATCTCGCCGGACAATCCAAGCTCGCCAAAAATCATCAGATCCATCGGCAATGGCCGGTTGCGCAGACTCGACATCACCGCGGCCAGTAGCGCCAGATCAACAGCGGTTTCCAGCACTTTGACGCCACCTACCACATTGACGAACACATCCTGATCATAGGTAGCCACGCCGCCGTGGCGGTGCAGCACCGCCAGCAGCATGGCCAGCCGGTTCTGGTCCAGACCCACGGTGACCCGACGGGGGTTACCCAGATGGCTGGTATCCACCAGGGCCTGCACCTCGACCAGCATCGGTCTTGAGCCCTCCCAGGTGGACATAACAACACTGCCAGGAATCGGCGTTTCATAGCGTGACAGGAAGATCGCCGAGGGGTTTGAAACCTCCTTAAGCCCCTTGTCGGTCATGGCAAATACACCCAACTCGTTAACCGCACCGAAACGGTTTTTCACCGCTCGCAGCAAACGCAGACGACCGTCTGACTCGCCTTCGAAATACAACACGGTATCGACCATGTGCTCCAAAACGCGCGGGCCCGCCAGCGAGCCCTCCTTGGTCACATGTCCAACCAGAAAAATCGCCGTACCGCTCTGTTTGGCATAACGCACCAGCAAGGCGGCACTTTCGCGCACCTGGGCCACGCCACCCGGAGCCGACTGCAACTGCTCAGTAAAGATAGTCTGAATTGAATCCACCACCATCACCCGTGGCTGATGCTGTCTGGCGGTAGCGATGATATTTTCAATGCAGGTCTCGGTCATCACCATCAGCTTGTCTTCCGGCAAGCCCAGACGCCGCGCCCGCATGGCGACCTGTTGCTGCGACTCTTCCCCAGTCACATACAAGGCCGGCATGCTGGCTGCCAGCTGACACAGGGTCTGCAGCAGGATAGTCGACTTGCCTATGCCCGGATCCCCTCCAATCAGCACCACCGAACCCGACACCAGTCCGCCACCCAAGACCCTGTCCAGCTCGGACGACCCACTCGGCTGGCGTGGCACCTCCTCTGTTGAGACCTCGGCCAGGGTTTTCACCTGTGCCGCCTGCCCGGCCCAGTTACCGCTGCGCGCCGCCCCAGTGCCACCGGTTGGTGTAGCGTCAATCAGGGTTTCAACCAGAGTATTCCAGGCCTGACACTCACCGCACTGGCCGGCCCATTTGCTGAAGGTCGCACCACACTCGGTGCAGCCGTACAGACGTTTATTTTTCGCCACTATCCCCCCCGGGGTATGCATGATGCTATCTTTGTCATAAAGCAAAAGCAGCCGACAGTCAGGCTGACGCATCGACTATACTGACCTTCACCGCGCAGATGGAACCATTGTATGAGCAACGCAAGTGATACACCCAAACCCTGTAAAGCCTGCCAGGACGGTGAGCAGTTGCCATTCGACTTTACCATGGCCTTCCAGCCCATCATTGATATGCGCGACCGCAGCCTGTTTGCCTATGAAGCGCTGGTTCGTGGCGTGGATGGCAGTGGTGCAGCCAGCATCCTGTCACGCATCAACGAAGATAACCGCTACATTTTCGATCAATCCTGCCGGGTCAAGGCGGTCGAACTGGCAGCACGTCTGCAGATACCCTGTTTTATCAGCATCAACTTTCTGCCCAATGCCGTCTATCAGGCGGCCACCTGCATCCGCGCCACCCTTGAAGCAGCAAGACGCTTCAACTTTCCGACCAACCAACTGATCTTCGAAATCACCGAAAACGAAAAGCTGGTCGAGAAGGAACACCTCAAGAGCATCATTCGCGAATACAAGCGTCAGGGCTTCAAAACCGCCATCGACGATTTTGGCGCAGGTTACTCCGGGCTGAATCTACTCGCTGAGTTCCAGCCTGACATCATCAAGCTGGATATGGACCTGGTCCGCGATATCGACCAGGACCCGGTGCGCCAGGCCATCGTCAAGGGCATACTAGGCGTTTGCGCAGCCTTGAATATCGAGGTGATCGCCGAAGGCATCGAAAGCCAGGAGGAACTCACTGTGCTGATCGGCATGGGCGTCAACCTGTACCAAGGCTACCTCTTTGCCAAGCCGGCCTTTGAACACCTACCCGAGGTCAACTGGCCTGTCGATGTCTGAGAATAGTCTGAGCAAGAAAGACTTCAACACATTGAGTGATGAGCTGAATGAGGCCCTGCTGGAGGCTCAGTTTGACCTCAACCGTGACGGCAAAGGCCCACTATTGGTCATCATCAGCGGCAATGACATGGCCGGCAAGGCGGAGGTCATCTATCGCTTTTACGATTGGCTCGACAATCGCTACCTGAATACCCGCGCCTACCACCTGCCAGAGGGTATCGACAAGCGCATGCCGCGTATGTGGCGTTACTGGCGCACCCTTCCCCCCAGTGGCGAGATAGGTTTCTACTTAGGTTCCTGGTATCACCAGCCCTTGATGGACTATAGCCGCGGCACCCTTTCCTACGCCGAGTTTGAGCAGCAGATGCGGGATATCCTGCATTTTGAACAGATGCTGGTAAACGAAGGGGTGGTTCTGGTCAAGCTGTGGTTGCAACTGAGCAGCGACAATGTCCGCGTGCAACTATCTAAATCTGAAGTAAAAAAAGCCCTTGATTCCGTCAGCATGCGCGAGTGGGGCGACTTCAGTGCACAGGATTACGAGAAGGTTCGCGAAGCCTCGCACGCCATGATCCAACTCAGCTCAAGTCCCGGTACCGAATGGCAACGCGTCCCCAGTCAGGATCCCTACTTTCGTGACATTCAGATTGGCAAGCTGATACTGGAGGCCATGCGCAACCAGACACAGCCAGAGGAAAGCCTGCCATTGCCACGCAGTTGGATACCGTCCAATGAGGACCTGCTGGGCCAGCTCGACTACAGTGCCAGGCTGGAAAAAGACGACTATAAAATCCAATTGGACAAATACCAGAAGCAACTCCAATCGCTGGTGACACAACCAGCGTTTGCCAAGCTCAGTCTGTTGCTGGTCTTTGAAGGCTCGGATGCCGCTGGCAAGGGCGGCGCCATACGTCGCGTCAGCCAATGCCTCGACCCACGTCAGATGCGCGTGCATGGTACTCGAGCGCCTACCGAGGAAGAACGTCGCCAACCCTATCTGATGCGCTTTTGGAAGCGTATCCCGGCGCCGGGCAAGATCGTGATTTTTGACCGCAGCTATTATGGTCGAGTGCTGGTCGAGCGGGTTGAAGGTTTTTGCACAGCCGCCGACTGGCAACGCGCCTACGGCGAAATCAACGACTTTGAAACGCAATTGCTTGAAGCCGATACGCTGATCATCAAGTTCTGGTTGGCGATTGACCAGGACGAGCAACTGGCCCGTTTCAAGGAGCGCGACGCTTCGCCATTGAAACGCTACAAACTCACCGATGAAGACTGGCGCAACCGAGACAAATGGCCGGCCTATCACGATGCCGCCAACGACATGTTTAGTTTCACCAGCAACAAGCGCGCGCCATGGAACCTTATCGCCGCCAATGACAAGCGTCATGCGCGTGTTCAGGTACTCAAGACCATCTGCGAACACCTGCAACAGCGGCTCAAATAACTGGCAAAGGCGGCTATTTTGCGGATATGCTTTTAAAGCGCCATGGGGGCGCGTGAGAGGATCTCTAAATGAGCATAGTTCAGGAATTCAAGGCTTTTGCCATGCGTGGCAATGTTATCGATATGGCCGTGGGCATCATTATTGGTGCCGCCTTTGGCAAGGTCGTGTCATCCTTTGTCGCCAACGTGGTAATGCCACCCCTGGGGCTGCTGATCGGCGGGGTCGACTTTGCCGATCTTGCCATTGTTCTTAAAGAAGCCGAAGGCGAACTCGCTGCAGTCACACTCGGCTACGGCGCCTTTATTCAAAGTATCGTTGATTTTCTGATCATTGCTGCCGCGATCTTTATCGCCGTCAAGGTCATGAACAGCCTCAAGCGCAAGGAAGAGGAAGCGCCGCCCGCCGCCCCACCAGCGCCAAGCAATGAGGAACTGCTGCTGACCGAGATTCGCGACCTGCTCAAACAGCGCACCCCCTGAGCCCGGATCATGGCCGATGCTCAACGCATCGGCCATGAAGGGATCTATCAGGTATACTGCTCAGCCATCCGTCCTTCAGCAGTGATCCCATGCAAGCGTGCAACACCCCCTTTGGTGCCCTCCAGCTCGATCGTTACCCCGAAACCCGAAACCCGACCCTGCAGCCCTTTGATACAGCCGATCTGTATCTGCTGCAACAGTTGGCTGATGCGCCCGCACCAGCAGGGCCGATTCTGGTGATCAACGATCAGTTTGGCACCCTGGCCTGCGCCTTGGCCCTGGCAGGCCTTCAGGTGCATAGCTGGACTGATTCCTTCCTGGCCCAACAGGCGTTGATCAACAATCTGCAATCCAACGGTCTGAAGCCGGATGCCGTGCGCAGCTATAGCAGCCAGGAAACACCAGAGGGGCCGTATGCACGGGTGCTGGTCAAGGTGCCAAAAAGTCTGAGTCTGCTGGAAGATCAACTGTCACGCCTGCGCGAACGATTGACTGACGCCGCCGAGGTCAACGCTGGCGCCATGGTCAAGCACTTGCCACACAGCGCCGGTGACCTTCTGGCCCGCTATATTGGCCCCTATCAGGCCTCACTGGCATGGAAAAAGGCCCGACTCCTGAACGCGAAAATGGACCCGTCTCTGACTCCAGCAAAGCCCGAGCTGATTACCCGCTACGCGCTCGAAGGTAGCCCTTTCAGCCTGCAGAACCAGCCCGGGGTTTTCTCCCGCGACCATCTGGATATCGGCACCCGCGCCCTGCTCGCTTGCCTGCCCAGTGGCCAAGGCAACGCAAGGATCGTCGACCTGGGTTGTGGCAATGGGGCATTGGGGATTCGCGCTGCCGAGCTGAACCCGGAAGCGCAGTTGCTGTTTATCGATGAGTCCTATGCTGCGGTCAGCTCAGCGAAAGCCAACTTTACCCTGGCTTTCCCAGAGCGCCAGGCCGACTTCATGGTGGCCGACGGCTTGCTCAACCTCGCCCCCGGCAGCGCCGACCTGATTCTCTGCAACCCGCCCTTTCACCAGCAGCAGGTGATTGGCGATGAACTGGCCATGCGTCTGTTCCAGCAGAGCAAGGGCGTGCTGACGGCCCAGGGCCGCCTGATCATAGTGGGTAATCGGCATATGGGTTATCACGTCAAGCTGCGGACCTTCTTCAACAAGATCGAACAGCTTTCTGCGCATCCCAAGTTCAACGTCCTGGCAGCCTGGGAGTAACACCTGCCGGCTATATAGTGACGCTGAGCCGTGTAGCACTCTCCCTGGGAATGATCGAGCCCCATCCCGACCTTGGGCGCCAGCGGCAAGCACCGCTGACCGAGGTGGAACTCGTTCAATACCGGGGTGCTACACCGAGTCCTGTTCGGGCCTCGACCTGGCCTGCCCCACTACCCGCGCTGCCGCCGACAACGCTCCGAGCAATACTTCACCTCATCCCAACAGCGCGCCCACTTCTTCCGCCAGTTGAACGGCAAGCCGCACACCGTACATACCTTGCTCGGCAGGTCTGCTTTTTTGATCACAGCCTGTCCCCTGCATCCAGCCGCGCCAGCAAGGTCTCGCCCCAGTCCCACAGCGCCCGCTGTTTGGCCTCGGGCATGCGCTCGAGATTGCGGTAGACCATGCTCAGGCGCTGATTGCGCCCCAGCTGCTCGCGGTGACGCATGAGAAAATGCCAGTACAGCGAATTGAACGGGCAGGCGCGCTCCCCGGTTTGCTCACTCACCTTGTAGCTACAGCCCTTGCAATGGTTGGACATGCGCTTGATGTACTGGCCACTGGCACAGTAGGGCTTTGACCCCAGATAACCGCCATCGGCATGCATGACCATACCCAGGGTATTGGGCAATTCGACCCAGTCAAAGGCGTCCATGTAGACCGCCAGATACCAGTCACAGATCTGTTTGGGTTCGATACCCGCCAGCAAGGCAAAATTGCCGGTGACCATCAAGCGCTGGATATGGTGGGCATAGGCATGCTCAAGGGTCTGGCCGATGGCCTGCTGCATACAGCGCATACGGGTGTCGCCGGTCCAGTAAAAGTCCGGCAAGGTACGACTGTTACCCAGGGCATTACGCTCTGCATACTCCGGCATATGCAGCCAGTAGATCCCCCGCACATATTCGCGCCAACCGAGAATCTGCCGAATAAAACCCTCGGCGGCATTCAACGGGATATCCCCGGCTTGCCAGGACGCCTGAACGTCCAGACACACGCGCCGTGGATCGAGCAGACCAATGTTCATTGCCGCTGCAATACGGGCATGGAACAGATAGGGCTGATCATCGGCCATGGCGTCCTGATAATCACCAAAGGAGGGCATACCTTGCGCCAGAAACGACTGCCATAACTGCTCCGCTTCGGCTGCCGTCACCGGATAATCAAAGCCCTCCAGACTGCCATAGTGATCGGCAAAGTGCTGGGCAACCAGCGCCTCTACATCACGGGTGATGCTATCCGCTGCAAAGTGTGGCTGGGCCGGCACAGTCACACCGACCGGTAGCGCCTTGCGGTTCTCGGCATCAAAGTTCCATGCGCCGCCCTCAGGCCCGCCATCCGCATCCAGAAGCAAGCCACTAAGGCGGCGCATATCACGGTAAAAGAATTCCATGCGCAATTGTTTGCGACCCTTGGCCCAGGCAGCAAAGCGCTCATGACTGCAAAAGAAGCGCGTGTCCTCAAGAATCTCCAGCTCAGGCCACTGCGTCTGATGCTCCCGAAATTGCGCCAGCAGGCGCCACTCACCGGGCTCGGTAATACAGATTTGCTCAGGCTGGCAGCGCGCCCGTGCGGCACTCAGTTCGCCCAGCAGGGAGCCGCTGTTGCCAGCATCATCCAGGCGCACATAATCCAGCTGAAAACCGCGTTCTCGCAGCTCTTCAGCAAAATGCCGCATGGCCGAGAGAATCAGCAGAATTTTTTTCGGGTGGTGCGGCACATAGCGCCCCTCCTCCTGCACCTCGGCCATCAGGATGCGATCACGGGCCGGATCGGCGTCAACCAGCGAAGACAGACCGGCACTGAGTTGGTCTCCCAGCAGCATGATCAAACGGCGTACAGTCATAGTGGAATAATCTCGGTATGCGAATGACGGCGCAGCCAGCCAACCAGCAGGTGGTAGATGTCCAGATCAAAATCGGCGCTGGATTGCGCCAGACGCGGTAAGTCCTGAGGATCCGAGGTGCTGCCCAAGTGACACCAGAAACGGACCACATGCCACTCAACCAGACCGTGCTCGGCATCCTCCTCGCGGATAGCAATGCTACCGGGCCAGGTCCAGGCTAACAGCTGCAGGGGCTCCAATGCAGCGACCAGACGTGCGGCATGGGCCGCGAGAGACTCCTCGCCAACACAGGCGCCACGACATTGCTGTAATTGACGGGCAAAGCAGGGACCGCGGCCCTTTTCCAGACCCAGCACCTTGAGGCACAGATACCGCTCCCGGGCCAAGGCTCGCAGCCGTTCAATGGCCTGCGTGCGCGAACGAAACAGGCCAAACAATGGCCGATCGGGCTGTGGCTCGATGCGTGAAGCAAAATGCACGCAGCCTTGCTCATTCGGCTGCAGGCTAACCAGACCCCTTATACGTCGTAGCCGCTGATTGAACAGGGGCATCAACGACTTTATCTGTCGCGCTTCAAGCAGCAAGGCGCCCAGCTCACCGGCGGTCGGCGTGCACTCGATACGCTGCATCTGTTGCGTCAGCTGCATCTGCCGCCGACTGTCACCGTCAGCCTGGCAATGGGACAACACCCGACTGCGTATATTGATGCTCTTGCCGACATACAGCAGTGCCCCAGTCTGCGCATAAAAGCGATAGACCCCGGGGCGTTGCGGCAAGGCATCCAATTCCTGACTACTCAGCAGACGCGGGGTAATGCTGCGCCGTTGATGTTCAAGCGCCGCCTGCCAGTCCTCGGCTGTCAGATGATCAGCGAGACGTTGGAGTAGCTGCCAGACCGTCGCTACCTCATTGGTCCTGATATCCGGCTGACTATCCTGTGCCAGAACATCATGCAGGCTATCCAATCGGTGACTGGGCAGAGAGGGCCAGCAAAACCGCGACATCTTGAGGGTGCACAACTGCTTTGACTGCAGGGTAAAACCGCTTTCACGCAGCGCCCGGCGCAGAAAGATGCAAGAGAGTCGCGCGTTATGCGCCACAATACGGCGGCCTTCAAGGGCTTTGATTATCTCGGCGGACTGCTCAGAAAAAACAGGCAAGCCATGCAACGGCAAAACTGGTGCTAACCTGCCCTTACTGACGGTTGCGGGTATTGGCATACCGGGATCAAAATGCCAGAACAGGCACTCACCGGGCTGACCCTGATCAATCGGCATAATCGCCAAGGACCAGATCCGATCATGACGTGGATCAGGGCCCGTGGTATGCAGGGCAACCACGGCAAGAGGCTCAGCTAGCACCCGATTGGCTTTCAGAGACACGGCCTTCGGGCCATTCACGGACGCAGCGGCACACTCAGACGCATGGCAGCAGCATCAAGGGGCAAGCCCTGACTGGCTGGCCCTATCTCGTCGCAGACATTCAGGTGCACCAGATTAATGGACTCCATGGGCATTTGAGCCAGCACGTGGCGAGCCTCGTTCAGGGAGCGGAAAGCCCAGCCACGCACATCAGCCTCACGTTGCTTGAGCAAGCGCCTCTGCCCATCTGCAACCACCTCGACAAAGTACATGGCACCTTCATGTGAGAGCAGGTTGAGCTCATCCACTCGCCCTGCATGGGCCACGGCAAGTAACTGTGACAACGTCATGGTATAGCTCCTGAACTTATACAAGAACTATACATCAGAAAAATTTAGCCCTCTATCTGTACATGGTCAGGAGACTATTTCCGAGGATTTCTCGTTTTTACCCATCCTGTCCAACAACCCCATACCGAAAGCCGATACAACAAAGGTCATATGGATGATCACGTACCACATCATTTTTTCATTATCGATGTTCTGCGCATTCATGAAGACTTTCAGCAAATGAATGGAGGAGATCGCCACAATTGACGCCGCCACTTTCATCTTCAACGAGCCGGAATCCATCTTGCCAAGCCAGCTGAGCTTTTCCTTTCCATCCCCTATATCCAGTTGCGACACGAAATTTTCGTAACCGGAAATCATCACCATGACCAGCAATCCACCCACCAGCGCCATATCAACCAGCGACAACACCACCAGAATCAAGTCCGCCTCACCCATGCTCAACAGCTTGGGTATCAGATGGATCACTTCCTGAAAAAATTTGACGGCCAAGGCAAAAAGGGCAAGTGATAAACCAAGGTAAATTGGCGCCAGAATCCAGCGTGCCGAGTACATCAAATTTTCCAGAAAACGTTCCATGAAACGACCACCTCAAAGGATCAAAAAAGTTGTCAACAGTATCTGTGGATAACACTGTGGACAGCACTGGCATAATGACAAAGGCGCCAACCAGGGCAAGTGCTGCACCCAACTGGTGAAAAAACCACCAGCTTTAGAGAACTCAAACAGACCTCCCCCCAATCAGCTGCAGCAGGCTATTTGCCTGCCCTGCACCTATATACAAGGTCAAGCATTAAAAGCCTTTTATTTTACTTCCCACGCTCTTGACAAGCGGGCAGCAGTGACGAAGCCCTGTAGCTTGCTCACAAAAAGTGTGGATAACTCTGTGGGCAAACGCGGGAAACATCGCCCTGTGCTGTTCGCTACGGGGCCTGCGTTGGACTGCTCAGCAACTGATCAAAAAAGACCCCAGAGTCATTCTTTTTCCGCACTGGTCGCAGCCTCGGGCTCATCGTCACGATCACGCTCGGCAATCTCCTGTAACCGCGCCACGACCCGCGCATTGATCGTACCCTCGGGGAAACTGCCCTGCACATCCGCCCTACCCGGTTCATGGTCGGCCAACAGGCCAAGCGCCTGGTCAACGTGACTGACCGCATAAACGTTAAACAGGCCGGATTTCACTGCATCCAACACACGCCCATCGAGCATCAGATTCGGTACATTCGAGCGCGGAATGATCGCACCTTGCTCACCGGTCAGGCCACGCGCCTCACACAGGCGGAAAAAGCCCTCGATTTTCTCGTTTACTCCGCCCACGGCCTGTACTTCACCAAACTGGTTGATTGAGCCGGTAATGGCAAAGCCCTGTTTCAGCGGCGTACGTGATAGGGCGGAAATCAGCGCACAGACTTCACCCAGTGAGGCACTGTCGCCATCGACATAACCATAGGACTGCTCAAGGGCGATGCTGGCGGAAATTTCCAACGGGAAATTTTGCGCGTAGCGGCTGCCAAGATAACCCGTAAGAATCATCACACCCTTGGAGTGGATTGGCTGCCCCAGATTAACCTCGCGCTCGATATCGACAATGCCGCTGCCACCGGGATATACCGTGGCGCTGATCCGGGCCGGCACGCCAAACACGGAATCGCCCACCTCAAGCACGGTCAGACCATTACATTTTCCGACTTCGGCTCCCTGGGTATCAATCAGGATAACGCCGGACAGCATGTCCTCGCGGATGCGAGAACTGACGCGTCCGGTACGCGCTTCCTTGGCCAACAAGGCGCGCTCGATATGCGCCGTATCAATCAGCGCATCACCCGCCAATTGGCGGGTAAAGTCCGCCTCGGCAACCAACTGGAAAATATCACTGATACGCGCCGACAGCCGCTGCTGATGCTCGGCCAGGCGGGCACTGTGGGTCAGTACCCGAGCCACTGCTGCTGCGGTCAGGGGCGCCAGCCCCTCTTCGGAGGTACGGGTTTTCAACAGCTGCGCCATACCCTCTATGCTGTCTGCGGTACGCGGCAGATCCTCATCGAAGTCGACCAGAACACGGAACATTTCCTGAAAGTCCGGATCCAGATCCTGCAAGGTGTAATACAGATTGCGCGAACCGATGATCACCACCTTGACCGCCAGCGGAATAACCTCCGGGTTCAGTGTCACCGTAGTCAATCGACCCATATCGGCCCAGGGCGATTCCATTTTCAGTTCACGTGAATGCAAGGCGCGTTTCAGCGCCTCCCAGACAAAGGGCTCACCAAGCAGCTTTTCTGCTTCCAATACCAGATAGCCACCATTGGCTCGGTGCAGCGCACCGGGGCGGATATGCCGATAACTGGTCACCAGCGCACCCTGTTCGGAGCTGTATTCAATACGTCCGAACAGGTTGTCATAGGACGGATGCGGTTCGTGTACCACCGGCGCACCACCGCTGTCAGGGTGCCCCACAACCAAGCTCGGCGCGTATTGCTCGGTCAACAACTGCTTTCTGTAGGCATCAGGACGCTGTTCCAGCAGACGCTCATCTACCAGTTGATCAACTACCGTCTTCAAAAGATTGTTTCGTACGGCCTCAAGATAATCACAGACGCCCTGGTTACCACTGTAACGTTCAAACAAGGGCTCAAGGATCGGTTGGATAGCCTCAGTGATGGTCTGATCATTGAGTTCGCGCATCTGGTTGCCGGTTTCACGCTTCCATTGCGGCAAGCTCGACAGCGCTTCATTCAGAAATTCTTCGAGCACGGCAATATCCACATGGAAACGCTCACGCTCATCCTCTGGCAGTTGCGCAAACTCTGCTTCATCCAGCGCCTTGCCTTCCTTCATCGGGGTAAAGGCAATATTCTGGGCATCGCGGTAGACGGCGATATTCTTTTCCAGTGCCTTGCGCTCGACCGAGTCTATGGCGCGGTCATAACGCTGATTGAAACCGCGGTCGATAGCGCTTTTCTTCTGCTGGAAGGCCGGGTGCTCGAACACCGCAGGAAAGGTGGCCATCAGATTGTCAATCAGCTTTTCAATATCCGCCAGCAGGCTGCCCGCCGTACCCGGTGACAAACCTAACACCTTGGGTTCGCGCGGTTCCTCAAAGTGATTGACGTAAACATAATCCTGCGGAGTGATCTGGCGCTTGGCCTCGGCCTTGAGGTAACGCATCACATAGGAAAAACGACCGGTGCCAGGTTCACCCATGACAAACACGTTGTAACCCGGCCGGTGCATGGCCACACCAAACTGCATGGCCTGGACCGCACGGTCCTGCCCGAGAATACCGCGAAAGGGCTCAAGCTCATCCGTCGTAGTGAAGCCCAGGCTGTCCAGATCGATGGGCATGGTCAGTTGCTCGGGCTTGAGCTTCAGTGCCTCGGTATTCTTGGTCATCAAACATCCTTGATGGGGCGGGTAAGACGGGTATTGTTGCCCTGCCAATGCAATGTGACAAGGGGCAAAGCTTGGATAGCCGCTGGTTCAGGCTCAGCAATTGGATTAGAGTATTTACTCAGCCAAACAAGACCAACAATAAGGACTGCCCCGCATGACCCTCAGCCTTAATGACTATCAGCGCAGTGACGCGACTGCTCTGGCTGCACATGTTGCCTCTGGCGAGACCAGTGCCAGTGAGCTGCTTGACCATGCCATCAGCCAGTACCATCGGCTAAACCCCCAACTGAACGCCGTATGTCAGCCGATGTTCGAGATCGCGCGTGAACGCATCAAACAGCCACTCATTGGACCGCTGGCGGGTGTCCCTCTGCTGATCAAGGATGCTATTCAGGACTATGCTGGTCTACCCACAGGGGCCGGCAGCAAGGTCTTCAGCCGGATTCCGGCGCAGCGCCACTCGCATATCGTGCAACGCCTGCTGGATGCCGGTGCGGTGATCATGGGCAAGACCAATACCCCGGAGCTGGCCCTCAAGGGCGTCACCGACCCTCAGGCTTTTGGCCCCAGCCGCAACCCCTGGAACACCGCCCATACCACCGGTGGCTCCAGTGGCGGATCGGCGGCAGCGGTCGCCGCCGGCATGGTCCCCATGGCTGGCGCAAACGACGGGGGTGGGTCGATCCGTATCCCCGCCGCCTGCTGCGGTCTGTTTGGCCTGCGACCCAGTCGCGGACGCGTCTCGGTCGGTCCGGCGCATGGCGAAATCTGGGAAGGCGCATCCAGTGACCTAGTGCTTACCCGCTCAGTACGTGACGCCGCATTGGCCCTGGATCTGCTCTCCGGGGCCAATCCGGGCGACCCCTTTGTTATTGCCGGCCCCGAGGACAGTTTTCGTCAACTCGCGCAACGCCCTCCGGGCGTATTGCGTATCGGCTACAGCGCCCGATCACCGGTTGATACGCCGGTGCATCCAGAGGCAATCAAAGCGCTGGAAAGCGCTGTTGCGCTGCTGCGTTCATTGGGCCATGAGCTGGTTGAAGCCGAGCCCGACTATGACGGCCAGGCGCTGGCGCGCTGTTACCTGAATATGTACTTCGGCCAGGTCGCGGCTACCCTGGATCAGGCCCGCGAGATGGGTGCCCGAGATGACGAGTTTGAACTATTGACCCGCACGCTGGCCGCCTTTGGCCGCGCCATGGACAGCGCTACCTACATCAACAGTCACCGCCAGTGGAATCTGTTCAGCCAGGCCTTGGGCAACTTTTACCAACAACATGACCTGTTCCTGACCCCGACCCTGGCGCATCCGCCGATTCGCCATGAACGCGGCAACCTGCCGGCGCAGCAGGAAAAGCTCTTGGGTTGGCTGCTGAATACCGGCATTCTGCCGCTGCTGGCACGCTGGGGTGCACTGGATAACATGGCCAGCGACATGGCGCGCAAAAACCTGACCTATGTGCCCTTTACCCAATTGGCCAACCTGACCGGCACACCGGCCATGAGCGTACCGCTGTACTGGACCGCCGATGGTCTGCCGTTGGGCGTGCAACTCTGTGGCCCGAGCGGCAGTGAAGCCAGGCTACTGCAACTGGCCAGCCAACTGGAACAGGCACAACCCTGGGCAGACAAATGGCCGGCCATGGCAAAGCTGCCTGAATAGGGTGCTGGATTAAACGCCCCCGGGAGGCACTGAGTTCCACCTCGGCCCAAAGCGCAGCGGCTGACTCAGCGTGTCGAGATGGAACTCGACACTCCCAGGTAAAGGTTCATCCCCCAATCTCCGCGCAGTATCCCCGTGGCCGGGCTGTACTTCGGCCAACCAGGTAGGAGCGGTCGCCTGACCGCGAAGAACCTCTTCGCGGCGGGGCCGGCGCTCCTACCAGACGGTGGTCTAGCCGTTGGCATCCTGGTCTGAATCGCTATCTTCAGCGCCAGGCCGGCCAAACGCCCTGACCAACTCACGGACCAAAGGCTTCATGAAGAAGCTCGACTCCGGCATCAGATCTACCTGCACGCCACGCGCCCGCAACTCATCCGCTACCACGGGCCCCACGGCGGCCACACACAACCTGCCCAACGCCGTTACCAATGCGGGCTCGCCACAGACACGCTTGCCAATCTGGAACAGCCGTCTGACCTGTGTCGCGCTGGTGAAGGCAATGGCATCCAGACTCTGGCCCAGCACGCTGGCCACCAGCGCTTCAACCTGAGCGTCCTCGACATCATCGGCATACACATAGGGCGCCACACAATCAACCTCGGCGCCAGCGGCAGTGAGAAAGTCCACCAAAAGATGGTTTGGCTCGGTGCCATACAACTGCACCGCTATTTTGCGGCCCTGCAGATTTTCACTTTGCAGAGTACGTATCACGCCCTCGGTGGTGGGTTCCAGAGCAACAAGATCAGCCTTGAGGCCAATGGTGCGCAGAGCCGCACCCGGTTTGGGTCCGCGGGTCAGCTTGCGTACTTGCGACAAGCGAGCAATAAAATCCGGCTTGAGCGGGCCACCAGCGCGTTCGGCAGTACCCAGCAGACGCCGCAATCCCTCACCCGTCAACAGAATCAGATCATCCACAGGCTGTTCTATAAAGCGCTGCAACCAGGCCAGAACCGGCTGTTGGTCTGGCGCATCATGGATGGAAACCAACGGGCAGCGCAGCACGGTGGCGCCACGCTTGATCAGCATATCGGCAAACAGATCGAGTTCACGGCTTTCCGGCAGCGCAATATGGCGGCTAGACAGGGGCAGGTCATCAGAGGTCATGGGCATGATCACAAAACGGGTCAGCCGTCATTGTGCGTCCCACCGCTGCGCATTGGAAGCGCAGATCAAAGATAACAGCCTGGGCAGCTGTCAGACGCCTGAGCGGCGCCGAACAGCCATCCCGGTCTGTGCTATTTCTCCCAACCACGACCATGGACAATGTTGTCCAGCGTGCAGCTGATGGCGGTGCAGTTACGGACCATCTCGATCTTCTCCCAGGTCGCCCGCTCGCCCTCGTGCAACAGACGGTGCATGGCTTCACGTGAGGGAGGCGCCAGCAAACGCAGGGGGTGGTCCCAGCGATTGCGCAGGAAGATATTGATGTCGGCCGTATATTCCTGGCGCAGTACACCGTATGTCAAATGCTGCATCAGACTGATCACCGGCGACTTGATGCGGATATTGTCGCGACTGAAGCGCATGGCTTCGGCCGTGGTGATCTTCAGAAAACGCATCTGATAGTTATACAGCGTGCGCAACGGATTGGGCTGCGCATCCGGATCCGGCGTAATGGCCAGCGCCGCCGGGTTGGTCATGCTTGAAATAAAGTGATTGACGCCGAACAGTCGCGCCAGGCGTTTGGCCGGCAGATCGTCAGCAAAAGAGCCATCAATCCACTTCAGATCAGGCAGATAGGGCACGGTTTCACCCTTGGCATTGCGGCACATCAGGGTCACCGGCGGATAAATGCCATAGATGGCGCAGGAGGCCATGACCGCCGAGTGAATCAATACGTTTGGCGAAGTGACCGCATTCAGCAGGCGAGGCGCTTGCTTGGGAGACAGCCCGGTCACTGTAATATTCAGCTTGCGGCCTGTCAGCTCAAAGGCCTCTTGAAAAGTAATATCCGGAATGATCTTGGTCAGATAATCGCGCAGGTTATCGGCATCCATGCGCGGGTGACCGTTACCAAACAGCGACAGAGTCGGACGGATCTTCTCGGCCACGTCCGCTTCATGGTGCAGCGCATCCAGGCTCAAGCGTTCACGCAACTCTTCGTCCGGATGGGTACAGGCAGTAGCCGCCAGAATGGAGCCGGCACTGGAGCCGGAAATGATTTCCGGCAACAGGCCCTGATCGAACAGGGCCTTCAATACACCCGCATGGAAAAAACCGAGCACCGCACCACCACTGAGCATCAAGGCCGAGCGACCATAGCAATGGCTGGCGCGCAGGAAAAAGTCCTGTTTTTCCTCCAGTGAAATGATGCTCTCATCCACTTCATTCAAGTCATTCAAGGCACCACAGATTTCCTTGATGTACTGACTGATCAGATTCTTGGTGCCCAGCTTGGCCTTGTTGTACAGCGAGGGTTTGCCCATACCGCCAAGATTGCCGTGAATACCCTCATTCAGGACAAACAGCAGATCGTGGTACTCGCGGCGAAATCGCAAGTCACGGATGCGATCCAGCCGGGTTCGGATTGCCCGATAATCATAACTCTCACAGGCGTCATTCTGCTTCCAGTCATCCAGACCGTTCTCATGATCGTAGGCTGAGGCCAGTTCGGCCCAGTCTTCGTAACACTCCGCCTCTTCCATGTCCCGGAGTAACTGCTTGGTCTGATTTCGCTGAAAAAGTTTCATGACAACCTCGATATGTCAGGGGCGCTCCGAAGAACGCCCGGGATGATTCCTCTTGCCTCAGCCTTTGCTCGTTGGCACCACGGCAAACTGCGCCTCACTGTTTGCTGCCGGCTCTGCAGCTGCCAGCTTGTCGCTCTGCACTGCTGCTTTGGCACTTGCTGGACCTGAAGATACCTTGCGTTTGGCGGCTGCACTGCTGCGCGCCGGTTTTTTCGCCACCGGCTTGCTTGCGACATCCCCTTTTTTCTCTTCGGCAGCGGGCAACGCTTTGCTGCTCTCGCGCTCGGCGGACTGACGCATGGCTTGCTCATAGGCCTCTACCAGGGTCAGAAACTCCTGCGTAGACTCCTCAAGAAAGCCGATATACCTATCCATATCCGGCATCACCTTGCGGTCCGCCAATACGCCGACATTCAACTTGTCGTAAATACCCGTCATGCCATGACTGATCGCCACACCATCGGAGATCGGTACCAGCGGGAACACCTGATTGACCTTGGCACCGGCAAAATACTTCGGCGCCATACCCGGAATACCCGGTACGTTGGTGGTCACGGTATTAATCAGCGGGAAACGACCAGCCAGACGCGACTTGTTCTGTGCCCAGGCGCCAAGGGCGCGCATGTAGGCCGGCACCATATCGCCTGCGGCATTGGTCAGGTCGCAAAGCACTTCCTTGGCCAGCGGAATGCCGCGTTCGGTGCGCCGATGAACGGCAATCAGACGCTCGACCGGATCCTCAAGATCCGTACCGATACCGATGTACATCGCGGATATCAGATTACCGCAGTCCTTGCGCGCCTCATCCGGACGAATCGACACCGGGCACATGGAGACAAGTGACTCGGCAGGCAGTTGCTTGTGGAAACTCAGGTAGCGACGAAGTCCACCGGCAATGATGGCGATGATCACATCATTCATACTGGACCCCGGACTCAACACACGCATGCGCTTCAGATCGCTGATATTCCAGATATGCACGCCATAGGATCGGTGCGGAGTAATAGCCGTATTGAAAATGGTATTGGGCACCCGCTTCTGATCCGGCTTGGCATCAGAACGCAGGCGCCGCGCCAACTCGATGCTTTTGCGCGAAAATACCGCGCCCGCCTTCAGCGTACGCAGTGCCTGACCCATCATGCGCGGCGCAGTGCGGGCCCACATTTCCAAACGGGTTGGTGCCCGCTCGGCCACTTCAACCCGGTCACGGCGACCATACTCATGGGAGAAGGTATCCTCCCAAAGGGCCGTGGTCAGCTCGAGACCCGCCTTGCCATCAACATAGGCATGATGGAAGCGAATCAGTACCGCGAAACTACCGGGCGGGACCCCTTCGACATTGTTGACCCCCTCGATAATGTAGATTTCCCAGGGCGCGCGCTCCATATCCACGCTGCGCGACATGGTCCGCGCGGTAAAAATGCACAGCTGCCGCCAGTCGCCGGGCTGCGGCAGCCCAACGTGGCGCACATGGTATTCAAGGTCAAAGTTTTCATCATCCAGCCAGTACGGATCATCCAGCTGGAAAGGGGCCTGCTCGAGGCGGCGACGGAAATACGAGGTGGTATTCAGACGGTCCCCGACGTATTGAAGAATGTCCTTGTGGCGAACCAGCCCACCGGGTGCCGTGCTCTGGTCACAGAGCCACAGACTGCCGATCATCATCGGCTGATTGGGGCTTTCAAAATAGTAGAAATGCGAATCCATGGGCGTCAGTTGTTTCATTGGAACAGTCCTCGTTCGCCAAGGTGGGTGTAGAGTCAGGCAGCATGAACAAAGGCTATGATTGCCTCTTAAAGATCGATGTGTATTGACCCTGATCAAGGTCACACAGCAATAAAATCAGGCATTGCACAAAGCCGACGGCATATCACGCCATCCCGAGCTTGAGACACAAATTAATAATGCAATTATATGACCAATAGGTCACGAAATCAGATATTTTTTATGTCAGAACCACAGGATGTGACCCAGCTAACACCGGGCAGCCGCTCTACAATGCACGGCGCAGCGAAGAGCAAAGGTATGATGAAAACCTGTTTGAACGAATCCAAAAACCCCTTGCAGACCAATCAATGCACCAAAAAAGCGCACCAATTAATAAGCAAGGGGTGCAAGTGCGCGCGAGAGGTGCTCAGCTTTTACCCGACGCGTTGCGCAGCCGGTCACGCAGCAGAATCAACACCAGGGTAACGGCCGTTAACGGCAGCAGGTAAAAGACCACGGCACTGCCCAGCCCAGGCAGACTATTGGCTGTGCCGCTGGTCACTACATGCAAGGTGTAGAGCATGAAGTAGCCGAGAAATAACAAAGCCTCCCAGCGACCGATACGCATGCCGCTGATAAAAATAGGCAGGCAGGCTATCGCGACAGCCAACATGACCAACAGGTCAAAGCGTAAAACCGCCTCGCTGACGACCACCCCGGCTGGGGCTACCAGTGCAGCCAAACCCAGCACCGCTAAAAGGTTAAAGATATTACTGCCGATCACATTACCGACGGCTATATCTCGCTGACCACGAATACTGGCCATGACCGAGGTTGCCACCTCTGGCAGCGAGGTGCCGGCAGCCACTATGGTCAGTGCCACGACTCGCTCGGAGACGCCGAAGCTCAGCGCCATACTGACCGCACCATTGACCAGCCATCGCGCGCCCAGTACCAACATGACCAGACCAATTATTATCCACAATGCGTTAAGCCATAACGGCGCAGCAGCCTCATCTTCAGGCAAGTCGTCGGCCTGGTTCTCGCGGCGACTGCTGATGATCAGAAAGGCTGTGTACGCAAGAATCAGCACAAACAACAAAGCGCCATCCAGGCGACCCAGACGGCCATCAAGGGCCAGAAGCAGAACCAGAAAACTGGCGCCGATCATGATCGGCACATCCAGGCGGATCAACTGACGCGACACCACCAAGGGCGCAATCAAGGCGGACAAACCGAGAATGAACAACACGTTGAAGATATTGCTGCCAACGACGTTACCCAGCGCAATATCACCTTGGCCTGACACCGACGCATTGACGCTTACCGCCATTTCCGGCGCACTGGTACCAAACGCGACCACAGTCAGACCAATCACCAGCGGCGAAATCCGGAAGCTTGCAGCGACCCGTGCGGCGCCCTTGACCAGCAGCTCGGCACCGACCACCAGCAACACCAGACCAACAACAAAGAGCACTAACACCATCATTGACATGATACTCACCCCTCCCCGGGGCATAAGCAGGGTACGTTGCAGGACCAATCTAGCATGCGTGATGAATGGCTATAAGGGGGCTATGACCTTTATCTCAGTACTATCTCGCCGCCCGTTATCAATCACCATTATGCCCATGATTAAACACAGACCCGGGCGCTGAATTCAGGCAGGATAAGAGCTCTGACATAAGCCCACTCGGAGGCCATGACCATGACCAGCAGCCGCTTTGTTGTCGACCAGAACAATCTGGAACAGTGCATAACCCAGGCATTACCTGATATCCAGGCCGACGACCTGAGTGAAGGTGAAGTCTTGCTCAAGGTCGATAGTGCTGCCTTCACCGCCAACAACATCACCTACGCGGCGCTTGGCAAACGCTTCAAATATTGGGACTTCTTCCCGGCCGACGCCCCCTGGGGACAGATTCCAGTCTGGGGCTTTGCCGATGTCAGTGCCTCGCGCCACCCTGAGATCAGCGTCGGCAGTCGGGTCTATGGTTACCTGCCCATGGCCAGCCAGTTGCGTGTATTACCCGGCAGGGTCAGCCAGAGCAGTTTTGTTGACACCTCGGCACACCGCACGCATCTGGCCTTGGCCTACAACCAGTATGTGTTTACCGCCACAGACCCGGCTTACCAGCCACAATACGAAGCCCTGCAAATGCTGCTGCGCCCGTTACTGCTGACCTCCTTTTTGCTGGATGACTTTCTGGCCGAAAACGCCTTCTTCGGCGCCGACCAGATCATCCTCACCAGCGCCTCAAGCAAGACCGCCCTGGGTCTGGCCTTTATGCTCCAGCACCAGCGTAGTCAGCGCGGCAAACCCCTGACTATCACCGCACTGACCTCCAGCGGTAACTGCGCCTTTGTCGAGTCACTGGGTTATTACGACAAGGTTGTCAGCTACGATGCGATCAGCAGTCTGGATGCCAATCAATTGTCTGTTTCGGTCGACTTTGCCGGCAATGGCCAGGTACTGGCGGACATTCATCAGCACTTTGCCGATAACCTGCGTTTCAGTTCGCTGGTGGGCGCCGCCCATTGGGATCAGCGAGGGGGTGACAAGAAATTGCCGGGACCGGCCGCCGAGGTGTTCTTCGCCCCCGGCTATTGGGAGACGCGCGGCAAAGAATTGGGCAATGCCGAATTGATGCAGCGTTTCGCCCGGCTCTGGGCGCCGCTGGTCGGCTCAGTGGCAAAATGGATGAAGGTTAATGAAGTACGCGGAGAACAGGCCATCGCCAAGGCTTATCTGGATACACTGACAGGCAGTATCAGCCCGGAACAAGGCACTATCATGCGTTTTTAATGATACTCAGAGCAGGCCGGACGGACCTTCAGGTTCCGTCCGGCTCTTCGTTTGCCATGGCTATCAGCTGTCTGCCAACTGGCTTATTACCGCATCGTCGTATAGCGCGCGACCCTGCTCGATACGCACCGCACCGACGCGCAAAAGGGCTTCATAGACAATCCCCGCCTTGACCGGCTGCAGCTTGAACTTGTTGTTGACACTGTTACGCAGGCTGTCCTGACGCGCCGGACGGTTGCGACTGTAGCGCAGCAGATGCTGGGCATAGAGCCGCACCGACTCATCCATTTCGTCAGCGCTTTCGGCATCCGCCTTCTGTGAGCCAACGCGCTCGGCTGAGCGACCCTGGCTGCGTAGCAGGCCAATGGTATGGTCCAGATCACTGTCGTTGGAGACAATCACAAAGTGCGCATCCTCCGGCAACTCATGCATCAACATACCGGCAAAAAAACAGATACCAAAGTCCGCCGCATTCTTGCCGGTCTGTTCCATCTTGTGAATGGTCAGTTTTTCCGAATTGATCGCTTGGGCCAGTGGCACCAGCCAGTCCAGCGGCACCTTGGGGCCGCGCTGGGCATAACAGATGATCACCCGATCAAAGTGCTCCAGACTCCTGGGCAAATTATTCAGGTGATGCGGGCAATTCTCCAGGTCAAGCAACAACACGCTGGCTGGCGTTCGATCCGCGCCGGTCTCGGTCATGCTTACTCTCCCCCATCCATTTGCTCCGTCAGTTGCTCGCCTTGCTCTGACGCGATAGCACCAGGCATACAGCGCAACGCCGGGTTGCTCAGATACTCCTGCAGCAGCGGCGCCATGCCCTTGAGCACTTGCACCGGCAAAGCCGAGGTAAAACTGAATCCATCTGCCGTCCGACCTGGCACGAAGGCAGTCAGGCTGCCGAAGTGATCTGGGCCAAGGTAGAACACAAAAGTCGCTGTCCGGTTCATTACCTGACTGGCACTCGAACGACCATCGCTGGTCAGGCTGTGGATGCGGTTATCACCGGTGCCCGTCTTGCCGCCGATGTCCAGCGCAGTTCCATCCACATTGACAAAAGCACCTTGCAATCACCTTGCCGTACCGTTATTGACCACATCAGCCAGACTGGCGCGCAGTGTTGCCGCTACCGCCGGATGCATGACCTGCTGGCCGGCATCATCCTGCCGGTGCAGGCGCACCTCATAGGGCGTGTCGGCGGCAAAGTGCAGATCATTGATACGCCGGCTGCCATAGCGCACACCGCCGTTCTGAATGATCCCCATCAACTCGGCCAGCGCCGCCGGACGATCACCGGCACTCCCCAGCGCCGTGCCCAGGGACGGCACCAGATGGGCAAAGGGATAACCCAGTCGCTGCCAGCGCCGATGCACCTCGGAAAAGGCTTCGACTTCCAGCATGCTGCGAATACGTGTATCCCGCGCACTGCGGTGCCGAGTACGGAACAGCCAGCCATAGACCTCCTGACGCTGAGCCTCACTGGCGGCCACCGCAGCAGAAAAATCAGCAACAGGGTCCGAATTGAGCTTATAGGCCAGCAGCCACAATTCCAGCGGGTGAACGCGAGCGATATAGGCCTGATCAGGCAGGCTGTAGCGCCCGGGACCGTAATCGCGATACAGCACACGCAAGCGCTCTTCGCTCAAGGTATTCTGACCGGGTTGGCTGAGCATAAAGGCATCAAAGGCAGACCGATCGACCTCTGGATACAGGTATCGGTGCACCGCCGCCAGCCGCGCCGAGGTTGGACGCAGCCCCGTTAGAAAGGTCTCCAGCCGCTGCTGCTCATCCAGACCGTCGTACTTGCGCCAGAAACGCAACAGAAAGGTCGTGCCCTCACGGTCGGCAAAACGACGCAGATACGCCTCGCGCAGGGGATCTGCGTCATTACGCATCAAGGCCTGATAATCGACGCTGGCGGCATTGTTGGCGTAACGCAGAATATCCCGCAGCAGGCGCACAAAGGGCAGATTGATCGACTCGCGCATGGCCTCACGCAGGGTTGGGTTTCGGCCATTATCCTCACGCCGGAAATTGCTGAAGCGCTGGACCCCGCCACCGGTAAAGAAACGCTCGTCAGGGTTGGCCGAGTAGCGGCGCTCCAACGCCGCCTCAAGCATCTGCTCGACAGGGGCCTGCGGATTGCTGCGCAGATAGTTCGCCGCCCACTGACTCAAGGCATCATCGCCAACCGCTTGCGCCCGCGCTTCATCATCCTGCAAGCGGCTATGCAGTTCCGCGATAATCTCGAGGTAGGTCGCCAGCACCCGCAATTTGGCGGTGGAGCCCAGCTCCAGCTTACTGCCCTCGTTCAGATCGAAGGGCAGACCGGTGTTATCGGTTTGCACCCGCACCTGATTGCCGCCCTCGGCACGCTGCATCAGAGTAAAACTGTAGCGCACCTGCCCAACCTTGTCCGGGGCCAGCAAGCGCTCACCAAACAGCCCCACCCCCTGTGCCACCTGTGGATCAGCCAGGCTTTCCAGGTAGGCACTGACCTGCTGCTGCAAATCACCATGCAGGCTACTGTCTGCTTGCAGATCGAAGCGATCCACAGCGTACTGCGTCTGCCCCAGCAAACCGGCCAGACGGCTGCGCGCCACCGTTACCGCTTTATTTGCAGGCAAGCGGTCACGCAATGGCTGGCTGGCCCAGTCACGAAATACTAAAGGACTGACCAATGTCTGATCTCGCAACGCAGAATCAACCAGGCCGTCGCGGTTCATCAAACGCACATGGCTGTCAATCAGCGCCTCAAGATTGGCACGACCCTGTAACAGGTAATAGCTTGGACGACGCTGTGCAATCAACAGCGCCAGGGCCTGGCGCAGGGCAACAGCCTGATTCGCCAGTCCGTCTTGCCCCCTCAGAGCCCGACTGAAGCGCTCAAAGTCTGTGGCAAACCAGACCCACAGTGCATCACCCACACCGTTGACTTCACCATGCCCGGGAGCCGCGGCCAGGGGCACCGTATTCAAATAATCCAGCACCAACCGCTGACGTTCCGGCAAGGTCTCTGGCCCGTTTCGATAGGCTCGCACACTGGCTGAAGCCATCTGAATCAGCTTGTCCTGCAGACCATGGGTCCGACCTTCGCGGGAATGGCGAAATTTCTCGATCTGCGTCGCCAGGGTGCTGGCACCATAGCTGGCGCGGTCAGCATTGAAACGACTACTGGCCAATGACACAGAGGCACCCGCCAGGCGCAGCCAGTTGACCGCCGGATTGACCCGAGGATGCTCGGGATTCAGCAAATCCCGATCCTCAATGAACAACAATCCCTCAACCAACAAGGCCGGCACCTGCTCAAAGGTGGCGTATTGCCGCTGTGGATAGCGAAAATCAAACAATGGCTCGGCGCGGCAATCACGGATACCCAGACCAGCACGGGTCTTCTCCGGATAGGGTGGGTGTAAACCGAGCTCGCTGTACCGCAATAACCCCGGCGAAAACTGAGTCTGTTCGGTAATCACATAGCCACTTTGCTGCAAGCGTGACAACAACGCTGGCAAGGCAGTGTAACCGAGGCGCTTGTTGAAAGGCCCCTGTTCGGGGTAATGCACGCGCGCACTGCTGCCCTGCACGCGATCGTAATTCAGCTGCGAGGCATATCGGCTGATAAAGTAGGATTGATAAAACGAGTGTTCAATCTCCTGACTGACTAGCCACCCAAAGGCCAGCAGTGCACAGAGCAAGAGTATCCAGGGTCGTGCGCGCATGTCTCCTCCTAGAGCTCATGCACACAGTCTAGTGCAGCCCGACCCAAGCTGACAGGGGAAGACCTAAAGAAAGCAGTATTGCCTGGAGGGAGGGCTCAGCCTGCCAGCCCGGCAAACAGTAACACCCACCATAATGCAATCAGCAGCTGCAGCAAAAAGCCGGCAAATCGCAGCCAGACAAACAGGGCTGACGTGCTGATCAGATGCATCACCGACTGGAACACCCGCGCTGCCAGCAGCACCAGTGCCAACCCGTCAGTCAACGCGGTCTGATCGGTGGCCAGGGCATAAAGCAGCAGCGCCATCAACCAAGGCAGGTTTTCAACACAGTTGGCATGGGCTCGAACCAGGCGCTGACCAAAGCCGGCCGGCGTATTACTGCCATCCGGGGCAAAACCGTTGACCGCCATTTTGCCAGTCAAGACCAACAAGCCACGCTGATTGACCATGACCAGAAGCAGTATCAGCATCCAGGCGGCAAGACCCAGCAAAGCGAGTGCAGAGGGGGACAGGGACATGGGTTTTCTCTCATATTATTATTGGAAAGCACAGAATAGAGTAATAGCTCTATTTGAACCAGCCCGGTGCCAACAGACTGGGTAAGTGATATGACGTGAAACCCTGTAACCGCGGATTACCCACCAGACCGCAGATGATCGACATTGCCAACCAGGAGACCAACCAACATGGAACTGAGCAGAAGCGCCTACCCGTATGGCACCCTTATCGCACTTGCAAGTACCCTCTTGCTCCTGCAGGGATGCGGAGCAGAACAAAGCGATACCTCGTCAGACCCGCAGGCCAGCACACCACCCTCTGCGACGCTGGCAAGCACAGGACATGATCCTGACCCAGCATGGCGTCAGTTGGGTTATACACTTGAGTATCAACGCAGCGGACAGGCCGTGCGCCCCGCCGGACGGGACAACGTGCAACGCGCCAGCTTCAACCTGTCAATCACCCTGTCACAAGGCACCTTGATGCAAGCCCTGTCAGAACCAGGTACCGGCCACTGGACCACCTGGCAGAGCGCAGGTTCCAGTGACCCGCTGGCCGGCGAAGCCCGCTTTACTGCATCCATCACCCGCGATCACTATGACCAGGATTTTCCATCACCCTTGAACCTGGACCTCCACGGCGACTTCAGTGGCAACCAGCATGGGCGCCTTGACGGATTATTTGCCGGTGGCCTGCGCAACCCTGAGCCCTCAGTGCATATCAGCTTTGAGCTGCCCATGATCGGCAGCATTGAAGGGGGCGGCCTGGAAGCCAACCCGTCAGCCGCTCTGATGATGCTCGCAGCCTACGGCTCACCGGTTACCGCAGCAGAGGCCAATACAGAGGTGCACGGCCTGCTAAGCGGGGAATGGCAATTTCACTCCCGCCCGATAGCTCGACCGGATGAGACTGCTGCAGCAGCATTGTATGACATCGAAGGGATGCTCTTTGGGCTATACGGCGTAACGCATCCCAGCTTGATAGGCGCATTTGAGGGCGGCCTGTATTCGGGGGACCCCAGGGGTGATTGGGAATATCGGTTCGAGACCACACGTGACTGGACAGAAGACCAAGACAGGGTGGATGACGCGCTGACTTTGAGGGTATTTCCTCTCAACCAATAACAGTAGGGGTGATTGCCGACTGGACGTTCCAAATATCATAAGACACAAAAAACCCCGGCGAACCGGGGTTTTTAATCTTTAAATTGCTGAGCGCTATTAGAAACCACCCAAAGGATGACGCTCAGACAAAAAGATTAGCGGCAACCTGAAGGAATATGGCTACCATTTGTCAAGCCAGCACATGTCCAAGTACTGATTTGGCCGTTGGCAACTTGAGGTGTAATGGTCATAGTTTGACCTTGGAGTGCACCAGAGCCGAAAGCAACCGAGATTGCACCTGCAGGACTAACTGTTGCACCACCCAAGGGGAAATACTTACCAGTCAAAAGGGCCGCAGAAGCTTGAGTGTCGGCGCTTGCAACAGCGACGTTACCACCGGCCTCTGCTGTAGCAACAGCAACATCAGCTCTAATCCCTGCAGTAGCTGACAGACCTTCTGTTGCTTGGGCGCGAGCAGTGTAATCCTGATAAGCAGGCAGTGCGATGGCCGCCAGAATACCGATGATGGCTACAACGATCATCAGTTCGATCAGGGTAAAACCTTTCTGCATTTGTGATTTCATGTGCAACTCCGTATGTAGGTAAATAGCCACAGGGCTGTTGTGAGTAAAGCACATTGCGTGCCAGCGTCAATAAAAGCAGAAAAATCAGGGTATGCAGCCAAAAAAAGCTTCAATTGTTACCTTGAATAACGACAGCACAGGTCACTGACTGACATTTTTTGTCACCAAACAGCGTAACAAGCTACCAAAGCCGGCCTTTTTACCCAGAGGGAGTGTGCAGCAGGCCCTGCCTGTACTATAGTCGCTGCAACGACTCTATATAAAATAACGGATTGAGGCAGTTCTCCGCCTATGGATACCCCCGCGCTCTCCGGGCTGGCCCGGCGTATTGTTCAGGATCAATTGCTGGACGCCCAGGTGGCCAGCAAGGCCAGCAAGCAGGCCAGCCAGGACAAGATCCCCTTTATCACTTATCTGGTGCAGCACAAGCTGGCCAATGCCCGTGATCTGGCCATGCTCTGTGCCGAGGAGTTCGGTTACCCCTACCTTGACCTGGCCGCGATTGACAAGGACACACAACCCCACGACCTGGTCAGTGAAAAACTGATACGCCAGCACAATGCACTGCCGCTGTTCAAACGCGGTACCCGTTTGTTCTTGGGCATCTCTGATCCGACCAACCAGCAAGCCCTGAGCGATGTACAGTTCAACACCGGCCTGATGACCGATGCAGTTATAGTCGAAGACGACAAGCTGCAGGCCGCCATCGAAAAGTTCCTCGACAGTTCAACCGCCGGATTTGGTGATATGGGCGATGATGCCCTGGATGAGCTGGATGTGCAGGCAGTCAAGGACGATGACAAAGCAGAAAGTGGTGGTGATGCAGATGACGCACCCATTGTCCGCTTCGTCAACAAGATGCTGTTGGATGCCGTGCGCATGGGCTCATCGGACTTGCATTTTGAGCCCTTTGAAAAAATGTATCGCGTGCGTTTTCGTACAGACGGCATCTTGCATGAGGTGGCCAAGCCTCCTGTGCAGCTGGGTGTGCGCATCGCCGCCCGCCTCAAGGTGATGTCGGCCATGGATATGGCCGAGCGGCGCAAGCCGCAGGACGGCCGCATCAAGATGAAAATCTCCAAGAACAAGGCCATCGACTTCCGCGTCAACACCCTGCCCACACTCTGGGGCGAGAAAGTCGTACTGCGTATTCTGGATTCAGACAGCGCCAAAATGGGTATCGACGCCCTGGGCTACGAAGAAGACCAGAAAGAGATGTATCTCAGCGCCTTGGCCAAACCACAAGGCATGATCCTGGTCACCGGGCCGACCGGCTCAGGCAAAACCGTTTCACTTTATACCGGCCTGAATATTCTCAACACCATGGAGCGCAATATCTCCACGGCTGAAGACCCGGTTGAAATCAACCTGGAGGGTGTCAACCAGGTCAACGTCAAACCCAAGCAAGGGCTGGATTTTGCCCAGGCATTGCGCGCCTTTCTGCGTCAGGATCCGGATATCATCATGGTTGGCGAGATTCGCGATCTGGAAACAGCGGAAATCGCCATCAAGGCCGCCCAGACCGGACATATGGTGCTCTCTACCCTGCACACCAACAGCGCCGCAGAAACCCTGACACGCCTGCGCAATATGGGCGTACCCTCTTTCAACATTGCCACCTCGGTGAACCTGATTATTGCCCAGCGCCTGGCGCGACGCCTGTGCAAGAATTGCAAAAAGACCATTGAGGTTCCAAAAGAGGTTCTGGCGGAAGAAGGCTTCAGCCCGGAAAAAATCGCTGCCGGCATCACAATTTATGGCCCTGTGGGTTGCGAAAACTGCAAGGACGGTTATAAAGGACGAGTGGGCATCTATGAGGTGGTTAAAATCACCCCGGCTATGCAGCGTATTATCATGGAAGACGGCAACTCCATCGAGATCTCCGATGTCGCCCAGAGCGAAGGCTTCCACAATTTGCGACAGTCCGCCCTCCAGAAGGTCGAGCAAGGCGTGACCAGCCTGGCGGAAGTCAACCGAGTGACCAAGGATTAAGTCATGGCGCAACAGACAGCAGCAAGAAAGCCGGTAGCGGCGAAAAAGACCAAGGTCGAAAACACCGTCCCGTTCAAATGGGAAGGTAAAGACCGTAAAGGCACCAAGGTCGCGGGAGAAATCCAGGGCACCAATGCCGCGCTGGTCAAAGCGCAACTGCGCAAGCAGGGCGTACTGGTCACCAAGATTCAGAAAAAATCGACCCTGTTTAGTAGTAAGGGCAAAAAAATCAAACCCCTTGATATTGCCTTTTTTACCCGTCAGCTGGCCACCATGATGGCCTCGGGCGTACCTATTATTCAGGCCTTTGACATTATTGCCGAGGGAACTGAAAACCCTAATCTGGTCAAGCTGGTCAATGAAATCAAAACCGATGTAGCCGCCGGTAATACTCTGGCAGACTCGATGCGCAAGCACCCCAAGTACTTCGATGATCTTTTCTGCAACTTGGTCGAGTCCGGTGAGCAGTCTGGTAAGCTAGAATCACTGTTGGATCGTATCGCTACCTACAAGGAAAAGACCGAAGCATTGAAGGCCAAAATCAAAAAGGCCATGACCTATCCTATCTCCGTGCTTGTCGTTGCGATTATCGTCACAGCGATTATGCTTTTAAAGGTTGTTCCTGCCTTTGTTGATGTCTTCGCCAACTTCGGTGCAGATTTACCTGCATTTACCCTTTTTGTCATCGGTTTGTCTGAATGGATGCAAAGCTGGTGGTTTGTAATTTTAGTCATGATTATCGTCATCGGGTTTGCCTATGGCAAAGCTCGCCTAAAATCAAAAACGTTTCGCGATGCTGAAGACCGCGCCCTGCTCAAGGCACCCATTATTGGCGATATCGTCTATAAAGCCGCAATTGCTCGCTACTCTCGCACTTTGTCAACCACCTTTGCAGCCGGTGTGCCTCTTGTAGATGCCCTCGACTCAGTCGCTGGAGCAGCCGGTAACGTGGTGTTCTACAACGCCGTGATGCAGATCAAGGAAGATGTTTCGGCCGGCTCGCAGCTGAACTTTTCCATGCGGACCACCAACGTATTTCCTTCACTGGCCGTGCAAATGGCCGGCATTGGTGAAGAATCCGGTAACCTCGACGGTATGCTCGACAAGGTAGCTGACTACTATGAGGCTGAAGTGGATAATGCGGTCGACAACCTGACCACCCTGCTTGAACCCATGATCATGTCGGTATTGGGTGTTCTGGTTGGCGGCCTGATTATTGCCATGTACCTGCCCATTTTCCAGCTGGGTGCCGTGGTTTAATTCATGCCAATCCTTGAGTATCTGGCCAGCCAAGCGCTGGCCTTTATTTTGCTGGCAGGACTGCTGGGCTTGATCATCGGCAGCTTTTTGAATGTTGTTATTCATCGCCTGCCACGCATGCTCGAGCGCGACTGGCGCCAGCAATGCCATGAGTTCCTGACCCCTGACCAACCCGCGCCAGAACAGCCTACCTACAACCTGATTCTGCCCCACTCGCACTGCCCACATTGCCAAACCGAAATCAAACCCTGGCAGAACCTGCCGGTGATCAGTTATCTGCTGCTCAAGGGCCGCTGCGGTCATTGTCGCGAGCGCATCAGTTCACGCTACCCGCTGATCGAGCTGTTGACTGCCGGACTCTCGATGCTGGTGGCCTGGCACTTTGGCTTTGGCTGGGCCGCTGGCGCCATGCTGTTGCTGACCTGGGGCCTGATCAGCCTGAGCATGATCGATGCCGACACCCAGCTGCTGCCGGATATACTGGTGCTACCGCTGCTCTGGCTCGGGCTGATAGTCAACAGCACCGGGCTCTTTACCGACTTGAACAGCGCACTCTGGGGTGCTGTTGCCGGTTACCTGAGTCTGTGGTCGGTCTATTGGCTGTTCAAGCTGATCACCGGCAAGGAAGGCATGGGCTATGGTGACTTCAAGCTGCTGGCCATGCTCGGCGCCTGGGGTGGCTGGCAGATATTGCCGCTGACCATACTGCTGTCTTCATTGGTCGGCGCCATACTCGGCCTCATTATTCTCAAGAGCCGCGGCAAGGATAACGCCACCCCTATCCCCTTCGGGCCCTATCTGGCGATTGCCGGCTGGATTGCCTTGATCTGGGGTGAGACAATCACCGGCACCTATCTGAAATTTGCCGGATTCTGATCCATGATTATTGGTTTGACCGGCGGCATAGGCTGCGGCAAAAGCGCTGCTGCCCGCCGCTTCGCTGACGCCCATGGCATCCATATTGTGGATGCCGACATCAAGGCCCGGGTTGTGGTTGAACCGGGCCAGCCCGCTCTGCAGCATATCGTTGACCGCTTTGGCGCTGCCGTGTTGCAGCCCAATGGCGAACTGGATAGGGCCGCCCTGCGTGAGCAGGTATTCGCCGATGCCGAACAACGCCGCTGGCTGGAAGCCCTGCTGCATCCGCTGATCCGTGATGAAATCGTCCGCGATCTGAATAGTGCAACCTCAGCCTATAGCCTGCTGGTATCGCCGCTACTGGTGGAGTCAGGTCAGCACCAGATGACCCAACGCATTCTTGTAGTGGATGTGCCTGAAGCTTTGCAACTGCTGCGCACCAGCCAGCGCGATCAGGTGCCCGAGGCACAGGTTCGCGCCATCATGCAGGCCCAAGCATCGCGCGATGAGCGCCTGCGCCATGCCCACGATGTGATCAGCAATGACCGTGATCTGGCCGCCCTGCATCAGCAGGTAGACGCCCTGCACCAACGCTATCTTGCCTTGACCAAGGGAGTTACCGTATGACCCTGAGTGTTGAATGCCCCACCTGCAAGGCTCCGGTCAGCTGGAATGACGAATCACCTGACCGACCCTTCTGCTCACCGCGCTGCCGTCTGATTGACCTGGGCGCCTGGGCCTCCGAGGAGCACGCCATTCCCGGCGAGGAACTCGAGCAGGACATTTTCTCCGACGACCTGCCACCCCAGTAACCCTGGTGAAACGCCTGCATGTAATGGCTGCGGTGATCCGCCGAGTGGACGGACGAATTCTGATTGCCCGGCGCGCTGACAACGCCCATCAGGGCGGATTATGGGAGTTTCCCGGCGGCAAGCTGGAATCCGGAGAAGCGCGCCTGGCTGGCCTGGTCCGCGAGTTGCAGGAGGAGCTGGGGATTCAGGTGACCTTGGCTCGGCCATTGATTGATATCCGCCATGACTACACGGATAAATCAATCCGCCTGGATGTCTGGCTGGTAGAGAATTTCACTGGCGAAGCCCATGGGGCTGAGGGCCAACCCATTCGCTGGGTCACCGCTGAACAACTGTCCGAATATGACTTCCCCGATGCCAACCGCCCTATTGTGCAGGCGGTGCAATTGCCGGAGCGTTATTTGATTACCCCGGACGGCATCGACCCCGCGACGCTGGGCTCCGACCTGAGATATCTTGCGCCACGCGCCAACGCCATGATCCAGCTGCGCCAGCCCAGCCTTGGGTTTGAGCAATATCATGCCTTGGCGGCGGCTGTACTATCTAAGCATGCTGACAAGGCCACCTGGATACTCAAGGGTGACCAACCACCACAACTGGGCCAGGGCTGGCACTTGACCTCCAAGCAACTCTGGCAACTGCACGCGACCGGGTGGCGAAAGCAAACACCAACCGACCCTCAGCCTGGGAAGGTCGAGTTCCACCTCGACCAGCGCACCAACCAGCCAACTACTTGGCCGAGATGGAACTCGGCCCTCCCAGGAACCCCCGCTCAGGCTTTAGCTTCTCAAACGGCAGACTGGTACGGCCTACTAGCGGCATCTTGTCACTCAGCCGAAGAACTGCAGATGGCCGGTGAAATCGGGGTGGACTTCGCAACCCTGTCACCGGTGCTACCCACTGGCAGTCATCCGGACGCGCGACCGCTGGGCTGGGAAGCCGCTGCTGAGCTGATCGCTCAGGTGAACTATCCGGTGTATTTACTGGGTGGAATGGATAACAGCATGCTGGAGAAAGCCTTCGCCATTGGGGCCCAGGGCATTGCCGGGATCAGCGGCCTGTGGCCGAAAGCCTAATAAGTAGGACCGGGGCGGCCGGCCAGGCCTTGACCGCGAAAGGGGTTAACCTGAAAACACACAGCAGTCACTGACCTCCGCTTTCGCGCTCAAGCGCGCTCCTACAAAAAACCACGGTATGCATGACCCAGTAGGAGCGGGCTTGACCGCGAAGGGTTTTGATCTGCAATCCCACAGCAGCCACTGAACTCCGCTTTCGCGCTCAAGCGCGCTCCTACAAAAGCCCGAGCGTGCAAAGCCTTGTAGGACCGGGGCGGCCGGCTAGGCCTTGAACGCGATAGCCCTTGCGTCGAGCTGAAATTCGCCACCCCCACCAGGAACTGCCCTAATCCAAATTTACCACGCGCAATTCCTTGGGCATGCTGAACACAATATTCTCAGGCTGCCCAGCCAACTCTTCGGCACCGGTTGCGCCCATGCCATGCAACCGCTCTATCACCTGTCGTACCAGAATATCGGGTGCGGAGGCACCGGCGGTAATGCCTATATGACTGACACCCTCAAGCCAGGCAGGATCAATCTCATCAGCACCGTCTATCAGATAGGCTGGCGTACCCATGCGCTCTGACAGCTCGCGCAGGCGGTTGGAGTTGGAGCTGTTGGGACTACCTACCACCAGCACCAGATCGCAGCCGCTGGCCAGCTGCTTGACTGCATCCTGGCGGTTTTGTGTGGCATAGCAGATATCATCCTTGCGCGGCCCGTCGATGGCCGGGAAACGCGCCCTGAGCGCATCGATAACCCGTGCGGTATCGTCCATCGACAGGGTGGTCTGGGTGACAAAGGCCAGACGCGCAGGATTGTTGATCTGCAAACGGGCGACATCCGCTTCATCTTCAACCAGATAGATAGCACCGCCTCTGCTGGAATCATACTGACCCATGGTGCCTTCGACCTCAGGGTGGCCGGCATGACCAATCAGGATGCACTCCAGGCCATCACGACTGTAACGCGCCACTTCCATATGAACTTTGGTCACCAGCGGACAGGTCGCATCAAAGACCTTGAGACCGCGCGTATCGGCTTCCTGGCGCACCGCCTGGGACACTCCATGGGCGCTGAAAATGACAATCACATCATCCGGCACCTGGTCCAGTTCCTCGACAAAGACCGCTCCGCGGCTGCGCAGATCCTCGACCACAAATTTGTTGTGCACCACTTCATGCCGCACATAGATTGGCGGACCGAACACCTCAAGGGCGCGATTGACGATCTCGATGGCGCGGTCGACACCGGCGCAAAAGCCACGCGGGTTAGCCAGTTGGATCTGCATGGAGAGCCTCAAAGAGTTGAGATATGACGTTGATTGGCATTATCCATGAATATTCGGTCGGCTGCATTGGGGAGAACCAAAGGCTTTCGCACTCAAGCGGACTCCTACAAGAATCTGAGCGTGCACGGCCCTGAGGGACCGGGGCGGCTGGCGAGGTCTTGACCGCGAAGCTATTTAATCCGAACGAGCCTGCACATTGCCCTTTCGCGCTCAAGCGCGCTCCTACAGCGTATGGGGTCAGACTCAGGCCGCCTTGACCTCAATAATCTCGACATCAAAGGTAATGGTCTTGCCCGCCAGCGGGTGATTGAAGTCCACATCCACGGTTTTCTCGTTGATCTGCTTGACCACCCCGGGCATCTCTCCCCCTGCAGCATCCTGAAAAATCACTAGCAGACCCGGCTCCAGCTCCATTTCATTGAAGTTGTCACGCGCCACGCTCTGGATATTCTGCGGATTCCCCGGGCCAAAGCCGCGCTCGGGCTCAATCTCGAAGCTGCGCTGATCGCCGGACTTGAGACCAAACAGGCTTTGTTCGAAGCCGGGCAGCAAGCTGCCATCGCCGATTTTGAAGGTGGCCGGTGACTTACCCAGGGTACTGTCAACGACATCGCCATTTGGCAACTTGAGGGTGAAATGCAGAGTCACTTGCGTGTCATGGTTGATGCGGATGTCAGACATGGTCGCTCTCGTTTTCGATCGAAATCAGGGTGTGGCGTGGGACGCCATTTTAACGACTATCGCGGTCAAGCCCGCTCCTACAATGGTATGGAGCATGTCACGGCTGGGTGTGCCAGCATGATCAACGTCGCTCTGGTTAACCTTCCCAGGGGAACCAAACCCCATCGCGGCGAGGCCGCCGCTCCCACAAGGATTGAGCTGCAAACCTGGTGGGAGCGGCCGCCTGACCGCGAAGGGTGTCAGCCAGCAGCCGCCTTGTTCTTGCTACCCAGAAACATATCCAGTATCAACAAAACCGCGCCAACGGAGATGGCGCTATCAGCGATATTGAAGGCAGGAAAGAACCAGCTCTGCTGCCAGTGCACTAGGATAAAATCCACTACATGGCCATGCACAATACGGTCGTACACATTGCCGATTGCGCCGCCCAGAATCAGCGCAAGCGCAATGGGCTCAAGCCGCGCACTGCGTGGCAGACGGGCCAGCCAGACCAGCAATACGACGCTGACAACCACCGCTACGCCAATAAAAAACCAGCGCTGCCAGCCACCGGCACCGGCCAGAAAGCTGAAAGCGGCGCCGGGGTTGTAGGCCAGAGTAAAGCTGAACAGGCCATCAATGACCGGCACCTGCTGGTACAGGGTCAGGCTGCTTTCAGCGAACCACTTGCTGAGCAGATCTGCGGCGATGACCGCTACTGTGATCCACAACCAGCGCAAGCTGCCTTGACGCAGATCAAGCATGCTTGCGCACCTCGCCTGGACCCTGAATATTGTCGACGCAGCGGCCACAGATGTCCGGGTGATCGGGATGACTGCCCACATCGGCCCGGAAGTGCCAGCAGCGACTGCATTTGGCCTGAGTTGACTTGACGATCTTCAGTTTCAAACCTGGTATCTCACTCTGAACGCAGTCTGCATCGGCAGACTCAAGGGGAGCAAGACCAGCCTGCGAGGTAATCAATACAAAACGTAATTCGTCACCCAGTTGCGCCAGCATGGCACCCAACTTCTCATCCGCATGCAAGGTCAGCTCGGCCTGCAGGCTGCCGCCAATCACCTTGGCATTGCGCTGATTTTCCAGCTCACGGTTAACCGCGACCTTGACCGCCATGATCTGGTCCCAGTAGGTGCGACCAAAGGCAGTATTGTCCGGCAGCGCGCTGAGACCCTGATACCAGGTACTGAGCATCACAGACTCACTGCGCTCACCCGGCAGGAACTGCCACAGCTCTTCTGCGGTAAAGGCCAGGATCGGCGCGACCCAACGGGTGAGGGCCTCGGCAATGTGATACATGGCGGTCTGACAGGAACGCCGGGCGGTGCTGTCGGCACCAGTGGTGTACTGACGGTCCTTGATGATATCCAGGTAGAAGCCGCCGAGTTCCTGCACACAGAAGTTGTGTACCTTCTGGTAGACGTTCCAGAACTTGTAGGTGTCGTAGGCTTCGATAATCTCCTGCTGCAGCAGCAGTGCGCGGTCCACTGCCCAGCGGTCCAGATCAAGCATCTGCTCGGGAGCCAGCAGATGCTGAGCCGGGTCAAAGCCGTTCAGATTGGATAGCAGGAAGCGTGCGGTATTTCGGATGCGGCGATAGGCATCGGCACTGCGCTGCAGAATCTGGGTCGATACCGCCATCTCGCCAGCATAGTCGGTGGACGAGACCCACAAGCGCAGGATATCGGCACCCAGGCTGTCGTTGACCTGCTGCGGCGCGACCACGTTACCCAGCGACTTGGACATCTTGCGGCCGTTCTCATCGACCACGAAGCCGTGGGTCAGCAGACCCTTGTAGGGCGCATGCCCGTCAATTGCGGCGCCGGTCAGCAGTGACGAGTGGAACCAGCCGCGGTGCTGGTCCGAGCCTTCCAGATAGAGATCGGCACGCGGACCCTGCTCATGGCCCATGGGGTGCGAACCGCGCATCACATGCCAATGAGTGGTGCCGGAGTCAAACCAGACGTCCAGGGTATCGCTGATCTTGTCGTACTGGGCAGCCTCGTCACCGAGCAGCTCGGCCGCCTCCATCGAGAACCAGGCTTCGATACCGCCCTGCTCAACACGCTGGGCGACCGCCTCGATCAGTTCAACGGTGCGCGGATGCAGCTCGCCGGTCTGCTTGTGCAGAAAAAACGGAATCGGCACACCCCAGTTGCGCTGACGGGAGATACACCAGTCAGGCCGGCCGGCAATCATGCCGTGCAGTCGCTGCTTGCCCCAGGCCGGAACAAAGTCGGTCTCTTCAATCGCCTTGAGAGCGCGTTCACGCAGGGTCTCGCCCTCGTGCGGCGGCGTATCCATGCCAACAAACCACTGCGCAGTGGCACGATAGATCACCGGGGTCTTGTGCCGCCAGCAGTGCATATAGCTGTGACTGACCTGCTCGTTGGCCAGAAGACAGCCCACTTCATCGAGCTTGGCAACCACATTGGGATTGGCTTTCCAGATGAACTGACCACCAAAGAACAGCAGTGCATCGATATACACCCCGTTGCCTTGCACCGGATTGAGGATGTCATCGTTGTGCATGCCGTAACGCTTGCAGGTATGGAAGTCGTCCACGCCATAGGCCGGGGCCGAATGCACAATACCGGTACCGGCACCCAGTTCGACGTAGTCGGCCAGATACACGGGGGACAAGCGATCATAGAAAGGGTGACGGAAGTTGATCAGCTCCAGGCGATCACCGGTTGTCCGGGCGATGATCTCGCCGCTACGGCCGTAACGCGCCAGGCAGCTTTCAACCAACTCCTCAGCCAGGACCAGCAGGCGATCACCGGCATCGACCAGGGCATAGTTGAATTCGGGATGGATATTCAGCGCCTGGTTGGCCGGAATGGTCCAGGGCGTGGTGGTCCAGATCACCATCTGCGCCGGCTTGCTCAGGGCGTCCAGATCAAAGGCCGCAGCCAGTTTTTCCGGTTCAGCGCAAGGGAAGCCCACATCAATGGTCGGCGACTGCTTGTCGGCGTACTCGACCTCGGCCTCAGCCAGCGCCGAGCCGCAATCAAAGCACCAGTTCACCGGTTTCAGACCCTTGAATACAAAGCCCTTTTCAACCATTTTGCCGAGGGCGCGGATTTCGCCGGCCTCGTTGACATAGTCCATGGTGCGATAGGGATTATCCCAGTCACCGAGCACGCCCAGGCGGATAAAGTCTGCCTTCTGCCCTTCGACCTGCTTGAGGGCATAAGCGCGGCTCAGTTCGCGGGTCTTGGTCGGCTCCAGGTGCTTGCCGTGGGTCACTTCGATCTTGTGTTCGATCGGCAGACCGTGACAATCCCAACCCGGCACGTAGGGCGCGTCAAAACCGGACAGGGTGCGCGAGCGCACGATCATGTCCTTGATGATCTTGTTGACCGCATGGCCTATATGGATATCACCATTGGCGTAGGGCGGGCCGTCGTGCAGCACGAAGCTTGGCCGGCCTTTGCTGACCTCACGGATTTTCTGGTACAGATTGATGCTCTGCAGGCGCTTCAGGGTTTCCGGCTCGCGGGTCGGCAACCCGGCTTTCATCGGGAAGTCGGTTTCCGGCAGGTTCAACGTCGATTTGTAATCAGTCATCTGGTCAGGCTCACTTGTTCTGTCAAAGGCCCCATTGGGCCCGGGCGGCTGCAAAATCGGCCTTGATGGCCGCCTTCAAGGCATCCAGCGAATCAAACTTTTGTTCATCACGCAGTTTTTCATGGAACACCACAGTCAAACGACGGCCATAGAGATCACCGCTGAAATCCAGCAGGTGCACCTCCAGATGGGCCTGGCCGTCACCCTCAACGGTTGGGCGCGAGCCGATATTGGCCACCCCCTTGAGCACAACCCCGTCCAGTTCAACGCTGACGCGATAGACACCACGCAGGGGCGCGTGCAGGCGCTTGAGCTGAATATTGGCCGTCGGCGCACCCAGTTGTCGCCCGAGTTTCTGCCCATGCAAGACTCTGCCGCTGATACTGAAAGCACGCCCCAGCAGACGCTCCGCCAGCACGAAATCGCCTTCGGTCAGCACTTGGCGCACGCGGGTACTGCTTATCCGTTCACCATTTTCGGCCACGGTATTGGCCGCCTCGACGCTGAAGCCATGGCGCGCACCACTGCCCTGCAAAAAGGCAAAATCACCGGAACGGTCACAGCCAAAACGGAAGTCGTCACCCACTTCAAGGTGTTTGACGCCCAAACCGTCGATCAGCACCTGCTGCACAAAAGCTTCCGCACTCAATTCACGCAAGCGCCGGTTGAAGGCCAGACATAACACCCGGTCAACGCCCTGGGCTTCCAGCAGGGCCAGCTTGTCACGCAAACGGGTCAGGCGTGGCGGGGCAGCGGCCGGGGCAAAGTACTCACGCGGTTGCGGCTCAAAAATCACCACGCAACCAGGCAGACCCATGCGCGCAGAATGGGCCCGCAGGCGTTTGAGAATGGCCTGATGCCCAGCATGCACGCCGTCGAAATTACCAATAGTTGCCACACAGCCCCAATGCCGGGGACGCAGGTTCTGTATACCGCGGACCAGTTCCATAATGCTCGTTGTTTGGCTCAGGGGTCGAGACGGGCAAGTATACAGGTATAGCCGCACATGCGTCATGCCAAGGCAGCGCGTCGCCACCGCTCACTCTTGCCGAAGTGGCGTTTGGTCCTGGCCTGAAAAATCAAACCCTTCGCGGTCAAGCCCGCTCCTACCAAGTCATTCGCTCGCAGCTTAGACCCGTAGGACCGGGGCGGCCGGCAAGGCCTTGACCGCGAAAGACTTCAACCACCCGTGTCCTGCATCAGCCCTGACGTAAATGCCGGAGACGCATGCCGGTGACCACCAGCGTGGCAACAAAGACAGCCATGCCAGCGACTACCAACAGGGTCATCTCCCAGACCTTGTTCTGCCAGCCCCAGGCAAACCACTGATCCACACTCGGCACCAGCCACAGAATAACCAGCGCCATGGCGGCACAGGCGGCGACCAGCCTGAACCCGAACATCAACCAACCGGGCTGGGCCTGATAGACACCGATTTTTCTTAACCCCCACCAGAGCAAAGCGGCATTCAGCACAGCGGCGATGGAGGTGGCCAGAGCCAGACCGACGTGCGCCAGCGGCCAGATCAGAATCAGATTGAGCACCATATTCACGACCATGCAGATGATCGCAATCTTGACCGGCGTTTTCGTGTCCTGGCGGGCAAAGTAGCCGGGCGCCAGCACTTTGATCAGCATGAAGATCATGACCCCGACAGAATAGGCACGCAGGGCCGCCGCTGCCTGACTGACGTCACGCTCGGTCATCGCCCCGTAGTGGAACAGCGTTGCAATCAGTGGCTCGGCCAGTAGCAACAATGCCAGGGCCGCCGGCACACCTACCAGCATGACCATGCGTATGGCCCAGTCCAGTGTGGCCGAGAAGGCTTTGGGATCTTCGCTGGCATGTTGCCGCGACAGGGCCGGCAGGATGACCGTGCCGATGGCAATACCAAAGGCCCCCAGCGGCAATTCAGACAAGCGGTCGGCGTAGTACAGCCAGGAAATACTGCCGGTTTCAAGGAAGGAGGCCAGCACCGTATCCAGCAACAGGTTGATCTGACTGACAGACACGCCGAACAACGCCGGAATCATCAGCGTCATGATGCGCTTGACGCCCTCATGCTTGCGATCCGGCCGCGGAGTCGGTAGCAGCTTGATCTGCGCCAAAAAGGGTAACTGGAAGAGTAACTGCACCAGACCCGCAATAAACACACCCCAGGCCAACGCCATGATCGGCTGATCAAAATACGGCGTCATCAGCACGGTGGCGCCAATCATACTCAGGTTGAGCAGCACTGGCGTAAAAGCCGGCACGGCAAAACGGCCATAACTATTGAGGATCGAGCCGCACAGGGCGGTCAGGGAGATCAGCAGCAGATAGGGGAAGGTAATGCGCAGCATGTCGGTAGCCAGCGACAGCTTGGCCTCATCACCATGAAAACCCGGGGCAAAGAGCGTAATGATCAGCGGTGCGCCCGCCACACCCACCGCAGTGATGGCAACCAATACGATACCAAGACTGCCGGTCACCCTGTCTACCAGCTCCTTGACCTCGGCCAGACTGCGCCGGGTGCGATATTCCGACAGCACAGGGACAAAAGCCTGGGCAAACGCGCCCTCGGCAAACAGGCGACGCAGAAAGTTGGGAATCTTGAAGGCAATAAAGAACGCGTCAGCCTCAGACTTGGAGCCAAAATAGCTGGCCACCACGACATCACGCGCCAGACCCAGCACCCGTGACAGCAGAGTCATGACGCTGACCACCAGGCCGGAACGCAGCAGTGTCGGTGCCTTAGGCTCATCCGCCGGTGGTGTTGGAATAGCAGTCATACCTGGCTCTTGTTGGAAAACCCCGATGATAGCGCCGACGCCCAGCACGTGGCGAGTGAAATGCCTGCCAATGCGCAACGCAATGAACGCAAACAGGCTTATAGCCGTGATACACTGCGCGCCGTACCGCAATACACAGCCATCCCGGCACAGCGCTTGACATTAGCCTGGCCCGGCGGCATAGTACGCGGCCTTATTTGTACCTTATTTTCATCACGATTTTTTCTGAGGAGCACGACGGTGGCCAACTCACCTCAAGCCAAGAAACGCGCCAAGCAGGCCGAGAAGCGCCGCAATCACAATGCCAGCCTGCGTTCCATGGTTCGTACCTATATCAAGAACGTGGTCAAGGCGCTGGACGCCAAGGACCTGGAAAAAGCTCAAGCTGCTTACACAGCTGCCGTTCCGGTTATCGACCGCATGGCTGACAAGGGCATCATCGACAAGAACAAGGCCGCTCGTCACAAGAGCCGCCTGAACGCACACATCAAGGATCTGGCTACCGCCGCCTGATTGTGTTGCTGTCGATAAAAAACCGGCCTTGGCCGGTTTTTTTATGCCCGAATTATCGCAAAGCTGCGCCCTGTAATTCGCTGAGTTGCTTTCGCGCTCAAGCGCGCTCCTACAAAACCCGGGCCTTGGTTAAGTCTGTAGGAGCGGGCTTGACCGCGAAGAAGGCCGACCTCTAATCCTCACATCGGCAATTTGGTCTGCTATCGCGCTCAAGCGCGCTCCTACAAAGACCGGAAACGACGAAAGTCCAAGACAGCCTAAAAAGAGCCCGCTATCAGACCAAAACCAGATTATCCCGGTGCAACATTTCCGGCTCGTCGATATAACCCAGAATACGGGCAATGGACTCGGTCGGCTGACCAAGAATTTTCTCGGCATCCTGGGCGCTGTAGTTGACCAGGCCGCGCGCTACCTCACGCCCATCCGGACCGATACAGATCACCATCTCGCCTCGCCGGAAGTTACCCTCAAGCGCTGTCACACCCACCGGCAACAGGCTACGACGACCCGAGGTGAGGGCACGTACGGCACCCTCATCGATCATCAACCGGCCACGGGTTTGCAGGTGCCCGGCCAACCACTGCTTGCGTGCCGCCAACATGCCTTTCTCCGGCAACAGCAGGGTACCCAGCTCTTCCCCAGCCTGCAGCCGCTCTATGACGCGCTCGATACGCCCGCCGACAATCACAGTCCCTGCACCCGATCGCGCAGCCAGGCGCGCCGCACGCAGCTTGGTAAGCATGCCGCCGCGACCCAGCGCACCGGCACTACCGCCGGCCATGGCATCCAGGCTGGCATCATCGGCCATGGCCTGCTTGATCAGCTCGGCATCCACATCCTTGCCCGGGTCAGCCGTATACAACCCATCCTTGTCGGTAAGAATAACCAGCAGGTCAGCCTCAACCAGATTGGTGACCAGGGCGCCCAGAGTGTCATTGTCGCCAAAACGGATCTCGTCGGTCACCACAGTGTCGTTTTCATTGATCACCGGGATCACGCCCAGATCCAGCAAGGCCCGAAGCGTACTGCGAGCATTCAGATAACGCTTGCGGTCTGACAGATCATCATGAGTCAACAGCACCTGCGCGGTGGCCAACCCATGCTGCTGAAAGCTCGACTCCCAGGCCTGTACCAGCCCCATCTGGCCAATCGCAGCGGCGGCCTGCAACTCATGGATGGTTTTCGGGCGCTCGGTCCAGCCAAGCCGACTCATGCCGGCTGCAACCGCACCCGACGACACCAGCACCAGCTCGGCACCAGCCTTGCGCAGCCCGACCATTTGCTCAACCCAAATCGCCATAGCGGCTTTGTCCAAGCCGCGACCATCGCCGGTTAGCAGGGCACTGCCAATCTTGACCACCCAACGTCGGGCGTTGGTTACCTTGTCGCGCATATTCGATCCAGATGCATAGAGTCAGTTGAATGGCTGCATTCTACCTGATTCAAGGCCAGCGAGAATAAGCTTCAACACCAAGGAGCTTGTATCGAGATGGATTTCGGCACTCACGGGAGGGGTCCAGTAGCTACACAGAAATATTTGAAAGGAGGTGCCTGGAAAGGCCGAGTTCCACCTCGGCCAGCAGTGACTGCAAACTACTCTGATGTATCAACGGGGCTTCTGGTGTCCATCAAAACCTTTCGCGGCGAGGCCGCCGCTCCTACCCGACCTTGTATCTTGCGTTGGTCTTTTTGGTGGGAGCGGCGGCCTCGCTGCGAAACAGGCTCAAACAACGGCGTCACTGCACGTAGAAAATCTCCGGACCATCTTCATCGTCCTCGTCATCATCTTCGTCGTCTTCATCCAGCAGCCCCTGCTTGCGCAAGGCCTTGCGATCATCCAGCTGCTGAATATGAGCGCGCGCCTCTTCCTCGATGCGCTTGTCCAGATCAGTCACTTCGGCGGCGTACTCTTCGTCGTCTTCCATGCGCTCCCGACGCTCGTCGAGCCAGTTCATGACCGCCTTGGCCAGCTCTTCAGTACCCTGGCGCTCGGAGGCAGAGATCACGAATACCGGACCTTCCCACTCAAGACGCTCGACCACATCATCCAGCATCGCTTGCTGCTCATCTTCCAGCAACTGGTCGCACTTGTTCAGCACCAGCCAGCGCTCTCGCAGGGTCAGGGCCGGGCTGAACTTACCCAGCTCGTGGATGATGGTTTCAATCGCTTCCACTGGGTCACTGCCATCCGGCGGCACCATATCGACCAGGTGCAACAACAGACGGGTGCGCGACAGATGCTTGAGAAAGCGCGTACCCAGACCAGCACCCTCAGCAGCACCGGCAATCACACCGGGAATATCGGCAATCACAAAGCTGCGCAACTGACCCACATCCACCACACCGAGGTTCGGTACCATGGTAGTAAAGGGATAGTCGGCGACCTTGGGCTTGGCAGCTGACACGGCGCGGATCAGGGTGCTTTTGCCGGCATTCGGCAAACCCAGCAGGCCGACATCGGCCAACACCTTCAATTCCAGCTTGAGGTCGCGCTGCTCGCCCAGACTGCCCTGAGACGTCTGCCGCGGCGCGCGGTTAACACTGGACTTGTAACGGGTATTACCCAAGCCGTGAAAACCACCCTGGGCAACCAGCAGGCGCTGGCCTGGCTCGGTCAGGTCACCAATGATTTCCTGGGTACCGGCATCTATCACCGTGGTACCGATAGGCACCACCAGTACCAGGTCTTCACCCTTGGCGCCGGTACAATCCTTGCCGCGACCATTTTCGCCACGCTGGGCGTTGAAACGCCGCGTGTAACGGTAGTCCACCAGGGTATTGCAGTTGTCCGCTACCTCGAGATAGATCGAGCCACCGTCGCCGCCATCGCCACCATCGGGACCGCCCTTGGGAATGAACTTCTCCCGGCGAAAACTCATGCATCCGTTACCACCATCACCGGCCTTGACCGTAATGGACACTTCATCAACAAATTTCATCTGGCTCCCTCCCTGTCGGGATGGATTAAGGTTACTACAAACAAAAAAGCCCCGTCGTCAGACAGGGCTTTTCGAACCAGGGGCGCGGATCAGGCAGCTACGACATTCACGTAGCGACGACCGAACTTGCCTTTGACTTCGAACTTGACCACACCATCCGCCTTGGCGAACAGAGTGTGATCCTTGCCGATGCCGACGTTCTTGCCAGGGTGGAACTGAGTGCCACGCTGACGAACGATGATATTGCCTGCAACGATGGCCTGGCCGCCGTACAGTTTAACGCCAAGGCGTTTGGATTCTGAATCGCGACCGTTGCGCGTGGAACCGCCTGCTTTTTTGTGTGCCATGGGTGGTTATCTCCTCAATGGGCTTAGGCAGAGATGCCGGTAATCTTGATTTCGGTGTACCACTGACGGTGGCCCTGGCGCTTCATGTGGTGCTTCCGGCGACGGAACTTGATGATGCGCACCTTGTCATGACGGCCGTGGGAGCTGATTTCAGCTGTAACCTTGGCGCCTTCAACGACCGGGGCACCGATTTTTACATCGTCGCCGTTGCCGATCAGCAGAACGCGGTCAAAATCAATGCTGGAACCGGTTTCGGCTTCCAGCTTTTCAACTCTCAGGTATTCGCCTTCAGCAACTTTGTACTGCTTGCCGCCGGTAACAATGACTGCATACATGGTGCTTTCTCCGTAATCCTGCTCACCCGGCGCTTAGGTATAATGGTTAGTGGCCGGCATGGCTGCAAGTGAACCCGCCTATCGGGCCCGACCTTGCCATTGTCAAAACAGGGATGCTGTAAATCTGGTTTTCAGGGGCGTGGATTCTACGCAAGATTGCCCGCGCAAGCAAGCCTGAAAACAGCAGCATGAATACGCTTTAGACAACCGCCATACAAAGCTGGTTTTCTTGACAGCAACCGGCCTGCCGCCTAGCATGCCGCGCAACCTCCGAGGAATGTGCAGTTCATGTCTACCCTGCCTTTTTACAATGCAGTTACCGAGGATTTTGACGCCGTCAATCAGTTGATCATGCGTCAGCTACACTCCCGCGTTCCTCTGGTGGAAAAGATCGGCAGTTATATCATCAGCGCGGGTGGCAAACGCCTGCGCCCCCTGGTGGTCCTGCTTGCGGCCCGCGCCTGCGGCCTGAATGACCCGCGCCAGCACAGCCTGGCAGCGATTATCGAATTCCTGCATACCGCCACCCTGCTTCACGACGATGTGGTCGACACTTCGGACCAGCGCCGTGGCCGCTCCACCGCCAATGCCCTGTGGGGCAACGCACCCAGCGTACTGGTTGGCGACTTTCTCTACTCCCGCGCCTTTGAAATGATGGTTGAGCTGGGCGATATGCCGATCATGCGCATTCTGGCCAACGCCACCAATGTCATTGCCGAAGGCGAAGTACTGCAGTTGTCCAAGGTACGCGATGCCAGCACGGATGAAGCTACTTATATGGAAGTCATCCGCAGCAAGACAGCCATGCTGTTTGAAGCCTCAACCCACTGTGCCGCCCTGCTGGCCAACGCCAGTGCCGAACAGACCGAATCGCTGCGCCAATATGGCAATGCGCTCGGGGTGGCCTTTCAACTGGTTGATGACGTACTGGATTACAGTGGCGATGCGATCGCCATGGGCAAGAATGTCGGCGATGATCTGGCAGAAGGCAAACCTACCCTGCCACTGATCTACACCATGCGCGAAGGCACTGCAGAGCAGGCGGCACTGGTGCGCAAGGCCATTCAGTCCGGCGGCACCGATCAGATCGAGCCCATTCAGGCCGCCGTACGCGACTGTGGCGCTCTGGAGTACACATCAAAACTAGCACGTGATCAGGCCGATGAGGCCGTTCGCTTGCTGCAAAGCCTGCCGCCCTCGCGCTACCGCGATTCGTTGGAACAACTGGCTCGCTTTGCTGTAGATCGAGCTTATTGATCAGGCCAAATTAGTCCGCTTTCGCGCTCAAGCGCGCTCCTACAAAAATCAGGGCGTGCATGGCCCAGTAGGAGCGGGGCGGCCGGCGAGGCCTTGACCGCGAAAACCCGCTCCCATATAGCCCAGCTTCTAACTCACAGCACCTTCAACAGCTCAATATCAAACACCAGCGTGCTGTGTGGCGGGATGCTGCCGGCAGCGCGGGCACCGTAGGCCAGGTCCGACGGAATATAAAGGCGCCACTTGGCCCCTTCCTGCATCAATTGCAGGGCTTCGGTCCAACCGGCAATGACGCCGCCTACCGGGAACTCAGCCGGCTCGCCGCGCTTGTAGGAGCTGTCAAACACCTCGCCATTGATCAGCGTGCCTTCATAGTGGGTACGCACAGTGGAGCTGGCCACGGGCGTTTCACCACTGCCCTGACTGATCACTTCGTATTGCAAACCGGAAGCCAGGGTAACCACGCCTTCTCGCTTGGCATTCTCGGCCAGATAATCAACCCCGGCCTGCGCCGCCTGTTTTGCCGCAGCTTCGGCAACCGCCTGCATTTTTTCCTGCAATTCCTGAAAAGCCTGCTGCAGCGCCTGCTCATCGACCTGACTCGGCTGACCACCGAAGGCATCGCGCAGGCCAGCCACCACCAGATCAATCTCAAGGTCAGGCAGGTTGCTGCCGCGCAGTTGATCGCCCATCTGCCGGCCAATGCCGTAACTGACGCGCTGCTCGTTGCTGTTGATGCTGCTCATGGCGTTCTCCGCTGAAAAAAGGCCCACAAGCCTGACATAATCGCCCGGAAAATTCACCCAAAGGCGCAAATCCGCTATCATGCCGATCCTTTATTGCCATGCCGGATTGATCCTGCCCATGCAACTGCCTACCGTCAGTCGCCCGCTCGAGTCTTCGCTGGCAATCAACGCTTCAACAAGGGCGCACTGATGGGCCTCGAGTACGATCCGGATAATTACGAGCACCAGCTGGAGGCCAAGCGCGAGCGCCTGGTCACGCTGCTGAGGCCCTTTGACGCCCCCGAACCCGAGGTCTTTGCCTCGCCGAAATCGCACTTTCGTCTGCGCGCCGAGTTTCGCCTGTGGTACCAAGACGGTCAGGCGCATTACGCCATGTTTGAGCCCGGCGAGAAATACAAGGCCGTACTGATCGACCAGCTACCCATTGCCAGCAAGCGCATCAACGCGCTAATGGGCCCTTTGCTTGATGCCTGCCGGGCCAACCCGTTGCTGGGCCGCAAGCTGTTTCAGGTCGAGTTTCTGACCACCCTGTCCGGCGAAGCACTGGTTACCCTGTGCTACCACCGGCCCATCGATGAAAGCTGGGATCAGGCCGCCAATGAGCTGGCCGGTCAGTTGGGCATTCTGGTAATTGGCCGCAGCCGGGGCCGCAAGCGGGTGCTGCAGCGCGATCACGTGCTTGAGGAACTGACGGTAGCTGGCCGCCAATGGCACTACCAGCAAGCCGAGGGCGGCTTTACCCAGCCCAATGGCACGGTCAACCAGCATATGCTCAGCTGGGCCCTGGATGTAGCTGGCGACAACAACGATGACCTGCTGGAACTCTACTGCGGCAACGGTAACTTTACCCTGCCGCTGTCTACCCGCTTTCGCGAGGTCATGGCCACCGAGCTGGCAAAAAGTTCGGTGCACTCGGCCACCGCCAATCTGGCCCTGAACAACGTCAACAACGTCACCCTGGTGCGCCTGTCCAGCGAGGAAGTCACACAGGCACTGACCGGTGTGCGACCGTTCCGACGCCTGCAGGGCATAGACCTGAGCAGCTTTGAGTTCGGCACAGTGTTTGTCGACCCACCCCGAGCTGGACTCGATCCGGCAACCTTGGAGCTGGTGCGCGGCTATCAACGCATCATCTATATTTCCTGCAACCCTGAGACCCTGGCGGCCAATCTTCAAGGGCTCTCAAGCACCCACAAGATCAGCCGATGCGCACTGTTCGACCAGTTCCCCTACAGCCATCATATGGAGTCAGGGGTTTTGCTTGAGCGGCGAACATAGACCACAAACCCCTGAGTAAGCCAACTTCACGGCTAAACTTGTCAGACCGCCCGTCCCGGTAATAGCGCCTCTTATCACAAGCAGGTTGCTTGCCTGCCTGCTCGGGTTAAAGTTATCACTGGAAAAACGATGGAGGCTGAGATGCCAAGCGGACGCGAAAAGGGGTTCACCCTGATTGAATTGATGATGGTCTTGGTTCTATTGGCCATCGTAGCCTTTATTGCCGTGCCAAGCTTTGTCGGCCTGATTCGTGACAATCAGGTTCAGGCGCAGGCTGAAGAGTTCAATAGCCTGCTGCAGTATGCGCGTAGCGAGTCGGTGATTCGCCGTAGGGCGGTGAACGTCGATATTAACGCAGGTACCGGCCTGGTGGATGTCCTTGCGAACGGAGAGACATTGCGTTCGACCACACTCAATACTAATGGCATTTCCATCACATCGACCCATCCTCTCCTGTCATACCGACCAAATGGCACTTCTACCATCAATGCATATCGCGCCGTGTTCTGTCGCGATGGGCTGGCTGAAAAAGCCTTTGTAGTAACAGTTGTTGGCAGCGGCCGGGCGACCATGCACCCACGTGGTCGCGATGAATTTGGCAATGCACTGGGAGGCTGCTGATCATGATTATCAACAATCGCAAGACAGCAGGCTTCAGCCTTCTGGAAGTACTGATTACCCTGTTGCTGGTTACCGTTGGACTACTTGGCATGGTTGCCATGCAGGGTCGCAGCATTGCCTACACAACAGATTCATTGCATCGCACCCAAGCCGCCATTCTAGCCAATGAGTTGATTGAAATTATTCGCGCTACACCATCCAGTGTTGTCTCGGACGAAAATGCTTCATTGTATTTTACTGGCACCCTGCCTACTCCAGCTGCCGGACAGGAGTGCCTCGAACTCCCTGATAGCGACCTGATGGACCGGCAAATAGAATGCTGGGGTGACAAAGTACGCCGGCTTCTGCCCGGCACTGAAGATGCAGCTGTCAGCTCCCAGTTTTACGTTTGCCTCACAGATACACCGGGTAACTGTGGTAACGGCACAGCCCTTGAAATCCGACTGGCATGGCGCGCTGTTGGTTCCGAATGCCTCAACGACAACGCTGTGGATTCTGATATTTGTCTATACCGAGTAAGGACGCAAATATGATGCGCACTCTACAAGCCCAGCGCGGCCTATCGCTTATTGAATTGCTGGTTGCACTGGTCATCAGCAGCCTGTTGGTGCTGGGTATCGTGCAGATTTATGTCGATAACCGAAGCAACTATCTGTTTCAGCAGGGACAATCAGATAATAACGAGAATGCGCGCTACACCCTGCTGATTCTTGAAGAAGAGTTGCGCCGCGCCGGATACAGGATCAACCCCGATTCTGATCCGCGCTTCGTTTTCAGAGCTCAAACTGTCGGTCTGTGCACCTTCACTGAAGCTGAAGTCATCAACTTTGATCCGGCAGCGCAACGTATCTGCTTACGTTATGAACCTTACCTGCCAGGCATCAGCGCTTGCGACGGTATTGCACAGGCAGGCCCAGCCGAGCCCTATGACGCAAATACAGCCATTCCTAATATGGTTGTTGATCTGACTTACTTCGGCAACGAGCTGCAGTGTAACGGTCAATCCATTGTCAATGGTCTGGTCGACTTCCAACTTGAGTTCGGCGTCAGTAACAACGGCAGTCGCCAAACCGAACTCTTTACCTCCAGTCCCGCCGCAGGTGAAGAGATTCAATCTGTGCGCTTTGCCGCACTGATGAAGAGCCGCTACGAAAACCTGGCCGAGAACACAGAGAGTCTGGCTTATGAAACCTGGTATGAGACGCGCTACGGCACTGAAGGTGCAACTGCGCCAGACCGTGCCCTGTATCTCGTCACTGAAAACACTGTAAACCTGAGGAATCTGTCCAGATGAACAAATACCCCATCAGACTCCCTGCGTCACAGATGCCGAGCAGAGCCAATCAACGCGGTGCCGTACTGGTCATTGCCCTGATCTTTCTCTTGGTACTGACGACCCTCGCCGTGAGTAACATGCGCGAAGTTGCACTCGAATCGCGTATCACCGGCACACTTGTCAGTGAAAGGGCCTGCTTTAATGCAGGTGAAGCAGGCTTGCGTGACGGCGAATACCGTATTTCTGGAAAAATCAACACCGACGGACCTGGCAGCTACTCAGCAATCCCGATTGCCAAAGTCGGTGATGTATATGTACTCAATCAAACGAATGCATTGCAAGCTTGTCCAGACAATCTTGATCCTGAAGTACCCTGCATCATTGATGTCGAACCTGACGACATCACCTTCGAACAGGCCTTCGATCCAGCAGAAGCAGGCTATGCCGGCGTCAAACAATATAGTCCAGACGCAGACACCAGCTTTGATCAAAACATTGCCTGGTACGGCATACCGATCCTTGGTGGCGCCTCGCAGGCGCAATCTGAAAACCCTGAGTATGGCAACACGGCCGCAGGCATTGGTCCCGTTCGACATGAAGTTAATGCACGTGCCGTCGACGACAACAGCTGCGAAGTGCGCTTGCGCTCTACCACCCTTCGCGTGTACCTCTGACACCAGGACCCATGACCATGAAAACGCACAAGACCATTTCAAAGACAGTCCTGAGTTGCCTGGCCTTCAGCCTTTATCTTCACGCAGGAGTTGCCAACGCCAACCTGGATGTTAGCCAACAACCGTTGATGCTGGTCGATTCGGTTGCACCCAACCTGATCTTTACCATTGATGATTCCGGTAGTATGAAGCGCTCGCATGTGCCTGACACTATTGCCGACGACAATAACATGCGCACAAAGAGGGCCAAGTCAGCCAACTTCAACCCAGCCTATTACGATCCGAATACGACCTACATCATCCCCAAAGGGGTCAATACAGACGGCTCGGACATCCTCTATACCACCAGCTTTACTACCGCCTATCATATGGGCTTCCAAACCAGCTTCGGCAGCACCAACCTGAGTAACAACTATCGGGTCACCTGGTATTGCACCCGGGATGAAGTAGGTAACTGTAGTTATAACACCAATGGTTTTGGTGCGATCAATGAACTGGCTGACAACCCCACTGATGACTTCTTTATTCAAGTAAGCATCAGAAGGGACCAGACAATATCTGGAACCACTGCTGGTGGATTAGCCTATAGTATTACTCGTACAGCAAATGACAGATGCGAGTTTACTGGAGCAGGTTATTTCAACAACAGATCGGTTTGCTCTCAAACTTCGGGATCAAACGCAAGAACAGCCACCGTTGACCTGAGACAGCGATCAGTTGCTGCTTACTACTATGTTTTTGATACTGAAAGAGCAAACTGCAACGGCTCTGATACAGATGATGATTGCTATGAATTGAAGTTGGTAGAGGCGGCGGAACAACAAAATTTTGCGATCTGGTATTCCTTCTACCGTGACCGCGCCCTGGCCACCCAAAGCGCCGCCCACTTGGCTTTCTATGAACTGCCCTCCTCAGTTCGTTTTACCTGGCAGTCTTTGAACAACTGTACAAACTTCAATAACGGTTCAGGCTGTAACGACAACCGCTTCCGTATATTCGGCAATAGACAGAAATCCAACTTTCTTGAATGGCTGACGGATGTCAATTTTTCCGGAGGCACTCCGCTTCGCGAAAGTCTCGGTCGCGCAGGTGAGTTTCTCAGAACCAACGTGGCCTGGGCCAACGAGCCAAATCCCTTCACGGCAAGTGGCGGTACTTCTACAACTGTCAGGAGCCCCGAGTACAGCTGCCGCCCCAGCTTTCATATCATGATGACGGACGGGATATGGAATGGTGCTGATGGGTCTCCGTCACAAACACTGCGACCAGACCATAGCAACTTCAATCTGCCTGACAACGAAAGCTTTTCCGGTAGCCGCGCACCTTACGCAGACGCTACCACCAATACCTTGGCTGATCTGGCCATGCACTACTGGGCAACCGACCTGAATCCTGGTCTTGATAACGAAATCAAGCCCTATACGCGTTTTAGCAATGCCAATGCCGATACCCAATACTGGGATCCGCGTAACAACCCCTCTGATTGGCAAAATATGACCAATTATATGGTGGGTCTGGGCCTTAGTAGCGCGCTGAACGACCCGGATATCCCCTGGGACGACGACACCTTTAAAGGTGGCTACGCTGCTTTGTCTGCCGGCACTGAAGACTGGCCAGCAGCAGGCAGCGGCAGTGCCAACAACGTTTACGACCTTTGGCATGCTGCAATCAATTCGCGTGGCGAGTTTTTCAGTGCCGATAGCCCGGGCGAACTGGTTACCGCGTTCAATAACATCATCAACCGAATCGCAGAACGCACGTCAACGGCTGGTAAGCCGGGTGTTTCGTCATCTGTCAGCCTGGATGGCGGCGATATCACCAATGTGTCGATCATTAACCGAATCTTTGAGACCCGCTATGACAGTGAAGATGGCTGGTCAGGTGACCTGGTTCGTAAAGATGTTGTCCGCCTGAGCAACGGTGGCCAGCAAGTCAATGAAGTCTGGGCCGCATCGAGCAAGATTGACGCCCAGTCCACCAGCCGCAATATCTTTATGGCTGGCAACGGAACAAACGGTCTCAAGGACTTTACCTGGACCAACATTGGAACTGCCAACCAGAACCTGTTCAATCTGAACCCTGATGCCCTGACGAATACGGCCGACGGGCGTGGTGCCGCCCGCCTGAACTATATCCGTGGAGCGCGCACTGCCGAGGGTAATGGACCAACGGATTTCAGAACACGTAAAACCGTACTGGGCGATATCATCAACTCCAGTCCGGAAGTGGTCGGCATGGCGTCCAATGTGCCCTATCTGATGGACCGTATTGACGGCGATCGCGGTGATTACCTGGAGTATCTGATTCAGACCCAGTCACGCCCTGAACTGGTTTATGTCGGCGCCAACGACGGCATGCTGCATGCCATTTTCACTGGCACCGACACAGCCGCTAGCCCGGCATTTACCGGGGGGAGTGAGGCGTTTGCCTTTATTCCCAGTGCCGTCATTCCTAATCTACCCAAGCTCGCCGGACAAAGTTTTAAAGGCGGCGGTCACCGCTACTACGTTGACGGCTCACCTATCGTTAGGGACGTCTTCATTGGCGGCGAGTGGCGGACGGTTCTGGTAGGCACCCTGCGTGCCGGCGGCAAATCTGTATTTGCCCTTGATATCACAGACCCAGGCATTGATGGTTCAGGCGTAAAACTGTTGTGGGAAATCAGTAATCAGGATAGTGATTACGAAGATCTCGGCTTCACTTTTGCCAGACCGGAAATTGCTCGTCTGCACAGCGGCCAATGGGGTGTTCTGCTAGGTAACGGCTACGACAGCATCAACGGTGCTGCAGCCATGTATGTCATCGATATTGCCGATGGCAGCCTGCTGCGCAAACTGGAAGTGGATGACGGCACTGAAGGCACCAACGGTCTCTCCAGCGTGCGTGGTGCAGACAACAACAGTGACGGCGTGGTCGATTACGCCTATGCCGGCGATTTGAAAGGCAATGTGTGGCGTTTTGATCTGGTGCCTACAGGCAGCAGCAGTGCGCCAGACCCCTTTGCACGCTCGGTAGTCGGCACTGTAAACCCCAATGTATTCAAAGTGGCCTATGGCGGTCAGCCCATGTTCACGGCGGACTATAACGGCATACCACAAGCCATTACTGCTATTCCCTCACTTGTGCGGCATCCAACTCGTCGCGGCTATCTGGTGATTGTCGGTACCGGCAAGTACTTCGAGACGGCTGACAGCGCACCGGATACCAGCAAGGCAAACTCACTCTATGCCATTTGGGACAGATACAGTCGCGGCGAAAACACCACCGCTGCTCTGGCTTCCGCAAGCCGCAGCAATATGGAGGAGCGCAATATCACCAGCGAAAGCGTACAAACCTTCAACCGTGAAACCGGTGGTTCGGTAACCAGCACCATCCGCATTATCAGTGAGGGCGCCATCAACTGGTACAGCGAAGGGACAAGCCGTGCAGAAGAGGCCAACGAATCGGCCGTTGAACGGCGGGGCTGGTACCTTGATCTTGCGGTAGGCAATAGCCTTGAAGGAGAAATGCTCGTCAACGAAATGCTGGCTAGAGGCAACACACTACTGTTCAGTACCATCATCCCTGATGATGACCCCTGTGCCGATGGCTTAAATAGCTTTCTTTACGGCATAAACGCTCAGACCGGTGCTCGTCTGGCTTTGCCACCCTTTGATTTCAATCGCGACGGCCGTATCACTTCGGGTGATTTGACCAGTGCCGGATTGCCACCCTCTGGCATCCAGCTTCCAATTCCTGGCGGCATCCCATTGACCCGCGATGGCTTGATTTGTGGTAATGATGGCGTTTGTATTGAACTCATCCTTGATGCCACCCAGCAAGGTCGCACCACATGGCAAAATGTTCCGCCTCCGGAGGAAGAAAACTAATGATCCTTATGCGCCTAAGAGCAAGCAAGGGCTTTACCTTGGTAGAACTCATGATTGTGGTGGCTATCGTCGCGATTCTCGCGGCGGTAGCATTGCCGAATTATCGCGAATACGTGCTGCGCAATAACCGGGCTGAAGGACAGTCATTGCTAGTAGAGGCTGCTGCACGCCAGGAACGTTTCTACGCCCAGAACAATGCCTACGTTACTACTGACGCCAATCGTGGGCGTCTGGGCATAAATGAAGCCCGCTACGCCGACCTGTATGACCTGTCAGTAAGTACTCAGGCCAACGATGGAGGCTACACCCTGACGGCGACACAGAAATTCAGCGATGCCGACTGTGGCAATCTGACCCTGAACGCCGTTGGTACGCGTGGCCGCACAGGCTCCAAGGCACTGGAGGAGTGCTGGAAATAAGCATTTATCTCTGATCAATACGGGGGCAGCAGGATGCCGCCCCTTTGGTCGACTCACGGAGGACACTATGGCCACCCCGCACCGCGGTTTTACCTTGCTCGAGCTGCTTGTCACCCTCGGTCTATTGATAACACTGATAACCATTGGTATGCCTGCTTTATCAGGACTGGTTGAGCGGCAACGGCTGGATAGTGCAGTCGATACGCTTGGTCGTAGTCTTAATCTGGCACGCCAAGAAGCCATATTGCGAAATCAGGTGGTTACCCTGGCACCGCTGGAAGCCAATTGGATAGGGGACTGGGTAGTATTTGTCGACCTGAATCACAATGCTGAGCTGGATCCCGAAGAAACCGCGCTGCGGCATATTCCTGCGATGCCCAACCTGCGCGTAGTCAGCAACCCACCTGTGAGCGAGTATGTTCGATTCAATGGCCGGGGCGAGACCCAGCTATTGAACGGTGGGTTTCAGGCTGGGCGTTTTACACTCTGCCCGCGTAACCAGACAACAGCGGCACGGCACGTGATAATCAACAGTGTCGGGCGCTGGCGCGTCGAGCAAGGGCAGATTGACGTACCCGGTTGCCAGCCCTAGACCGAGCAACAACCGGGTTACCTCATCTCAGGTGCGGTATTCCGCGTTGATACGCACATACTCGTGTGACAGATCAGTGGTCCACAGGGTTTCACTGTGCTCGCCACGTCCCAGTTCGATACGGATACCGATCTCGGCCTGAGCCATGATCCGCGCACCCTGGTCCTCGGTATAATCCGCCGCGCGACTGCCGTTGCGGGTAATACAGACATCGTCGAGATACACGTCGATCTTCTCCACATCCAGATCAGGCACCCCGGCATAACCAACGGCGGCAAGAATCCTGCCCCAGTTTGGATCGGAGGCAAAGAGCGCGGTCTTGATCAGTGGCGAGTGGGCAATGGCGTAGGCCACGTCCAGGCATTCCTTGCGACTGCCGCCACCGTTGACGCGAATAGTGACGAACTTGGTGGCGCCTTCGCCGTCGCGAACAATGGCCTGGGCCAGCTCGAGCATAACCGCGTTGACTGCCTCGCAGAGCTGCTGATACTCGGCACTCTGCGGATCATTGATTTCAGCCATGGCCACCTGACCGGTGGCAATCAGCATGCAGGAGTCATTGGTGCTGGTATCGCCATCAATGGTAATGCGATTGAATGAGCGATCGGCAGCGTCGCGCAGCAGGCTCTGCAACAACGCAGGGCTGACCTTGGCATCGGTAGCGACATAACCCAGCATGGTAGCCATATTCGGTCTGATCATGCCGGCACCTTTGGAGATACCGGTGATGGTTACAGTATGCCCGCCGAGGGATATCTGTCGGCTGGCGCCCTTGGGCAGTGTATCCGTGGTCATGATTCCCTCTGCAGCTTGCGCCCAGTGATCCGCATCCAGGTCAGCAAGGGCCGCGGGCAAGGCCGCGATGACCTTGTCAGCCGGCAACAGCTCACCAATCACACCGGTACTGAAGGGCAGCACCTGCTGGAACTCGACGCCAGTCAGTTGGGCCAACGCTTCACAGGTCGTCAAAGCGGCCTGCATTCCCGGCTTGCCGGTGCCCGCATTGGCATTGCCGGTATTGATCAGCAGATAGCGCGGGGCATGCTTGAGGTGTTCACGGCACAGGCTAACCGGGGCGGCACAAAAGGCATTCAAGGTAAAAACACCGGCGATGCTCGCACCCTCAACCAGCTCCATGACCACGATATCCTTGCGGCCTACTCGCTTGATTCCGGCAGAGGCGATGCCCAAACGAAAACCTGGAACGGGGTGCAGAACAGGCAAGGGACCAAGACCGACGGGCATGGGTTATCTCCGAAAGAAGAAAAAGAATTGGGGCAAGAGTGTATCAGGAGTTAATGCCAGTGCAGAACAGGCTGGCAGAATAGTGCAGCGAGGTGCTGGCTAAGCAACATGGACGCAAAAGCTTCTGAATATGTCGCAGATCGTAGTATCGGGGTAAAACGCGATACTCGCGGGAAGCGCCCTGGGAGCGGCCGAGTTCCATCTCGGCCTGTGGTGTCGCTGGCAGCACCCCTATGTGGAGATGGAACTCGACACTCCCAGGTTGGCATATCCTGTATCAACCTAATCTGGCGAGGTAATCTGGGATCTTTACCCGAACCACATTCGCGGCGAGGCCGCCGCTCCTACCAGAAAAAGCTCTAGCATTGGTAGGAGCGGCGGCCTCGCCGCGAAGACCTGTCGGGGTACACCCAACAGGTCGAGTTTCAGCGGTGGTATATCAGCCTATCCGGCCGTGGCACTGCTTGAATTTCTTGCCTGAGCCACAATGGCAGGGGTCGTTACGCCCCAGTTTGGGGCCGTCACGGGTAATGGGCGCGGCTTGAGCCGGGGCGCCTTGAGTATTTGGCTCTGAGCTTTCGGCAGCAGCAGGAGCCAATTCGTCATGCTTGAACTGCATGCGTCTGGCCATTTCTTCCGCCTGACGACGCATCCGCGCCTCCTCTTCAGCCGGATCCTCACGACGCACCTGAATATGGCTGAGGATACGAATAGTGTCGTGTTTGATCGAGCTGAGCATTTCTTCAAACAGATTGAAGGCTTCGCGCTTGTATTCCTGCTTTGGATTTTTCTGGGCGTAACCGCGCAGGTGAATACCCTGACGCAGGTGATCCATGGTCGACAGGTGTTCCTTCCAGAGGTCATCCAGCGAACGCAGCAACATCTGCTTTTCAACCGTGCGCATGGTGTCTGCGCCAACCTTGGTTTCCTTCTCGTCGTAAACGGCGACCAGTTGTTCGAGAATACGCTGACGCAGACCGTCCTCTTGAAGGCTGTCATCCTCATCCAACCATTGCTGTACCGGCAGTTTCAGCCCGAGCTCTGCGGAAAGATGATGTTCCAGTCCCGGAATATCCCACTGCTCAGGCAGGCTTTGTGGCGGGATATACTGGCTGATTGCTTCAGCCACTACATCTTCGCGAATAGCCTTGATCGTCTCAGCTACATCGTTGGCCGCAAGGATGGCATTACGTTGCCCATAGATGACCTTGCGCTGCTCGTTGGCCACATCATCGTATTCAAGCAATTGTTTGCGGATATCGAAGTTACGACCTTCAACCTTGCGCTGCGCTTTCTCAATGGCATTGGTGACCATGCGATGTTCAATCGCCTCGCCCTTCTCCATACCCAGTGCCTTCATGAAGTTCTTCACCCGGTCAGAGGCAAAGATGCGCATCAGGCTGTCTTCGAGTGACAGATAGAAGCGGCTGGAACCCGGGTCACCCTGGCGACCGGAGCGACCGCGCAACTGGTTGTCGATACGGCGGGACTCGTGGCGCTCACAGGCAATGATATGCAAGCCGCCAGCCTGCAGAACCTGCTGATGACGCTGTTGCCACTCGGCCTTGATTTGCGCTACCAGCTCATCACCGGGGCTCTCGTGGCTGGCGACCTCGGCTTCCCAGCTACCACCCAGAATAATATCGGTACCACGACCCGCCATATTGGTTGCGATGGTCACGGCACCGGGGCGACCGGCCTGGGCAATGATCTCGGCTTCCTTTTCGTGGTACTTGGCATTCAGCACCTTGTGCGGAATCTTTTCCTTTTCCAGCAGTTTGGACACGGTTTCCGAGGATTCGATCGAGGCGGTACCGACCAGAATCGGACGCCCCTCACCCATGCAGTGTTTGATATCGGCACAGATGGCAGCAAATTTCTCGTCAATGGTCAGATAGACAAGGTCATTGTAATCCTTGCGGATCATCGGCTTGTTGGTAGGAATAACCAGCACATCAAGACCATAGATCTGACGGAATTCGAAAGCTTCGGTATCGGCGGTGCCGGTCATACCGGAGAGCTTGTTGTAGAGACGGAAATAATTCTGGAAAGTCGTCGAGGCTAAAGTCTGGCTCTCAGCCTGAATCTTCAGGCCTTCCTTCGCTTCGATGGCCTGGTGCAGGCCTTCGGACAGGCGCCGGCCAGGCATGGTACGACCGGTGTGCTCATCAACCAGGATCACCTGACCATTTTGCACAATATATTCGACATTCAGATGGAACAGCGTATGCGCGCGCAGTGCTGAATGGACATGATGCAGCAGGTTGAGATTCTGCGCCGCGTAGAGGCTGTCGCCTTCGGGCAGCAGACCCTCTTTGACCAGAAGCCCTTCAATGAACTGGTGACCCTCTTCATTCAGCTCAACCTGACGGGTCTTTTCATCGATATAGAAGTGACCTTCGACTTCTTCCTCACCCTCTTCCGGCAGGTAGCCGCGCTTGAGTTGCGGGATCAGCTTGTTAATCGCCTCGTACAAGCGTGAGCTGTCATTCGACGGGCCGGAAATAATCAGCGGTGTCCGCGCTTCGTCGATAAGAATAGAGTCAACTTCGTCGACAATGGCAAAGTTCAGTTCACGCTGGAACTTCTCATCCAGACTGAAGGCCATATTGTCACGCAGGTAATCAAAACCGAATTCGTTGTTGGTACCATAAGTAATGTCGCAGCGATAGGCTGCACGTTTGTCCTCCGGATCCTGAAAAGGCACTACCACGCCTACAGTCAAGCCAAGAAACTCATACAGGGGCCGGAGCAGGTTGGCATCACGGCGTGCCAGGTAATCGTTTACCGTGACCACATGCACACCCTTGCCGGAGAGCGCATTCAGATAAGCCGCCAAGGTCGCAACCAGGGTTTTACCTTCGCCGGTCTTCATCTCGGCGATGCGTCCTTCATGCAGCGCCATGCCACCCATCATCTGCACATCAAAATGGCGCATGCCCATGACGCGCTTGCTGGATTCACGGACCAGGGCAAAGGCTTCAGGCAGAATCGCATCAAGGCTCTCACCCTGCGCAACACGCTCCTTGTACTCGGCGGTTTTGGCCTTCAGCTGTTCGTTACTCAGGGCGTTCAGTTTTTCTTCCTGGGCGTTGATGCTGACCACAACCTTGCCCATGCGCTTCAACTCACGCTCGTTCTTGCTACCAAACAGTTTTTTCAATAAAGGCGCAAACATAGTCGACTTCGATATCCGTTTGAGGGTGGCGGCGTTGCGCACACAAGGCAGCGCCGAAACAAAGTTACGCATTCTACTCCGATTCAGCCGACACAATAAACCGTGGCGGACACGGCAGCCGGAGCAACAACGATTCAGGAGGCAAGACGATAGCTCTTCACAGGCAATACCCTGGAGAACAGGGTCGCCCGCAAAAAGACAGGAAACTAATTCAGAGCAATATAGCGAGCAGGATTGACGGCCATGCCATTGCGATAAATCTCAAGATGCAAGTGAGGACCGGTTGATCGGCCAGTTGAGCCTACGGTAGCAATTTGCTGCCCCTTGCTAACCAGATCACCCTTGTTCACCAACAGACTGTGTGCGTGGGCATAACGGGTCTTGTAGCCATCACCATGGGTAACTTCGATCATGTTGCCGTAGGCGCCATTGCGCGCAGAAAAAGTGACGACTCCGGCACCCACTGCATAGACAGGTGTCCCCCTTGGCGCAGCAAAATCAAGACCTGTGTGCATGGAAATACGGCCAGTGATGGGATCACTGCGACGCCCGAAGCCTGAGGAAACATAGCCTTCGTGAACCGGCATGAAGTCCAGCAGCGCATTGGAGTCCACCGAACGGTTCAGCATCAGCTGCTCAAGCAATTGCAATTGCTGGGTACGGTTGTCGACCCGATCAGCCAGGGCCTCGATGACCGATTGCAGATCGGGCTGCTCGTAGCGCATGGCTTGATTGGGAAATTCAGGACCGCCCACACCCGGATCGCTACTGAAGTCGAACTCGCCATCGGACAGCTCGGCCAACTGCGTCAAGCGCTCACCCAACGCATCCAGACGCATCAACCGGGTTTGCAGACGGGCGAGCTGCTGGGTCATATGTTCAAGCTGGGCCTGCGAGTCGCCTTGACTCTCCAGTTCGTACTCAGCGAGGGTTTCCTCCCAAAGTGCCTCATCTTCTACCTCGACGTAGCCCGCGGGGGCGTTCGAGGTCAATACATTCCAGGTCAGAATGGTCACCATCAGCGGCAACACCAGCAGAGCGCCAAGACCTGCCAGCAGAACAGGCAGGCCCAAGGTCAACGCCTTGGCCGCGCCATGGCGATCAGTCAAAATGATGATATTCACGCAAAACCCCCAAAGGAAAATCCACTCAATGCGCGAAGCGGTTCTGATACGATGACCGCTGACACATTACGCACTACTGGCCAAATCATGTCGTTTCATCCCCTGGATGCCCGTCGCCCCGGCGACCTGCTACGCACCCATGCAACCCTCAAGGGTCTGTATGCCCGCGCCCATGGGCTCGACAGACTGCAAGGTTTGCTCGACATGCAACTGGAACCGGCCGCCCGCGAACACTGCCGTGTCGCCTCACTGAATGAAGGCGTTTTACGGCTGATAGTGACTGACAGTCACTGGGCTACCCGCATGCGCTATCAGCAAAAAAGGCTGATTCGCCAGCTGCTGGCTTACAACGAATTCGCAACCTTAACCAAAATACACTGTAAGGTCCAACCTCCGCTGTTCAAAAAAACACCACCTGTTCACAAAATGAGAAAGTCACCTGTTGCTGCTCAAAGCCTGCAGGATACCGCCGAACACATTGCAGACCCGTCATTGAAGGCCGCGCTTGAGCGCCTCGCCAGGCATCATGGTGAACCCTGAAGACCCGTTAAAGCACATATCAAACGAACGTTTGACCGCCTGTCGATTTCTGCCATTGCCTGCCAAAAAACCTCTGGCCAGGTGTCAGCAATGTCGGAGCTGTTTGATATCGCTTTTCCGCGGCGAGGCCGCCGCTCCCACCAGAATTTAGCAACCCCCTCGGTAGGAGCGGCGGCTTCGCCGCGAACAGCCTTTCCCACCCCAAGCAAGCCTGAGGGGATCATAAGAGCAGAAATGACTTAATACTAAGCAAAAAAAATGGCCACCGAAGTGGCCATTGAAAAACGAAACGAAACGATAGATCAAACGGCGGCGGCAGGACGCATGAAGGAGATGGGTGCCGTGCCGGCGTCTTCAAAGGTTACAACTTCCCATGCATCCTTGTTGGCCAGCATGGCGCGCAGCAGTTTGTTGTTCAGACCATGACCCGACTTGTTGCCACGGAACTCGCCAACCAGGCTTTTGCCCAGCAAATAGAGATCACCGATAGCGTCGAGGATCTTGTGTTTGACGAATTCGTCTTCATAACGCAGGCCATCTTCGTTTAGAACACGGTACTCGTCGACCACAATGGCGTTGTCCACACTGCCACCGAGTGCCAGATTCTGCGAACGCAGATACTCGATGTCACGCATGAAGCCAAAGGTTCTGGCCCGGCTGACTTCCTTGACAAAGGAGGTGCTGGAGAAGTCAACGCTGGCAAACTGACTGCGACCGCGAAAGACCGGATGATCAAAGTCAATGGCAAAGGACACCTTGAAGCCCTCGAAGGGCAAAAAGCTGGCTGTTTTGCCGTCTTCTTCGACGGTCACTTCGCGCTTGATACGAATAAACTGTTTGGCGGCATCCTGCTCCTCGATTCCAGCGGACTGGATCAGGAACACAAAAGGACCGGCGCTGCCATCCATGATCGGTACTTCAGGCGCACTGAGTTCAACGTAAGCGTTGTCGATACCCAAACCGGCCATGGCCGAGAGCAGGTGCTCGACGGTATCCACCTTGGCACCATCCTTTATCAGGGTGGTGGACATGGTGGTTTCACCTACGAACTCGGCACGTGCCGGGATCTCGACCGCAGGGTCAAGGTCGACACGCACGAACACGATCCCGGTGCCTACAGGTGCCGGTTTCAGGGTGAGATAAACCTTTTCACCCGAATGCAGGCCTACACCGGTGGCCCGAATGATGTTCTTCAGTGTGCGTTGTCTGATCATGCTTGACATGGCTTCCGCTCTAGTTGCGAATTATTTTCAACAATATTGGCGCATATAATAGCAAGCTACGCCTCAATTGAACACCAATCAGCCCTATTCGTGTGATTGACAATATCAATCAGCCTGACGACGCAGGAACGCTGGAATGTCCAGATAATCCAGGTCATCTGCCGGCTGACTCAGTCTTGCCGCCGCCGCATTGCCAGCCTGACCGGCGGTATTGCGCATCACGGTAGGACGATCCAGCTCGCGATAGTTCGGCGCAGCTGCTTCAGCAGCCTGACGACTGGTTGTGGTGTTACTGACCGGTGCACTGACCGTGGTGTTGTCTACAACCTTGACCGGTTTATCGACCTTGGCGCCCAGACCGGTAGCAACCACGGTAACGCGCAGCTCATCACGCAGTTCCGGATCAATAACAGTACCCACGACCACTGTGGCCGAATCGGAAGCAAACTCTTCAACGGTGCTGCCAACTTCGGAGAACTCACCGAGCGACAGGTCAGGGCCAGCCGTGATGTTGACCAGAATACCGCGGGCACCCATCAGGTTGACATCTTCCAGCAGCGGGCTGCGGATGGCCGCTTCGGCCGCTTCACGGGCGCGGTTCGGACCACTGGCGTGACCAGTACCCATCATCGCCATACCCATTTCGCTCATGACAGTTTTCACGTCGGCAAAGTCGACGTTGATCATACCCGGACGCATGATCAGATCGGCAATACCCTGTACGGCGCCCAGCAGCACGTCGTTGGCCTTGCAGAAGGCTTGTAGCAGACTGGCGTCTTTGCCCAGCACGGTCAGCAGCTTTTCGTTGGGGATGGTGATAAGCGAATCCACGTGCTGGCTCAGCTCGCGGATGCCTTCTTCAGCAATCTGCATGCGCTTGCGGCCTTCGAAGGGGAACGGCTTGGTGACAACGGCAACGGTCAGAATACCCATTTCGCGAGCAACTTCAGCAACGATGGGTGCTGCACCCGTCCCGGTACCACCACCCATACCAGCGGTGATGAACACCATGTCGGCGCCGCGCAGCACTTCAGCGATACGCTCACGGTCTTCCATCGCGGCTTCACGGCCGATCAACGGGTTCGCGCCGGCACCCAGACCCTTGGTGACATTCGGGCCAAGCTGCAGCACGGTGCGTGCGCTGACGTTTTTGAGCGCCTGGGCATCGGTGTTGGCGCAGATGAATTCAACACCTTCGACATTGTTGACGACCATGTGCTGCAGGGCGTTACCGCCACCACCGCCCACACCGACAACCTTGATGACTGCGTTTTGCGCGACATTATCGATTAATTCAAACATGGTCCATCTCCTTGAGTACTGACTCGATCGTTTCGTTGTTTTACTGCTCTGCCACTTGCGTGACGTTGGCCCGCTTGAGCGGGTCTGTTAAAAATTGCCCTTGAACCAGCGCTTGATACGCAACAGCGGTGATTCGGTATTCTGTTCACTCTGTGCTGCACTGGCAGCCGCATGCCGGTTGCCGTAATGCAGCAGACCGACACTGGTGGCATAAATCGGGTTTCGCACCACATCGGTGAGCCCTTTGAACTCTTGGGGTACGCCCAGCCGCACCGGCATGTGAAAAATTTCTTCGGCCAGTTCAACCGCGCCTTCCATTTTCGCCGTCCCACCGGTGAGCACGATGCCGGCGGGGATCATGTCCTCAAATCCGGAACGTCGCAGTTCAGCTTGAATCAGGGTAAAGAGTTCGTCATAGCGAGGCTCGACCACCTCAGCCAGGGCCTGGCGCGACAAGTCACGAGGTGGCCGCTCGCCGACACTGGGAACCTTGATGGTTTCTTCCGGACCGGCCAGTTTGGCCAGTGCACAGGCGTAGCGGATCTTGATTTCCTCGGCGTACTGGGTCGGAGTACGCAAGGCCATGGCGATATCGTTGGTGACCTGATCACCGGCAATCGGAATAACCGCGGTATGCCGAATGGCGCCTTCGGTAAAAATGGCTATGTCCGTGGTCCCGCCGCCAATATCGACCATGCACACGCCCAGCTCTTTCTCGTCTTCGGTCAGGACGGCGTAGCTGGAAGCCAGCTGCTCGAGGATTACGTCCTCGACTTCCAGGCCACAGCGGCGGATACATTTTTCAATGTTCTGCACCGCATTCAGGGCACAGGTCACCAGGTGGACTTTGGCCTCCAGGCGCACACCGGACATGCCCAGTGGCTCACGCACGCCCTCCTGGTTATCGATCACGTATTCCTGCGGCAGGATGTGCAGCACTTTCTGGTCGGCCGGGATGGCCACGGCCTGACCGGCATCCAGTACCCGGTCGATATCGGCCTGCACCACTTCACGGTCACGAATGGCAACGATGCCGTGGGAGTTCAGGCTGCGAATATGGTTACCGGCAATGCCGGCAAACACCGAGTGAATCTGGCAACCAGCCATGAGTTCAGCTTCTTCAATGGCGCGCTGGATTGACTGCACGGTGGACTCGATATTGACCACCACGCCTTTTTTCAGGCCACGGGACGGGTGCGAGCCGATACCGACGATTTCCAGCTCGCCGTTCGCGCCGATTTCGCCAACCAGAGCCACCACCTTGGAGGTGCCGATGTCCAGTCCGACGATCATTCTGCTACCCTGCTTGCTTGCCATAAATACCCGTTACTCCCCCGTTGATTGCTCGGCTACCGGCTCACGCCAGGCCACCGCCATTGCATTGCTGTAACGCAGGTCGATACGCTCGATGCGCGACCGGTGTTCGGCCAGCATGTGCTGGTCGATAATCAGAAAACGCTGCATCTTGTCGACCAGATTGTCTCTGCCGAGCAGCACCTGAATCCCGTCCTGGGTAGTCAGAAACCAACTGCCGCGGTCGCGCAACTCCAGCAGCGCAACGCCCTGCCCATAGGGGCGTAACAGACGGTTGAACTGCTGGTAATATTCCATCACCCGGCGCTTCGCACGCTGCGGACCCACCAACTGCGGCAGGTCAGCGAAGGCCTGGATATCCTCAGGCGTAAAGGCTGTACCTTCATTGTTTAGTAAGGCCACATCGCCCCAGCGGGCAATCGGCAACTGCTCTTGCAGCTCTATGACCAGCTGATCTGGCCAGACCCGAGTGACCGTCACACCTGCCACCCAGGGCATGGCAGACAGGTCACTGCGGATTGCCTGCAGATCTATCCACAGGAAACGCTCGTTCAGATAAGGCTGAATGACGCCCTGTACCGCCTGTGGATCAATGTATTGCAGCTCACCCTGGACACTGACCAGCCGGATCGGCCGGTCGGCCAGCGGCCACAAGCGATTGCCGAGTTCATACAGGGCCACACCCAGTGCCACCAACAACAGTGGCCAGAGCAGTTGTTTGGTTCGATCCACCACGCCCTGAAGCGACGGGAAACTCAGGGTTGGCCATTGACGCGGGGACGATTGGGCCACGCGCACGGCACCGCGACCCGACACAGCGCGTCGAGTCGCAGGCTTGCCTGCGCGTGGATCCCGAATCAGTGTCCCCAGCATGGACTCTCCTCAGTAACTGGCGCTGGACAGTATCGCCAGCACCAGATCCGTGAATGTCATCCCGGCGGCACTGGCGGCCATGGGAACCAGACTGTGGTCCGTCATACCGGGCACGGTATTGACCTCCAGCAGATAGAAATTGCCACTTTGATCCTGCATCACATCGACTCGCCCCCAGCCCTTGCAACCCACTGCATTGAACGCCTGCAGGCACATCTCACCGAGGCGCGCCTCGGTTTCCGGACTCAGACCACAGGGACAGATGTACTGGGTATCATTGGTCAGATACTTGGCTTCGTAGTCGTAGAAACTGTGTGGTGTACGCAGGCGAATGGCTGGCAGTGCCTTGCCATCCAGAATCGCCACAGTAAATTCGGCGCCCGTGATCCACTGTTCAACCAGCGCCAGATCATCGTACTGACGGGCCGAGAGCCAGGCCTGCTGCAAATCAGCCAATGAGTCGACCTTGGCCATCCCGATGCTTGAGCCCTCATGGATCGGCTTGACAATCAAGGGGGTACCCAGAGACTCGACAATGCCGCTGCAATCCTGCTCTGAACGCAATACGGCATAGGCCGGAGTCGGCAGGCCCATGCTTTGCCACACCAGCTTGGTGCGCAGCTTGTCCATGCCCAGCGCTGAGGCCATCACGCCACTGCCGGTGTAAGGCAATTGCAGGCATTCAAGCAGGCCTTGCAGACTGCCGTCTTCGCCGCCACGGCCATGCAGGGCAATAAACACCCGATCAGGACGATTGCTGATCAATTGCTGAGCCAGGTCATTACCAGCATCAATACCGTAGGCATCCACTCCCGCCGCCAGTAATGCGTCGAGCACGGCCTTGCCCGATTTCAGCGACACGGCACGTTCGGCGGAACGGCCCCCGAACAACACGGCAACGCGACCCAACTCTTTGACATCTATCATGCCGATGCCTCCCCGGACGCCGGACTGCGTTCTGTCAAAGCCTCAGCCAGTTGCGCGGCCAGACCGCCAATATCACCGGCACCTTGAGTCAACAAAATATCGCCTGGCTGCAACACGGCCTCCAACAGCGGCATGACATCCGCGTTACGTTCCACATAAATGGGGTCAACCTGGCCGCGCAGGCGAATGCTCCGGCACAGCTGCTTGCTGTCGGCACCGGGGATGACCTCTTCGCCAGCCGGATAGACCTCCATCAACAGCAGTGCATTGGTCTCGGCCAGTACCTGAACAAAGTCCTCAAACAGGTCACGGGTCCGGGTAAAGCGATGGGGTTGATAGATCATCACCAGGCGCTTATCCGGCCAACCGGCGCGTACTGCCTTGATCACCGCAGCCACCTCACGGGGATGGTGACCATAATCATCCACCAGCATCACGTCGCCACCTTGAACAGGGAAATTGCCATACACCTGAAAGCGCCGTCCGACGCCCTCAAAGCCGGTCAGTCCCTTGATGATGGCGGCATCACTGACACCCTCGTCAGTAGCCACGGCAATGGTTGCCAGGGCGTTCAAGACGTTGTGCACGCCGGGCATATTGACCGACACGCGCAGATCTTCACGGCCGTCACGGAGCACGGTGAAATGCGTTTGCATACCCGACTGGCTGATATCCACAGCGCGGATATCAGCCTCTTCCGACTGCCCGTAAGTGATGACCTGACGATTGACCTGCGGCAGGATCTCTCGCACGACCGGATCATCAATACAGAGCACAGCCAGACCGTAAAACGGCAGGTTGTGCAGAAACTCTACAAAGGTGCGCTTGAGCTTGTTGAAGTCGCCACCGTAGGTGTCCATGTGGTCGGCATCAATATTGGTGACGATGGCAACCATTGGCTGCAGATGCAGGAAGGAGGCATCACTCTCATCCGCCTCGGCGACCAGATAGCGGCTTTCACCCAACTGGGCATTGGTACCGGCGCTGGTCAGGCGGCCGCCGATAACAAAGGTTGGACTCAGACCTTCGGCGGCCAGTACTGAGGCAATCAGGCTGGTCGTCGTGGTTTTGCCATGGGTGCCGGCCACGGCGATGCCGTGCCGATAACGCATCAACTCGGCGAGCATTTCAGCGCGCGGTACCACCGGAATGCGTTGATCAATGGCCGCCGCGACTTCCGGATTGCTGGTGTTGACCGCGCTGGATACCACCAGCACGTCGGCATTCTGCAGATTCTCCGGGCGATGACCGATATCCACGCGGGCACCAAAGCTTTCCAGCCGGTCAGTCACGGCCGAGCGTTTGAGGTCCGAACCTGAGACTTCGTAGCCCAGATTCAGCAGCACCTCAGCGATACCACACATGCCCACACCACCGATACCGACAAAGTGAATTCGGCGGATACGACGCATTTCCGGCAGGGTGAAGGTGGCCTTCTGGCGTTTACTGGTCATTGGCGACCTCCAGGCAGGCGCGAACGACATCCGCCGTAGCAAGGGGCTTGGCCTGACGGCGGGCATTATCGGCCATCGCGTGCAGTGTCTCCGGCTGGGTAAAAAGGCTGTTCATCTGTTGGCTCAGTTGTGCGCTGGTCAGCCCGGCCTGTGGCACCAACAAAGCGGCACCCTGTTTGGCCAGATAGGCCGCGTTGGCAGTCTGGTGATCATCAATCGCATGGGGCAGCGGAATCAGCAGGCCTGGACGTCCGGCAGCAGCCAGCTCACAGACGGTCAAGGCGCCGGCGCGACAAACCACCAGATCAGCCCAGGCATAGGCGGCTGCCATGTCGGCAATAAAGGGTTCGACCTGAATGCGCAGGCCAAGATCCGCATAGGCATCCTGGGTCGCCTGCACATGCTGCTTACCACACTGATGCAGGACCTCAGGCCGAACCTCTTCAGCCAGCGCAGCAACGGCAGCGGGCAGTAATTGATTCAGTGGCTGTGCGCCCAGGCTGCCACCGAGAACCAGCAAACGCGGCGTCCGCGTGCCTGACCAGTCGCTATCCGGAACCGCCAGTATCTCTTCACGTACCGGGTTACCGGTGGTACGGCGCTTGGGCGTATCGGCAAAACTTTCTGGAAAGCCTTCACAGCGGCGGGCGGCAAAGCGCGCCAGCATCCTGTTGGTGGTGCCAACCACGGCATTCTGCTCATGAATTACCAGCGGGATACCCTTGATCCAGGCAGCCAGACCAGCCGGACCCGTGACATAGCCACCGGCACCCAACACACAGACCGGCTGCAACTGCTTGAGTACGCGCAGTGATTGCACCAGTGCCCGGGCAATCAGCCATGGCGCCTTCAGCAGGCCAAGCTTGCCCTTACCGCGCAAACCCTGAATATCAATGTAATGAATCGGCAGATCGGCTGCGGGAATCAGTTCGGCTTCAATACCGCGGCGGGTTCCCAGCCAATGCACTTCATAGCCCTGGTCGACCAGCATGCGGGCACAAGCCAGCGCCGGAAAAACGTGCCCACCGGTACCGCCCGCCATGACCAGAATTCGCTTAGTCATTGATCGCCTCCCGCAACGCCTGACGGCGCTCCCAGTCAATACGCAACAACAGGCCGAGGGTAATGCAGCACACCACCAGGGAACTGCCGCCGTAACTGAGGAAGGGCAACGTCAGACCCTTGGTTGGCAGCAAACCAACATTCACCCCGACGTTGATCAGAATCTGGCCAATCCACATGATCGCCAGACCGTAGGCCAGGTAGGCAGGAAACAATCGGCCGGCACGCTCGGCCCAGAGTCCGATATACAGGCTGCGTACGGCCACGAAGATCAGCAGGGCAAAGGCCGACAAGGCTCCAATCAGGCCCAGCTCTTCAGCCAGTACGGCGAATACAAAGTCAGTGTGTGCCTCAGGCAGGAAGAACTGCTTCTGGATGCTGTTGCCCAGCCCCAGCCCAGTCCAGTGGCCACGGCCAAAGGCGATCAGCGCCTGACTCAACTGGTAACCCGAACCATAGGGATCGTCCCAGGGGTTGAGAAAGCCGATCATGCGTTGCAGGCGGTAGGATTCGGTGACGATCAATGCGCCAGCGGCGATGGTCAGCGAACCGAACAGCAGAATAAAGCGGAACAGACCTACGCCCCCCAGGAACAGCATGCCAACCGCCGCCCCCAGCAGCACCACAGTGGCACCGAAATCAGGCTCGACAATCAACAGGAAGGCCATCGGGAACAACACCATGAAAGGCTTGATAAAGCCAAACCAGCGCTCTTTGACTTCATCCTGACGATGCACCAGATAGCCTGCCAGAAAAACCACCGAAAACAGCTTGGCCAACTCCGAAGGCTGAACGTTGATCGGACCCACGGCAATCCAGCGCCAACTGCCGTTGACCTCGCGACCAATGCCCGGAATCAGAACGGCGATCAACAGGGCAAAACCTAGAAACAGCAACGGGAAGCGAAACTGCTCCCACAGCCGGATCGGAATAGACAGAACACAGACCAAAGCAGCCAAACCGATCAACAGATACACGATTTGCCGGGTCATGTAGTACAACGGATTGTTCAGCAACCCCGCCGCCACTTCGATTGATGCAGAAGACACCATGACCAGACCCAGACCGAGCAGACAGAATGCCGCCACCAGCAGCGGCATATCCATGTCGAAGCGACGCTGACCAACCAGCGGGCCGGCGTACTGCATCAGGGCCGAGGCAGCGATCATGACAAGGCCTCCACTGCAGCGGCAAAACGCTGCCCGCGTTCTTCGAAATTCTTGAACATGTCCAGGCTGGCGCAGGCCGGAGACAGCAGCACGATGTCGCCAGGCTGGGCCAGAGAACGGGCCTGGGTGACCGCCTCTTCAAGACTCTGTACGCGCAGCAGCGGGGCGCAACCGGTCAGTACCTGCTCTAGGATTGACGCATCGCGGCCCAGCAGAACCACGGCGCGGCAATGTTTGCTGACGGCATCACGCAGGGACGTAAAATCAGCGCCTTTGCCATCGCCACCGGCAATCAGCACCTGACGGCCCGTGCTACCAGCGGCAAAGCCTTCAATGGCGGCCAGCGCAGCGCCAACATTGGTGGCCTTGGAGTCATCGTAGTAATTGACCCCGGCCACTTCAGCGATCCACTGGCAACGGTGCGGCAGACCGGTAAACTCACGCAGTGCCTTGAGCATGGCCGCCATCGGCAAGCCTGCAGCGTGCCCCAGCGCCAGAGCGGCCAAGGCGTTGGCCTGATTGTGACTGCCGCGAATCTTCAGTTCCGATACCGGTATCAGCGTCTTGAACTCAAAAGCCAGGAACAGTTGTCCCTGCTCCTCAAGCAAACCGAAGCCCTTGAAATCCGGCCGCGACAGACCGAATCGCCAGCACGGCATCTGATCGGCCACCAGTGGCCGCGACAGCGCATCATCCCGGTTCACCACGATCTGGCGCACACCACGGAAGATCCGATGTTTGGCCAGGTGATACTTGGCCAGGCTGTCGTAGCGGTCCATGTGGTCTTCGCTGATATTCAGCACAGTGGCCACCTCGGCATTCAACTGCTCGGTGGTTTCCAGCTGAAAGCTCGACAACTCAAGCACATAAAGCTCGACCTTGTCGTCCAGCAGATCCAGCGCCGGGGTACCCAGATTGCCGCCCACGGCTACGCGCTTGCCCGCGGCCTTGGCCATATCACCGACCAGGGTAGTGACCGTGCTTTTCGCGTTCGAACCGGTAATAGCAACAATCGGAGCCTGTGCGGCCCGGGCAAAGAGTTCGATATCGCCGACAATGCTGACCCCAGCGGCCTTGGCGGCCAAGAGTGCTGGTGTTGACAGCGCAATGCCGGGGCTGACGATCAGTTCACCGGCAGCGCACAGCAATTGCTCATCCAACTCGCCAAGAAACAGGTCGGCCAGAGGTGCAAAGCGCTTCAGCTGTTCCAGTCCAGGCGGATTACTGCGGGTGTCACAAACCGCAAAAGGAATGCCACGGCCGGCCAAATAGCGCGCAACCGCCAGCCCGGTACTCCCGAGCCCGACGATAATCCGCTTCTTATCCGTGGTAATCAGTGACACCTTTCAGCTCCTCAACGCAGTTTCAATGTAGCCAGACCGATCAGCACCAGAACAACAGTGATGATCCAGAAGCGCACAATGACCCGTGGTTCGGGCCATCCTTTCAATTCGAAGTGATGATGAATCGGCGCCATGCGAAATACCCGGCGCCCGGTCAGCTTGAACGACGCCACCTGAACGATTACCGAGAGGGTTTCCACAACAAAGATGCCGCCCATGATGAACAGCACGATTTCCTGCCGCACAATCACTGCGATAACGCCCAAGGCGGCACCCAGAGCCAATGCCCCGACGTCACCCATGAAGACCTGAGCCGGGTAGGTGTTGAACCAGAGAAAGCCGAGACCCGCCCCGACCAGCGCGCCACAGAAGATGATCAGTTCGCCGGCACCGGCGACATGGGGAATCAGCAGGTATTCAGCGAAACGAATGTTGCCTGACAGGTAAGCAAAAATACCGAGGGCACCACCGACCATCACCGTCGGCATGATGGCCAGACCGTCCAGACCATCGGTCAGGTTGACCGCATTGCTGGAGCCAACAATCACGAAATAGGTCAGTACGATAAAGAGCATGCCCAGCTGGAATTCCACCTGTTTAAAGAAAGGTACGATCAGCGTGGTTTCAACCGGCGTCTTGGCGGCCAGGTACAGCACAATTGCCGCGGCAAGACCAAACACCGACTGCCAGAAATACTTCCAGCGAGACGGCAGACCGCGCGAGTTCTTTTCGATCACCTTGCGATAGTCATCAACCCAGCCAATCGCACCAAAACTGATGGTCACTCCCAACACAACCCAGACATACAGGTTGCTCAGGTCAGACCAGAGCAAGGTACTGACGGCAATGGCAACCAGAATCAGTGCCCCACCCATGGTTGGGGTGCCTTTTTTCGACAGGTGCGACTGCGGTCCGTCATTGCGCACAGACTGGCCAATCTGACGGGTCTGCAGGGTGCGTATCATCCAGGGACCGAGAAACAAGGCCAGGCCCAACGCCGTCAGCACGCCGAGAATGCCGCGCAGGGTCAGGTACTGGAATACCGCGAACCCGCTATGGAACTGCTGCAGGTATTGGGTCAGGAGTAACAACATATCAGCTGGCCTTATGCTTGTTATTGTCGGTTTCAGCGTCAGTAACCAGACCGGCTACCACTTCATCCATACCCGCCGTGCGTGAGCCTTTTACCAGCACGCGGACATTGGCATTCAATTCATTACGCAGGGCAGCTATCAACGCCGCCTTGCTGTCAAACAACTGGGCACCCTGACCAAAGGCCTCAAAGCTCAAGGCCGACAAGGTGCCAACGGCATACAGGGCATCAACACCCTTTTCCCGGGCATAGAGTCCAACTTCACGGTGACTTTGCTGCTCCCACTCACCCAGCTCGCCCATATCGCCAAGGACCAGCACGCGGAAGCCACCCAGGTCGACGAGCAAATCAATCGCCGCCATGACCGACGCCGGATTAGCGTTGTAGCTGTCATCGATGACCAGCGCGCCATTCAAACCCTGGCGTGGACAACCACGGCCACTGACTGGCTGCAGCTTGCTCAGGCCACGGCGAATGGTTTCCAGTTCGCATCCGAGTTCCAATGCAGCACCGGCGGCGGCCAGCACGTTGGCAATATTGTGGCGACCCAGCAGGTTCATCTGCACGGTAATCGAGCCCTTGGGGGTGACCAGCAGAAAGCCCGGACAGCCTCTGACATCCAGCTTGACTCCCTCGGCCCGCAACTCGGCAGTCGGGTTATGCATGCTGAAAGCTAGTGACTTGCGCTTGCCCAGCAGCTGATACCACTGCTCGAACCAGGGGCTGTCGAGGTTGATCACCGCCTGACCATCAGCGGGCAGACCCGACAGAATTTCCGACTTGGCCAGGGCAATGTTTTCCGGGCTGCCAAATCGTCCGACGTGGGCCATTCCGGCATTGGTCAGGATGCTGACGCTGGGACGCGCCAGCTGCATGCAGTAGTTGATGTCGCCCACCTGGGCTGCACCCATTTCGATCACAGCGAATTGATGCTCGGGCTGCAACTCAAGCAGGGTCAGTGGCACGCCGAGCTCGTTATTCAGGTTGCCACGGGTGGCCAGCACCGGGCCGCGCTCACGCAGCATGGCGGCGAGCATTTCCTTGACCGTGGTTTTGCCGCTCGAACCGGTAATCCCCACCACCGGGCCAGTAAAGGCATTGCGCGCCAATGCACCGAGTTGTCCCAGGGCATAACGGCAGTCATGCACCAGCAGCTGTGGCAGCGGGTCATCGACCAGATAACTGACCATGGCGGCAGCCGCACCGTTTTCACGCGCCTGCGCCAGGTAGTCGTGACCGTCCACCTGATGACCTGGCAGGGCGACAAACAAGCCGCCTGGCTGCACCTGACGGGCGTCAATGCTGACGCTATTGAACGTCGCATCAGCGCCGGGAAGGCTGGCTAATAGCGGCTTTAACAGGTCTGACAAACGCATTGATTCAAGCATGTTTCATCTCCCAATCCCGCAGGGCCGCCAGGGCTTGCTCACTGTCGCTGAATGGATGACGCACGCCGTTGATCTCCTGATAAGCTTCATGACCCTTGCCGGCCAGCAAAATCACATCACCGGCCTTGGCCGCCGCGATGCTGCGGGCAATGGCCTGCGCACGGTTGGCCACCACCTCGGCCTGTGCCGGACTGTCCAGGCCGAAAAGAATCTGTTTGATAATTTCTGCCGAGTCCTCGCTGCGCGGATTGTCATCTGTAACCAGCAGTTGATCGGCGCCCTGCTCGGCGACGCGCCCCATCAAGGGCCGCTTGCCGGTATCACGGTCACCACCACAACCAAAGACACAGGTCAGCTTGCCGCTGACATGGGCGCGCAATGCCGCCAGGGCTTTTTCCAGTGCGTCCGGGGTATGCGCATAATCAATCACCACCAGCGGCTGCGACCCGCCACCGAGGCGTTGCATGCGCCCGGCCGGCGCCTGCAAACCGGCAATCAGCGCCAGCGCACGCTGCATATCAATCTGCAGCGCCAACAAAGCACCCAGCACGGCAAGCAAATTGGACAGATTGAAGCTGCCCAGCAGCGGACTATGCAGCTCACCCTGCTGACCCTCGAAATGCACCAGGGCATGAATGCCCATGGCATCGAAGCGAATATCACTGCAGTGCAGGCTGGCCTCAGCGTCGTGCAGGCTGAAGCCAATGCAAGTCACGGGACACCGGGCTGCCAGCTCGCGACCAAAGGCATCGTCCAGATTGATCACCGCGCTGCCGCGGGTCAGATCAAACAGACGTGCCTTGGCAGCGCCATAACGGACCATGTCGCCGTGATAATCCAGGTGGTCGCGACTCAGATTGGTGAAGACAGCCAGATCAAACCCCAGCGCCGCTACGCGATCCTGGTCCAGGGCATGCGAGGAAACCTCCATGCTGACCCAGGCCGCGCCCTGATCCCGCAGCGCTGCCAGTGACTGCTGAACACGCAGGGCATCGGGTGTGGTCATGCCCTGATCTTCCAGACTACCGAGCAAACCGCTACCCAGGGTACCGATGACGCCGCAGGGCTGGTCGAGTTGATTCAAGGCCATGGCAAGCATCTGGCTGACACTGGTTTTACCGTTGGTGCCGGTGATACCGATCAGCTTCAAACTCTGAGCTGGCTCACCGTAAAAACGCCCGGCCAGCGCCGACAGCTGCTGCACCAGACCGGTGACCGGCAGCATGGGTACACGACTTGCCGGCAGGGTCGGCCAGTCAGCCTCATAGGCCACCGCGGCGGCGCCGGCGGACAGTGCCTGGGCAATAAATTCGCGACCATCGTGCTGAAGGCCCGGTACCGCCAGGAACAGCGTGCCTTTGCTGACATGACGGCTATCCAGACTCAGCGCATTAATCTGCACCGACTCACCGGTCCACTCCGGGAACAGCTGCTTGAGGGCAATCATCCGCGACCTCCCTCTGGCTGAACCGGCGGCAGCTCGACCTGTTGCAGCTCAGGCAAGTCATCGGGGGTGACGTTCAACAGACGCAGGGCACCGGACATGATTTCGGAAAACACCGGCGCTGCAACCAGGCCGCCGTAATATTCACCGCTGCTGGGCTCATCAATCACCACCACGGCAGCGAAGCGCGGGTTGCTGATCGGGGCCACGCCGGCAAAGACCGAGCGATAACGGTCAGTGGCATAGCCGCCGCCTGGCAGAGTCTTGTGCACCGTCCCGGTCTTGCCGCCAACCTGATAGCCCGGTACCCGAGCACGGGAGCCCGTGCCGCCTTCACCATCTACTGTGCCGCGCAACATGGTCAGCAACTGGCGACTGACATCCTCGGGAATCACCTGCACGCCCTGCTCCGGCTGATCAACGCGAAGCAGCGACAGTGGCACCCGGCGACCATAATTACCCAGGGTGGCATAGGCATGCGCCAGCTGCGTCGCCGTTACCGACAGGCCATACCCGTAGGACAGCGTGGCCGTTTCGATCTGCGGCCAGCGGCGATGGGAAGGTAAACGGCCAACGCTTTCACCGGGAAAACCCAGACCGGTGTATTCGCCCAGACCCAGCTGTTGCAGCAGGCCATGAATGTTTTCCGCGCCGATATCCAGCGCGATCTTGACCACGCCGACGTTGCTCGACTTCATGATCACACCACCCAGATCGAGCATGCCGTAATTGCGGAAGTCACGGACTGTCAGGGTCGACACGCGCATGGTCCCGGGGCGCGTATCCAGCACGGTACTGGCGTTGTAGCGACCGCTCATCAAACCCGCCGCCACGGTAAAGGTCTTGATCGGTGAGCCCGGCTCGAACACATCAATCAAGGCGCGGTTACGCATACTGTCCGGGCGCAGGTTGGCACGGTTGTTCGGGTTGTAGCTGGGCTGATTGGCCATGGCCAGAATTTCACCCGTGCGCACATCAATCAACACCGCCGAACCGGCCCTGGCATTGAATTGCTGCAACGCATCACGCAACTCGCGGTGGGCAATGTACTGCAGACGCAGATCAATCGACATGGTCAGGTCGTTGCCGGGGCGCGCGTTACTGATGACCTGAACGTCCTTGATCAGCCGTCCACGGCGGTCCTGCAGCACTTCGCGCCGTCCGGGTACGCCACGCAACCAGTCGTTATAGGTCAGTTCCAGACCCTCTTGGCCGGCTTCATCGACGTTGGTAAAACCAACCAGATGGGCCGCGACATCGCCCGCCGGATAAAAGCGCCGATATTCTTCAATGCTGTAAACCCCGGGGACCCGCAGGGCAATAACCGCTTCGCCGTCCTGCGGCGTCATGCCACGACGCAGGTAGATGAACTCGCGCTCAGCGTTGGCCCGCAGGCGCTCGGCAAAGGTTGCTTCGTCGGTGCCCAAGGCTCTGGCCAACTCGCCCCAGCGCGGCTCATGGGCAACCAGTTGCTGAGGATTGGCCCACAAGGTCAGAACCGGGGTGCTGACGGCCAGCGGCTCACCATGCCGATCCGTCACCTGACCGCGGTGGGCCGGGATCACGGTATGTCGCACGCTGCGCTTGTCACCTTCGTCCTTGAGAAAGTCCCGGTCGACAACCTGCAAGTCAACAATGCGCCAGCTGATCAGGGCGCAGCAAAGCGCCAGCAGACTGATGACCAGCCGAAAGCGCCAGGGGTGCAGACTGCCGTTGGGCTTGAGCCGCATCATGGCTTCACCAGGATCACTTCACGGGCCTCGGGAACCCGCATGCCGAGCTGACTGACAGCCAGGGATTCGACACGGTGATGAGCCGTCCAGGTGCTTTGCTCCAACACCAGCCGACCCCAATCAGCCTGGGCCTTTTCACGCTCGGTCATTTCCGCGGCCAGCTCATTGAGCAATACACGGCTCCAGTGCGCGCTGTAAGTCACACCCAGAGCACTGACCAGGATCAATACCCAGACGATCATCAACCAACCACTGCTGCGCGGCAGTCGGGTGGATTCGAGCAGCAGCTTCAACTGGCTCATGGCCGCTTCTCGGCAATACGCAGCACGGCGCTACGCGAACGCGGGTTACTGGCCACTTCGGCTACGGAGGGCTTGATTGCCTTGCCCACCAGATTGAGGCTGACCTGAATGTCCGCATCGCGGATCGGCAGGTCGCGGGGCAATGGCGCACCCTTGGCTTCGCGGCGCATGAACTGCTTGACCAGCCGATCTTCCAACGAATGGAAGCTGATAACGGCCAAACGGCCACCGGGCGACAGCACGTCAAGCGCCGCCTTGAGGCCATCACCCAGGTCATCCAGCTCACGGTTGATAAAGATGCGGATACCCTGGAAGGCACGGGTAGCCGGATGCTTGTGCTTTTCCCAGGCCGGGTTGGCCTCCTTCAGCACCTCAGCCAGGTCTCCGGTACGGGTGAAAGGCTGCTGGCTGCGACGCATCACCACTGCGCGCGCCATACGGCGGGCAAAACGCTCTTCACCGTACTCCTTGAGCACGGTGACAATGTCATCTTCACTGGCACTGTTGATCCACTCGGCAGCGCTTTGTCCGCTACCCGGGTCCATGCGCATGTCCAGTGGACCATCCTGCATGAAGCTGAAACCACGCTCGGCGTCGTCCAACTGTGGCGAGGAAACCCCCAGATCCAGCAGCACACCATCAACCTTGCCATGCAGACCCAGGTCTCGCAGGGCCTCGGCCATATCAGCAAACGTGCGTTGCATAACGACAAAGCGGCCGTCTTCGGCCGCCAGCTGCTCACCGACCCGGATCGCCTCCGGGTCCTTGTCGAAGCCAAGCAACCGGCCCTCCGCGGAGAGCCTGGCGAGTATCGCCCGGCTATGCCCGCCACGCCCGAAGGTACCATCCACGTAGCAGCCATCGGGCTTGATATCCAGCCCGTCCAGTGCTTCATCAAGCAGCACACTGATATGCGCGAAGGTATTCATAGGCTGAGGGTCTGCAGCACGTCCGGCAGCTCGCCGAGACTTTGTTGCTGGTCCAGGTAGGACGACGTGGTCGCCTCCCAGGCGTCCTCGCTCCACAATTCGAATTTGTCCAGCTGCCCGACCAGCATGACTTTTTTATCCAGACCGGCATGCTCGCGCAGCAGCGGCGGCACAACGAAACGACCGCTGTTATCCAGCTCGATTTCATTGGCATTACCAATCAACAGGCGATTCAGACGCTTGACTGCCGGATTCAGGTTGGGCGCTTTACGCAGCTGGGCTTCAACCGCCTCCCAGGCGGGCATGGGGTAAATCCAAAGGCAACGCTCTTCCAGGGCAATGGTGGCTACCAACTGGCCGGCGCACAGCTCGACGAGACGGTCGCGATAACGCGCCGGCATCGCAAGCCGCCCCTTGGCGTCCAGATTGATGGCACTGGTTCCCCGAAACACGTTTTCCGCTTCCCCTTGTTGACTGGCTTTCCATAAATGGGCGGGACTTACCAAATCTACCCACTTTTACCCACTTCACACCACTTCGGCACACTATAGGAAGCAGGACATACAGCGTCAAGCCGCTATTTGCGGAAAAATCCTTTATTGGCAGGGAGTTACGACGAACGGCAGGCAAACATCATGACCTAATAAGACAAATAATCAACGAGATCATTTACCCAAAACGCAAAGTTAAAGTGATTTGTGAGGAGTAAGATTTTTTCGTTCTGAGAAGGGATTTTTTAGCATCATTAAACGAGTGCGCACCACGGGCTGGCGCGCCAGACAAGCATCAAGCAGGGCAAAGCCTGCTAACCACCTACCCGGCACAGTGGCCGAATAGTTGAAGAAAAATAAGAGTTGGCCTGTAAGCCGGGTTCTGTCGTGAACAGTCATTCGTCTACGACAGCCATCACTGACTGCCTCTAGCAACCTACCCGAACCCAGTGCGGGCCACACCCAAGGGTTCCTATTTGGTCTTGCTCCGAGTGGGGTTTACCGTGCCACGGACTGTTACCAGCCGCGCGGTGCGCTCTTACCGCACCCTTTCACCCTTACCTGATCCCCTTGCGGGGCCATCGGCGGTCTACTCTCTGCTGCACTTTCCGTAGGCTCACGCCCCCCAGGCATTACCTGGCACTCCGCCCTATGGAGCCCGGACTTTCCTCCCTTCCGCAAGCGGAACGGCGACTGTCCAGCCAACTCTTGGACGCAAGGTTAGCCGTGAAAAGCACTGCCGGCAAGCACGATGTCCACTCGCCCCCATAAGGAGCACGACGCGCACCAATATAAGGCACAAACAGCACCAGCTGATCCACACCCTGTCCGCCCTGTTGCGGTGCAGCCCGCACCATCTCTGAACCTGAACAGGTTGGCATAGCCCCTGCATTGACCTGAACAGCAAACGAGATTCGCGGCGCAACCGGCCGCAGGCGTTGCCAGGCCCCCGGGCCTGAAACAACTTGATACCAATGGACAACTAGGGTTCCGGCCTGCCTGCAGGTGACTGGTCCGAGAGTTGTCGACCTCCGGCAGGGGGTTACACGGCGGGATAAAAGCCCGGGAGAGCCTCAGATCGCTGGGATCTCGTTACCTGTAACCGATGGAGCCTGCCATGCCTCAAACACTGCGCAAAACCCTGCTCAGCCCAACGGAGAGCATGCCATGTCACGCCTGATGAACCGAAAACCAGGCCGCGTGCTGCAGCTTGGACTATTTCTGTTGCCCTTCGCCTTGCTGCTGCTGTTCTATCTGGCCAGCTCCCAGGCACGCCTGAACGAGAACCCAAACGACAAATTGCTGCCAAGTTTCACGCAGATGGCCGACGCGGTCGAACGTATGGCCCTCACCCCTGATCGGCGTACCGGAGCCTATCTGTGGTGGGACGATACTGGTGCCAGCCTTAAGCGCCTGGGTACAGGCCTGGGTATTGCCGCAGTCGCCAGTCTGGTGCTGGGAATGGCCATGCTGATCCCACTATTACGCACACCATTGTCGCCGTTGGTGACAGTCATCTCGATGATTCCTCCCCTGGCGATATTGCCGATTCTGTTTATTGTCATGGGCTTGGGCGAGCTGTCAAAGGTGATGCTGATCGTTATTGGCATCACGCCGGTCTTGATCCGTGACATGCAGCAACGGGTCAGTGAAATTCCCGATGAACTTCTGATCAAGGCGCAGACGCTGGGCGCCAACACCTGGCAAGTACTGATCCGAGTGGTACTGCCGCAGTTGTTACCGCGCCTGCTTCAGGGCTTGTGTCTAGCCCTTGGCCCCGCCTGGTTATTCCTGATTGCTGCTGAGGCCATCGCCTCCACGGACGGGCTGGGTTACCGCATCTTCCTGGTGCGCCGCTATCTGGCCATGGACGTGATTCTGCCCTATGTGGCTTGGATTACCCTGCTGGCCTTCATTATGGACCGCGCCCTGAAAGGGCTGTGCCGGGGTCTTTTCCCCTGGTTTGAACCCAAGGGAGGCCGCTGACATGAGCCGTATCTCTATCCGCCATGTATGGCAGCAGTATGACGACACCGTGGTATTGGAAAACCTCAACCTGGAGGTCGCCAACGGTGAATTCATTACCATGGTTGGTGCCTCAGGCTGTGGAAAATCTACCTTCCTGCGATTGTTACTGGGCCAGGAAAAGCCAAGCAAGGGTCAGATTCTGCTTGATGATCAGCCGCTGGCTGCCGAACCCGGACCGGAGCGCGGGGTGGTATTCCAGCGCTACTCTGTCTTCTCGCACCTGACCGTGCTCGGCAATGTAATGCTTGGCCTTGAGCTGCAGGCTTCACCACTGCTGGGTCGCCTGCTGGGTCGGGCCCGACGCGAAGCCCGTGAGCAAGCCGCAGCCATTCTCGAGAAAGTCGGCTTGGGTCATGCCCTGAATAAGTACCCGCATGCCCTATCGGGCGGCATGCAACAACGCCTGGCGATCGCCCAGGCGCTGGTCAAGGCGCCGCGCATTCTACTGCTGGATGAGCCCTTTGGCGCACTTGACCCAGGTATCCGCAAGGACATGCACGATCTGCTGCTGGAACTCTGGAAACAAAGCGGCCTGACCGTATTCATGGTGACCCACGACCTGGCCGAGGGTTTCACCCTGGGCACGCGCCTGCTGGTATTCGACAAGACCCGCATCGACCCTCAGGCGCCCGGCGCCTATGGTGCCCGCATCACCTATGACATCCCGCTGAACACAGATCGCAAGGCAGCCCGGGCCGCCGTCGAAGCCTTGCCCGAGCACCTGACCCGTGAACTTGCCCCAGCGCATCTGCAAGGAGCCTGACCTGATGACCCTGCCAACGCCCCTGCGCCCGACCTTCTACCGGGAGATTCTTCCCGGCGGTGGGCATACCTCCTTTGTTCTCAAGCGCGGTCAGATGCTGCGCCTGACCGACTGCGAAGGCGGCGCCAATGTCAGTCTGCTGCTGTTCAATGCAAATGAAAAAAGCGAGCGTCTGAACCTGCCCGATAGTCTCAAGTGCCAACACACTGCCAAACTGACCGCCGGTCACTGCCTGTATTCGGATATGGGCCGGGTGCTGGCCGCCATCGTTACCGATACCTGTGGCTGGAGTGACAGCTTTGGCGGTGTGCTGAATGCCGATGAAGTGCTGGAAAAATACGGTGCAGGGCGCTATCAGGAACTGCGCAACGGCTTTTACCGCAACGGCGTGGACAACTTGCTGGTCGAGATGGGCAAGTGGGACATGCAGCTCTGCGACCTGCTGATGACCCTGAACCTGTTCAGCAAGGTCACCGTCGACGGCGATGGCCGCTTTGCCTTTCAGCCCGACAACAGCCAGGCCGGCGACATTATCGAACTCTACGCACCGATGGATACCCTGGTGGTCATGACCGCCCTGCAACACCCGATGGACCCGAATCCAGAGTACGCACCCAAGCCGGTCAAGCTGAGCTGGCATCGCGTGGCCGATGACGGCATCACCATTCTCTGCCGCCGCACCCGCGAAGAAAACCTGCGCGGCCTGCATAACACCGACCGGATCTTTCTCTGAGGGAACATACCCATGACTCTGACCCACAGCGACAAGCAGCCCGGCAACGCCGTATACCGCGCCAACATTCCGGCCGGTGAACCGTGGCTGATCGACATCAAGGCCGGACAAACCCTGCGTCTGCTTGATCTGGAAGGCAATCAGGCAGTCGACACGCTGTTCTTCAGCGCTGAAAACCCACGGGAGCGCTACGACGTGCAACGCACCCTGCGCAAACAGAACGCTGTGTATCTGACCACCGGCAGTGTGCTGTACAGCAATCTCGGCAAGCCGATGCTGACCATCAGTGCCGATACCTGCGGCCGCCACGACACGCTTGGCGGCGCCTGCGCCCAGGAAAGCAATACTGTGCGCTACGCCCTGGATACCCGTTACATGCACAGCTGCCGCGACAACTTTCTGCGGGCCAGCCTGCACGACGGTCGTCTGCGCAAGGCCGATATCAGCCACAACATCAATTTCTTCATGAACGTGCCCGTCACCCCCGAAGGTGGCCTGACCTTTGAGGACGGCATTTCCGGCGCCGGCAAGTATGTCGAGCTGGTCGCGCATATGGACATCATCGTGCTGATCTCAAATTGCCCGCAGCTGAACAACCCCTGCAACGGCTATAACCCGACGCCGGCGGAGATACTGGTTTGGGATTGATTAGCTAATAGCTGGAAGCTGGAAGCTGGAAGCTGGAAGCTGGAAGCTGGAAGAAAGTGTGCAGCAAGTACCAGAAAAGGTCCGAAATTACACCTATTAGTCAAATCCAGCTCGGGTTACTTCAAGCTTCCAGCTTCTAGCCTCCAGCTAACTATTTTGACTCCGGGACGGCCCGGGGGCCTTGCATTCTGATCCAGGACGACCTGGCCGAGGAACAACCATGTTCGATACCTTGTTGATCGCCAACCGTGGCGCTATTGCCTGCCGTATTTTGCGTACGCTTAAAGACCTTGATGTTCGCGGCGTGGCCGTTTACTCGGAGGCAGATGCGGCCAGCCTGCATATTCAGGCTGACCAGGCCATCTCACTCGGTGAGGGGGCGGCCACTGGCACCTATCTGGATGTCGCTAAGATCCTCGACGCGGCAAAGCAGAGTGGTGCCCAAGCGATCCATCCTGGCTATGGCTTTCTGTCGGAAAATGCCGCCTTTGCCGAAGCCTGTGAGGAAGCCGGCATCGCCTTTGTCGGACCGACACCGGAACAACTGCGGGTCTTTGGCCTGAAACACACCGCGCGCGCCCTGGCCAAGCAGCATGGCGTACCCCTGCTGGAAGGTACCGAGCTGCTCGACAGTCTGGAATCGGCGCTCAGTGCCGCCGAGCAGGTGGGTTATCCGGTGATGCTCAAGAGCACGGCAGGCGGTGGCGGCATTGGCATGCGCGTGTGCCGAACGGCCAGCGAATTGAGTGAGGCTTTCGACACGGTCAAGCGTCTGGGACAGAACAACTTCAGTGACGCTGGCGTGTTTATCGAAAAATACATCGAGCGCGCCCGTCATCTTGAAGTGCAGGTATTCGGTGATGGTTGCGGCGAGGTGTTGGCGCTCGGCGTGCGTGACTGCTCGGTACAGCGCCGCAATCAGAAAGTCATCGAGGAAACACCCGCGCCCAATCTGCCCGAGGGCATGGCCGAGGCGCTGTGCGCAGCGGCGATCAAACTGGCCAGCGCCGTCAACTACCGTAGCGCCGGCACGGTCGAGTTTGTCTACGACAGTGAAGCCGAGCAATTCTATTTCCTTGAGGTCAATACCCGACTGCAGGTCGAGCATGGTGTTACCGAGCAGGTCTGGGGCGTCGATCTGGTGCGCTGGATGATTGAACTGGCGGCCGGCGATCTGCCCCCACTGGCGGAGTTGGGCAAATCTCTGCAGGCCCGCGGCCACGCCATTCAGGCCCGCGTTTATGCCGAAGATCCAGGCCGTGACTTCCAGCCCTGTCCGGGGCTGCTCACCGCCGTCGACTTTCCCGCCGCCGACGGCAAGGCGCTGCGGATTGATACCTGGGTAGAAGCCGGCTGCGAAATACCGCCCTACTTCGACCCGATGATTGCCAAAATCATTTGCTGGCAGCCAACCCGCGAGGCAGCTAGTGCAGCTCTCCACACAGTGCTGGGCGAGACCCAACTCTATGGTGTGGAAACCAATATCGCCTATATCCGCCAGATCCTGCTGGATACGCCCTTCGCCAGCGGCCAGCCGTGGACACGCTGCCTTGAACAGCTGCGTTACCAGTCCAACACCTTCGAGGTGATCAGCGGCGGCACCCAGACCACCGTTCAGGACGTACCCGGACGCCTGGGCTATTGGGCTGTCGGCGTGCCACCCTCCGGCCCGATGGACAACCTGGCGCTGCAATTGGCGAACCGCCTGCTGGATAACCCCCAGGATGCCGCCGGTCTGGAAATCACCATGAACGGCCCGCTGTTGAAATTCAACACCGCTGCTGTTGTCGCCGTCACCGGCGCGGAAATCCCCGTCACGCTGGACGGAAGTCCACAGCCCATGCACACCAGCCTGTTTGTTCCGGCGGGCAGCCAACTGGCCCTCGGCACCCTTGCCGGGGCCGGCGTACGCAGCTACCTGGCCATTCGCGGCGGCATTCAGGTGCCGGACTATCTTGGCAGCAAGAGCACCTTTACCCTGGGACAGTTTGGTGGTCACGCCGGGCGCGCCCTGCGGGCCGGCGATGTGCTACATCTTCCAGCACTGAGCGACCCGAACGCCGGCGCCAGTCTGACTGCAGACCTCTGTCCAGCCCTGCCAGAGGTGCGCAGCCTGCGTGTAATCTATGGCCCGCATGCCGCGCCTGAATATTTTACCCCGGCCTATATGCAGCGCTTCTTGGAAACCGAGTGGGAGGTGCATTTCAACTCCAGCCGCACCGGCATTCGCCTGATCGGTCCAAAGCCGGAGTGGGTGCGTGAGGACGGCGGTGAGGCCGGCCTGCATCCCTCGAATATCCATGACAACCCTTACGCCATTGGCGCTGTGGACTTTACCGGCGACATGCCGGTTATCCTCGGGCCAGATGGGCCGAGCCTGGGCGGCTTCGTCTGCCCGGTGACCATCATCGAAGCCGATCTATGGCAGATGGGCCAGCTCAAGGCCGGTGATCGTGTGCGTTTTCTTCCGGTTGGGCTAGAGACAGCACGCGAACTGGCCCTGCTACGCCAGCGGGAAATCCAGCAACTGCAGCCCCTGTGTCCGGCCAGTAGCCCGGCAGTCGAGCCCCCTTCCCCCATAGTACTGTGCATTGGTGCAGCCGATACCCAACTGGTGGCACGGCTGTCCGGTGATACCCATCTGCTACTGGAAATCGGCCAGCCTGAGCTGGATCTGGTCTTGCGCTTTCGCGGTCACGCACTGATGCAGGCGCTGGAGGCCATGCAGCTGCCCGGCGTCAGCGACCTGACCCCCGGCATCCGTTCCTTGCAGGTGCATTACCAACCGGAGGTCCTGCCACTGGCGCAGCTGCTGAAGATTATCGAAGGCGCCTGGGAGCAGGTTGTCAGCGCTCGGGATCTCAAAGTGCCCTCGCGCATCGTCCATCTGCCGCTGTCCTGGGATGACCCGGCCTGTCAGTTGGCCATCGAGAAATACATGACCACAGTGCGCAAGGACGCCCCCTGGTGCCCGAGCAATCTGGAATTCATCCGTCGCATCAATGATCTGCCCAACCTTGATGAGGTGCATCGCACCGTGTTCGAAGCCAGCTACCTGGTCATGGGCCTGGGTGATGTCTACCTGGGCGCCCCGGTGGCCACACCGCTGGACCCCCGGCACCGACTGGTCACCACCAAATACAATCCGGCACGGACCTGGACTGCGGAAAACTCCGTGGGTATTGGTGGCGCCTATATGTGTGTCTATGGCATGGAAGGGCCCGGCGGCTATCAGTTCGTCGGCCGCACCCTGCAGATGTGGAACCGCTACCGCGAGGTCGAGGCCTTCGGCGGCAAACCCTGGTTACTGCGGTTTTTTGATCAGATCCGCTTCTTCCCGGTGTCTGCCGATGAGCTCACGCGTATCCGCCGCGACTTCCCACTCGGTCGTTACCCGCTGCAGATCGAGGAAACAGAACTGCATCTGAATGCCTATCAGGCCTTTCTGCAACAGGAGGTCGAGGGCATTCAGGCCTTCCGCGATCAGCAGCAGGCCGCTTTCAAGGCCGAGCGCGAGCGCTGGATAGCTAATGGGCAAGCTGATTATGACAGCGAGGAGGTGGCCGCCGAGCTGAGCGATGAGACGCCGCTTAAGTCCGGACAAATCGGCCTGGACAGCCACATTGCCGGCAACCTCTGGCAGGTGCAGGTCACAGAAGGCACGCAAGTAAAGGCAGGGGATGTGCTGGTGATACTCGAGTCAATGAAAATGGAGATACCGCTGCTGGCGCCCTGCGACGCCGTCGTTACCCGGATTCACGTGCAACCTGGCTCAGCCGTGCGGGCCGGTCAGCGGGTAATGGTGCTAGAACAGGCCTAGCCTGCACACTCAACTTCCGACAGGAAAACTCACCTGGGAATGGCCGAGTTCCACCTCGGCCAGTGCTGCCTCAGGCCTTGCTCAGGGCTATCTGGTAAAGCCGGTTTTTCTTTTCGCCCGTGATCTTGGCCGCCAGGGCAGCCGCCTGCTTGACAGGCAATTCCGCCAGCAGAATATCCAGTACCCGCTCCACCTCCGGGCTCAGAGCCTCATCTGCAGGCGCTGCAGGCAAACCTTCAACCACCAGCACACATTCACCGCGCTGCTGGTCACTGTCAGCCCTGACCCAATCAACCAGCTCGGCAATGGCCGCACCCTTGATGGTTTCGAAGGTTTTCGTCAACTCGCGTCCCAGCACCACCTGGCGGGCTGGCCCGAGTATCGCCAACATATCTTCCAGGCATTCAAGCAGTCGATGCGGCGCCTCGTAAAGCATCCAGGTGCGCTCTTCATTGGCCAGCGCCTGCAGGCGCTGTTGGCGACCATGGGCCTTGGCGGGTAAAAAACCTTCAAAACAAAAGCGGTCCGAGGGCAAACCGGCGGCACTCAGGGCCGCAATCAGCGCGCAGGCCCCGGGGATTGGGCAAACCCGCACACCGGCTTCACGGGCCAGGCGCACCAGGTGATAGCCCGGATCGGAAATCAGCGGCGTCCCGGCATCGGAAATCAGCGCCATATCCTCCCCGGCACTGAGACGTTCAATCAAACGCACGCTTTTATCCCGCTCATTGTGATCATGGCAGGCCGTGGTCGGCGTGTTAATGCCGAAATGCTGAAGCAGGCGCGCACTGTGGCGGGTATCTTCTGCCGCTATCAGGCTGACCGAGCGCAACACATCCAGTGCACGGGGCGTCATATCCTGCAAGTTGCCTATCGGTGTGGCAACCACAAACAAGGTACCGGACATGGCAGTTCCTGAAAGAGTGAAAGACATGCATTGTACAGGACGTGATCCAGTGCATGGTGATTGCTCCCGCCCTTGGTTACAATGCGCAGATTCAATGCCAACAGGACGAACTGCCCTGTGTCTTCAGCGAAAGGAAATAGTCGCATGCTTCGCATTACCCGCCTGCCGATTCTGTCACTGGCCCTGGCCATATTGCTCGTTGCCTGTTCGTCACCCCCTAAACAGCTGTCAGACCTGCCGAGAACGCCCTTGGCCAGCGCTGAGCAGATCCTCCAGAATGCCGACCGCCGTAGCGGCGCAGAAGCCCATTTACTGCGCTTGCATGCTGCACAAGCCGCCAGCAATGCCGGCCAGCACGAGCAGACCCAAGTTATTCTGCAACAAATTCCACAAAGTGAGCTGCCAGTTGATCAGCAGATTCGCTTCAGCGAGCTACAAGCTGCCAGTGCCTTGGGGCTGAACAACCCGGCAATGGCACTTGCTGCCCTGCGGCACAGCTCCATGGCGCAGATTGGCAGCATCCCGATGGACGAGCAACTGGCCATACAACAACTGCGCGCCCGTGCCTTCGAGTTAACTGGAGACAGCCTGAGCGCCGCTCGCGAGCGGATATTCATTCACAACCTGTTGCCTGCCGCTCAGCAACAAGCCAATCTGAATACTATCTGGAACGACATCAGCCAGCTCAGCTCGGCAAAACTGCAACAGGCTCACGCAGCTGCCAGTGGTGAAATGCGCGGCTGGCTGGAGCTGGCACTGATTGACAGTCAGCTTGGCAACATTGATCTGCAAGCCCGCGAAATAAAGCAGTGGCAAAGCAAGAATCCCAGCCACCCTGCAGCCAATGCGCTACCTGAATCACTCAGTCAACTGCTGACACTGCATGCCAGTCGCCCCAAGCATATAGCTTTGCTGCTGCCCTTTGAGGGGCCGCTGGCCAGCGCCGCCCAGGCTCTGCGCGATGGTTTTCTGGCGGCCCAATACCAGGCTTATGGCGAGGGTATCGATCAACCGCGCATCAGTCTTTACGACAGTACCGCCTACAACAACCTGCAGGATTTCTACGCCCAGGCCGTTGCCGATGGCGTCGAGTGGGTGATCGGCCCCCTTGAACGCGATCAGGTCAGTGCCCTGGCTGCCATGCCCACCTTGCCGCTGCCAACCCTGGCGCTGAACTACACAGAGTCCCCAATTGCGGCGAATGCCGGCCTGTTCCAGTTTGGCCTGGCACCCGAAGATGAAGCCCGTTCAGCCGCCCTGCAGGCTTGGGCTGAAGGTCATCGCAGCATGGCAGCGCTGACCGCTCAAACCGACTGGGGAAACCGTGCCTATGAAGCGTTCAAGGAGACCTGGGAGGGACTAGGCGGCATCCTTATTGGTCGCGAAATGATCGATCAACCTGCTGAGATGGCGGGACAGATTGGCCAGCTACTGCAAATTCAGCAGAGTGAGCAACGCATGCAGCGCATGCAACGCCTGCTCGGCAACAGCCTGATGGTTCAACCTACCCCGCGCCAGGATCTGGATGCGCTGTTCCTGGCGGCCACGCCACAACAGGCCCGACAGTTAATGCCAACCCTGGCATTCCAGTATGCCGGAGACCTGCCGGTATTTTCGACCTCGCATGGATACCAGGTAAATCCCCTGAATAACGAAAATGCTGACCTTGATGGCATCTTGGTTGCCGAAATCCCCTGGCTCTTGAGTCGCAACGACAGCCTCTACCAACCCGTCACACAAAACTGGCCTCAGGCTGGCGGAGCACTCGGTCGTCTGTATGCCATGGGGATTGATGCCCAGCGCATCTTCAGCCGTCTTCCCCAGCTGCAGCAATATCCGGATACGCGGGTCAACGGGGCTACAGGACAACTGTCCTTGTCGGCTGATGGCCGTATCAGACGTCAACTGAGCTGGGGAGTCATGGAGGCAGGTGAACTTTCACCCACCAGTCTGGCTCTACAGGTGCAATGATTCGACTGACTCGCCAACAAGTCAGCGGTAATCAGGCTGAGCGGCAGGCCGAACTGCTAATGAAGCAGGCCGGCCTGAAGGTTCTTGAGCGCAATTACCGCTGTAAACAAGGTGAGCTTGATCTGGTCATGCGCGATGCGGATACAGTAGTATTTGTCGAAGTACGATATAGACGCAGCAGCCAGTGGGGTAGTGCCGCAGAGACGGTGGATGCACGCAAGCAGAAACGCGTCATTGCCGCGGCCCAGCATTACCTTCTGACTCACCCCCAACTGGCCAAGCACCCTTGCCGCTTCGACGTCATTGCCGCCAATGGCAATTCGGAGGATCCAGCTGCCTATCACTGGATTCGAGAGGCTTTCACCTGTTAGCGAGCTTAAATCCCTATGGATATGCAACACCGTATCAGGCAACTGTTTACCGACAGTATCGAAACCAAGACCCGCGCCATGGATGTGCTCGGCCCGAGCATTGAGCAAGCCAGTCAGCTGATGGTCAATTGCCTGCTCAACGAAGGCAAGATTCTGACCTGCGGCAACGGTGGCTCAGCCGGTGACGCCCAGCATTTCTCCTCTGAATTGTTGAACCGTTTCGAGCGTGAACGGCCCAGTCTGCCCGCCCTGGCCCTGACTACAGACAGCTCTACCATCACCTCGATTGCCAATGATTACAGTTACGAGGAAATCTTCTCCAAACAGATCCGTGCACTGGGGCAACCTGGTGACGTATTGCTGGCAATCTCAACCAGTGGCAATTCAGGTAACGTACTGCAAGCCATCCAGGCTGCCCATGACCGCGATATGCTGGTTGTTGCGCTGACGGGCCGTGATGGTGGTGCCATGGCCTCCCTGCTTCTGCCTGAGGATGCTGAAATTCGAGTTCCTGCACGCTCCACTGCACGCATCCAGGAAGTTCATTTGCTGGCCATTCACTGTCTCTGCGACCTGATCGACCGCCAGCTATTCGGGAGTGACGAATGAGACTCTTGCCTGCTCTTCTGATCCTTAGTCTGCTTAGTGGCTGCAGTACGGTTCTCAAGGCTACCCGCGATGCGCCGCTGGAAGGCAATCCCGGAACCCGGACATTTGGCAGCACTATTGATGATCAGCTGATAGAAACCCGAATCAACGTCAATGTCGCCAAAGCACATATTGATCTGGAACGTGAAGCGCGCGTTCATGTAACCAGCTTCAATGGGGTTGTCCTGTTGACCGGTCAGGTCCCGCGCGCCGAACTCAAGTCTCTGGCTGAGCAGGAAGCTCGGCAAGTTCAGCGCGTCAAGGTGGTCCACAATGAGCTTACAATCGGTGCCAACCTGCCGCTGCTGGCACGTAATAGTGATGTATTGATCACCTCAAGTGCGAAAACGCGTCTGCTCGCTGACAGCAGCATCCCTGGTCGCAGAATCAAGGTCGTTACCGAGGCAGGTGTCGTCTATCTGATGGGGCTGGTCACCCGTGCTGAAGCCGACCTGGCAGTGCAGGCGGTACAGAATGTGGGTGGCGTGCAACGGATCGTTAAACTGTTCGAATATATCGACTGAAAAGCGCGCCTGAAGCAGACACGCGTTCTGCTTCAGGCTTGGCTGTAGAAGCTTGAAGCTTGAAGCTTGAAGCTTGAAGTTTCCAATTTGCCTTACTTAACGACCTTCAATGCCGGTCTGGCGGGCTTCTTGTCCGACTTATCTGAATCGGCAAGTTTGTTGTCCTTCTCTGGTGGTGGCGGAGCAGGTGCAGGATCAACTTCAAATACCATACCTTGGCCATTCTCGCGGGCATAAATGGCCATTATCGCCTGCGCAGGTATCCACACCTGCTGCGCAACCCCGCCGAAACGGCCATCAAAACAGATCTTGTCGTTGTCCATTTCCAGATGCCGTATCGCGCTGGGTGCCAGATTCAGCACAATCTGACCAGCTTCGACAAAGGACTCCGGTACGCTGGTATTGGGATAATGGGCATTGACCAGCACATAGGGTGTGCAGTCGTTGTCGAGAATCCACTCATACAAAGCACGGACCAGATAGGGTCGGCTTGAGCTCATCTGAGCCATACGGACCTCCTATTGATAGCTTACTGCATTTCCTTTTCAGCCGCGGACAAACTACCCAGAAAGCCCTCGCGCTGGAAAATACGATCCATGTAATCCTGCAGCGGCTTGGCCTGCTTGGGCAACTCAACCCCGAGCAATGGCAAACGCCAGAGAATAGGCGCAATACAGCAGTCAACCAGACTGAATTCCTCACTCATGAAGTAAGGCATTTCAGCAAAGACCGGCGCAACACCAATCAGGCTTTCACGCAATTCCTTGCGCGCCTTGGTCGCAGCAGCTGCTGGCGTCTTGGGATGCAGGATCGCATCCACCAGGCCGCACCAATCGCGCTGTACGCGAAACATCAGCAAACGGGTATTGGCCCGAGCAACAGGGTAGACCGGCAACAGTGGCGGATGCGGGAAGCGCTCATCCAGATACTCCATCATGATGTTCGGCTCATACAACACCAGATCACGATCGAGCAGCGTCGGAACGCTGTTGTAGGGGTTATTTTCAGCCAACTCCTCCGGATGATTCCCAGGCTCGACGTTGATGACATCAACTGTCACCCCCTTCTCGGCCAGGACGATGCGCACGCGATGACAGTAATGGTCACGCGGATCGGAAAAAAAAGCCATGGAGGAACGCTTGTTGGCAGTAACGCCCATAAATCAACCCTCATCCTGTAGCGGATTGCGGTAAACAACAGAACACGCGACTGCGTGGATACAGATAGCCTGCAACGAACGACGATCTGCCTTCTCAATAAGCGCGCATTATACCCCAGAAACAAGAGCGCGCCCCAAAGGGCGCGCAATTGAAGCGGAAAAAAGCCGACTTAGTGAATATCTTTCCAGTATTCGCGCTTCAGTAGATAGGCAAACACGAAAAGGAACGCCAGATACAGCAGCACATAGGTGCCGATACGATGACGCTCGAGCTTGATTGGGTCCGCAGAATAGGCAAGAAAGGTCACCAGATTGCGTACTGTAGTATCAAACTCTTCTTCGGTCTGGCTGCCGGTGCCCGGCACCACGGTGAGCACATCACAACGCTCTGCCTTGATGGTCTCACCCGACAGCGGGTCGCGCTGAACGCTGCCATCTTCTACCACTGGCATAGCCTTGCAACCAACCACCTGGCGACCTTGAAGGTCCATCAACACGTTAGGCATACCAACGTTGGCAAACACCTTGTTGTTGACGCCGTAGGGCCGTGAAGGATCTTCATAGAAGGTCCTCATATAGGTGTACAACCAGTCAGCACCGCGAACACGGGCTACGTTGGTCAAATCCGGTGGCGCGGCACCAAACCACACCTTGGAGTCTTCCTGACGCATACCGATGCGCATGTGGTCACCGAAATTGGCACCTTCAGTAAAGACCAGGTTTTCCATCATCAGTTCTTCCGGAATACCCAGGTCCGTCGCCACACGCTCGTAACGCTGGTACTGAGCCGAATGGCAACCCATGCAGTAATTGGCGAATGTACGAGCCCCATCCTGCAATGCAGCCTTGTCCCGCAAATCAATATTGGCCTCGTCAAGAGGTACGGTAGGCCCTGCCGCCATAGCCATGCAGGGAACCAGTGCAACTATCAACGCTAGAAATTGCTTTTTCATTAGCCAGTAACCCTCTCCGGAACGGGTTTAGTCTTCTCCATGCGGGTGTAAAACGGCATGAGTATGAAGAAGGCAAAATACAGGACAGTACAAATCTGTGAGATCAGCGTACGGGTATCGGTACCTGGAATGGCGCCCAGAATGCCCAGAATGACGAAGGAGATACAGAAGATCACCAATGCCAACTTGCTCATCCAACCTTTGTAGCGAATCGAGCGCACCGGACTGCGATCGAGCCAGGGCAGCACAAAGAGCACCGCGATGGCTGCACCCATGGCTACTACACCAGGGAAGGCCGAGCCGCCAATGGCCGGAACTGCGCGCAGGATTGCGTAGAAAGGCGTGAAATACCACACCGGTGCAATGTGATCAGGCGTCTTGAACTGATTGGCAATCTCGAAGTTGGGCTTCTCAAGGAAATAACCACCCATTTCCGGGAAGAAGAACACCACGATACAGAACACAAACAGGAAGACTACAACGCCGACAATATCCTTGACCGTGTAATAGGGATGGAAAGCAATGCCATCGAGCGGCTTACCATTCTCATCCTTGTGCTTCTTGATATCGATACCGTCCGGATTGTTTGAACCCACTTCATGCAGGGCGATGATGTGCAACACCACCAAACCCAACAAAACGATCGGCAGTGCAATCACGTGCAGGGCGAAGAAGCGGTTCAGGGTGATACCGGAAATCAGGTAGTCGCCGCGAATCCACTGCTGCAGGTCAGGCCCGACGAAGGGTATGGCACCAAACAGCGAGATGATGACCTGAGCACCCCAATAGGACATTTGACCCCAGGGCAGCAGGTAACCCATGAAGGCCTCAGCCATCAACACCAGATAGATGGTCATACCGAAAAGCCAGATCAGCTCGCGTGGCTTCTGGTAAGAACCGTACATGATGCCGCGCAGCATGTGCAGATAGATCACCACGAAAAATGCAGAAGCGCCGGTGGAGTGCATGTAACGCAGCAGCCAACCATATTCAACATCACGCATGATGTATTCAATGGAAGCAAAGGCGCCATCACCCGAGGGCTCGTAGCTCATGGTCAACCAGATACCGGTTACGATCTGATTCACCAGGACCAGCATGGCCAGGGAGCCAAAAAAATAGAAAAAGTTGAAGTTCTTGGGCGCGTAGTATTTGGTCAGATGGTCTTCGACCACCTTGTTGACCGACATGCGCTCATTGATCCAGGCATTCAGCTTGCTCATCAGGCAGTCTCCTGATCCACGCCGATGATGATGACATCGTCGGACTCATAGGAATGGGGGGGAACCGGCAAGTTTAGCGGCGCAGGCTGGCCACGGAATACTCGACCGGACATGTCGTAACGGGAACTGTGACAGGGACAGAAGTAACCGCCCTTCCAGTCAGCGCCTAAATCTGTCGGAGCGACTTCGGGACGGAAAGTAGGCGAGCATCCCAGGTGGGTACAAATACCTACCACTACCAGCACGTCACCGCGAATTGAACGAGTCCGCGGGTCGACATAGCTCGGCTGCACAGAAGATTTTGACTCAGGATCAGCAAGCACTGCATCCATTTCAGCCAGAATGGCCATAGCTTCTTCCGTACGGCGGGAGACAAACACCGGCTGACCGCGCCATTCGGCAACGACCTGCTGGCCAGGTTCCAGCTTACTGACATTGACCCTTACAGGCGCGCCAGCGGCCTTGGCCCTGGCACTCGGGACCCATGACCCCAAGAAGGGTACTGCCACCCCTACGGCTCCGGCTGCACCCACAACACTTGTGGCTGCCACCAGGAAGCGACGCCGGCCGTTATTTACGCCGTCATTACTCATCCAGTCGTCTCCCATCAGCAAAGTCGGGCCTTTTAACGGCCCTTTTAAGAGTTTTAATCCGCATGCACAAAATGAATCCGATGGTAATGAAAAACCCCATTTTTGACAAGGCAACTTATCGAGCAATAACAACAGAGCCATTGCTCAAAGGCTTGAAAATCCGAGGCTTGACGAGAATCCAGGCAGCGAGCGGCATAATGCCGCAGATACAAAAACGCCCAGCATCCTGATGGAAGCCGGGCGTTCTCGCGAGTCGTAAAACGTATTAACGCTTGGAGTACTGAGGACGCTTACGCGCCTTGCGCAGACCCACTTTCTTACGTTCAACTTCACGGGCGTCACGGGTAACAAAACCGGCCTTGCGCAGAGCGCCACGCAGGGTTTCGTCATACTCCATCAACGCACGGGTGATACCGTGACGAATGGCACCGGCCTGACCGGTAGTACCACCGCCCTTGACGGTAACAAAGACGTCGAACTTGCTCACGGTATCAGTCAGCTCTAGAGGCTGACGGACGACCATGCGAGCGGTTTCACGACCGAAAAAGTTTTCGATGGTGCGGTTGTTGATCTGGATACTGCCAGTGCCCGGACGCAGGAACACGCGAGCGGTGGCAGTTTTACGACGGCCAGTACCGTAGTTTTGTGTCGCCGACATAGTATGCTCCTTAGATCTTCAGTTCTTGGGGTTGCTGAGCCGCATGGGGATGAACTGCACCTTTGTACACTTTCATCTTGCGGTACATTGCACGACCCAAGGGATTCTTTGGCAGCATGCCCTTGACGGCAGACTCGATAACACGCTCGGGAGCGCGAACGATAAGCTTTTCGAAGTTGATCGACTTGATACCGCCCGGAAAACCGGAGTGGCTGTAGTAGATCTTGTTCTGCGCCTTGTTACCGGTAACGTGAACCTTTTCGGCATTAATGATGACAATGTAGTCACCAGTATCCACGTGGGGGGTGTATTCGGGCTTGTGCTTGCCACGCAGGCGAGTGGCCACTTCAGTCGCCAGGCGACCCAAAGTCAGGCCAGTGGCGTCTACGATGTACCAATCACGTTTTACGGTTTCAGGTTTTGCGCTGAAGGTTTTCATTAATCCTAGCCTCAGAGGCCGCTCTAATAAGAAGACGGCGAATCTTACAGAATGAAATGTGTTTTTACAAGACAACAAAGCCTAGAACAGACACTCAGTGGGGGCTGCGTGGGTCTGGGTGGCATCTGCGCTGTAAACAACAACGACAGGCTAGGCATCCTGTCGAAAGTGACGGGCATTATGCCAAGGGAGATGAAAATTACAACCCTTATTTACAAGCAGGGCGACATTCCGTCAGCCTATGGTCAATACTGACTCACTCGTTACCATTCATTGGGAGCCATACATGCAATACCGTCCGCTAGGCCGCAGCAAGCTGAAAGTAAGCGCACTTTGCCTTGGCAGCATGACCTGGGGCGAGCAAAACTCGCAGAAAGAAGCGTTTGCCCAGATTGATCGGGCCCGGGATGCCGGGGTGAACTTCATTGATACTGCAGAAATGTATCCCGTTCCGCCACGTGGCGAGACTGTCGGGGCGACCGAAAGCATCATTGGCAACTACCTGAGTGAACGCGGCAACCGCGATAAATGGATTATTGCCAGTAAAATAGCTGGGCCAGGTGAATGGCTGCCACACATCCGGGAAGGCAAAACCCGCTTTACCCGCGAATTCATTACTGCCGCCGTGGATGCCAGTCTCAAGCGCCTACAAACCGACTATATAGATCTGTATCAGTTGCACTGGCCGGACCGCAGCACCAACTTCTTTGGCCATCTGGGCTATCGCCATAACCCGGATGAGTTGATTACCCCGATAGAAGATAGCCTTGAGGCGCTTGACCAGCTGGTCAAGGCCGGCAAAATCCGCCATATCGGCCTGTCGAATGAAACACCCTGGGGCGTCAGCCGCTTCCTGCATCTGGCCGAGACCCATGGCTGGCCGCGCATTGCCTCAGTGCAGAACCCCTACAACCTGCTGAATCGCAGCTACGAAGTGGGCATGGCGGAAATGTCACTGCGCGAACAGGTAGGGTTGCTGGCTTATTCTCCCCTCGCATTCGGCACCCTGACCGGTAAATACCTGAATGGACTACGCCCGGAAAAGGGCCGTCTGACGCTGTTCAGCCGCTTCAGCCGTTATACCAATCCGCAGGCGCAGAAGGCTTGCGCTCGCTATGTCCAACTGGCTCGTGACCACGGCATGGACCCGGCCCAATTGGCCTTGGCCTTTGTTACCCGACAACCCTTTGTCACCAGTAACATTATTGGCGCAACCAATATGGATCAGCTCAACCGCAACCTCAGCAGCATCAATATGGGCCTGACCGACGCGATTCTCGAGGCGATTGCCGAGATTCACCAGAGCCAACCCAACCCGGCGCCCTGAACTGCCGTTCTGCCCGGCCCCTGGCCGGGCAAATCAAGGCACAAGTGACAGACCCAACAAGACACTTGCGCCACACCACAAGATGCTTTAGTCATAGTCTGGCCAATACAGCTTATAACAGGCCACCCGTCATGACATCCGAACCCGCCTCTGCCCCACCTCTGCGCCAGGTCGCCATTCTTGCTACCGACGGGGTGATTGCCTCCAATCTGATGCAGTTCAAGGATTTCTTTCACATGGCCAGCCTGCGCGACGGAAGACGGCGCGGCCAGGGGCTGACACCGGGATTTCGCACCGCCCTGGTGGCACCGGACAATCTGCCGGTGACCAGTTTCAGTCAGGATCGCATAGCGACGGATGCCACGCTGAGTGCAGTCCGCCCACAACTTATTATTCTGCCGGCCTTTTGGGGGGATTTTGATCAGTTGATTGATCGCTACCCAGGCGTGGTACCCTGGCTGAAGGCAGAACACAGGCGTGGCACGCTGATCAGTGCCGCGGCCAGCGGCGTGTTCTGGATGGCTGCCGCGGGACTGCTTGATGGTCGCGAAGCCACGACCTACTGGCGCTTTTTCGATGAGTTCAGCCAGCGCTTCCCGGCGGTCAACTTGAACCGCGACAAGCACATCACCGATGCCGACAACTTGTACTGTGCAGCCGGTGTGACCTCGGCCTGCGATCTGGCTATCCATCTGATTGATCGCTTGTGCGGCAGCCAGGTTGCCCAGGCAGTCGCCCGCGACACCCTGTATGAAATCCAGCGCAGCTACACGCCTGGGATCATTGGCTTTGGTGGACAGAAGCTGCATCAGGATGTGGCGATACTGCAGATCCAGCAGTGGCTGGAGGCGAATTTCGCCGACAAGTTTCGCTTCGAGGATGTGGCCAGCCAGCATGGCATGAGCATTCGCAATTTCATGCGGCGCTTCCACGCAGCTACCGGGGATAAGCCGCTACATTATTTGCAACGCCTGCGGATTGAAACGGCCAAGGGCCTGCTGAGTACCACACGACGCAGTATCAAGACCATCAGTTATGACGTGGGCTATGACGATGCCAGTTTTTTCGCCCGGCTGTTCAGACAGCACACCGGGCTGTCACCCAACCAGTATCGACGCCAGTTCCAGCAAACACCCAACTGATCTATAACAGCTTTATCAGGGCTTGTGCGGACGGGCAAGGAACTCGTGGCTCTGCATTTCCAGCAGGCGGCTCAGGGTGCGCTGAAACTCGAAGTTGAGCCGGCCACCGCTGTACAGATCCTTGAGTTCCACTTCAGCCGAAAGGATCAGCTTTACGTTTCGGTCGTAGAACTCATCAACCAGATTGATAAAGCGTCGCGCCATGTCATCCCGACTGGCGTCCATCCGCTCGACATTGGCAATCAGCACGGCATGGAAGATCTTCGCCAGGCCAATATAGTCATTCTGGCTGCGGGGTCCGTCGCAGAGCTCGCGAAACTCGAACCAGGCCACGTCCTCACAAATGCGGATAGACTTGATTGGACGGTTCTCAATGGTCAGGACTTCAGCCTCAACCACTTCGTCCATATCCGGCACCAGACTAACAAAGCTTTCACGCAGACTGATATCGGCACCGGCATCCAGAGGCCAGTGGTACAGCTCTGCCTGCTCCAGCGCACGCAAACGGTAGTCCACGCCGTTATCAACATTGACAACATCCGTGCAGCTGTTCAGCAGCGCGATGGCTGGCAGGAAACGGGCGCGCTGCAAACCGTCCTTGTATAGACCATCTGGAACGATATTGGAGGTCGCCACCAGAGTCACCCCATTACGGAACAATTCTTCCATCAAAGTACCGAGAATCATCGCATCGGTAATATCCGAGACAAAGAACTCGTCAAAACAGATCACCCGCGCCTCGTCAGCAAAGCGCTTGGCTATAAGGGTCAGGGGGTTCTTCTCGCCCTTGAGCGACTTGAGTTCCTGGTGCACACGCTGCATAAAGCGGTGAAAATGCGTACGCATTTTGCGCTCGAACGGCAGTGCATCGTAAAAGGTATCAACCAGGTAGGTTTTGCCGCGCCCGACACCACCCCAGAAATACAAGCCCTTGATCGGCTTGGTCGGTTTTTTCCGCAGCAGTTTACCCAAAAACCCGGTGTGGGCTGACTCAACAGCCACCAACTCATCAAACAGTCGCTGAAGATGTCTGACAGCGCGCTCCTGGGCAGGATCGTGAAAAAATTCGGGACGCTGAAGGTCAGCTTGATAGCGAGCAAGGGGCGTCATAGCGAGATACCATGGGATATCGACGGGGGCAGTACTGTACCCGCCACCTGCGCACTTGGCAATCCGCTTGTCATGTGCCTGACAGCAGTTCTTCGACAACATTTTTCAAGTCAACCAGCCGACCATGGAAAAAATGTCCGGCATCGGCAAAACGACGCAGATCAATACCCGGCTGACCCTCCAACAGGGAAAACACCGCCTCTGGCGCAACCACATCATCTGCGTCACCCATGCATACCGCACATGTGCCACCCAGAGGCAAAAGATCGGCAAAAGGCAACCGCTCCACAGAGGGCGCAACCAACACCAGGCGCTGCGGATAGACTGGCAAGCGCCTGGCAGCGGCGGCGGCCACATAGCCGCCAAAGGAAAAGCCCATCAACCAGACCGGCAAAGCATAGCGCTGCTCGGCCCAGGCTATTGCGGCCAGGCAATCGTCGACCTCACCTCGGCCATCATCATGCTGGCCCTGGCTTCCACCCACCCCACGAAAATTGAACCGCACCACAGTGGCACCCTTATCACGCGCGGCACGCATCAAGGTGTGCACCACCTTGTTGTCGAGCGAACCACCATATAGCGGGTGCGGGTGACAGATGACCGCCACGGCTCTCGCAGCAACGATCTCCGTGACCCGCAATTCAAGTTCTCCCACAGGGCCATCAATGGTCAGGGCTAGATCGTTTGGCGTTTGCATACGGGCATCCTAGGTGACTATGAACTGAATCAGTGCGTCGCAATCTGGCTCAGACAAAAGGCCCTGAATCCTGATTCAAGGCAATTAAGGCTCCGATCGGCTGAATTAATAGGTAAAAAGCTGATCGAAAATATTGGCAGTCCAGCCGAAAATGGCTGCCAACTGTTAGCCACAAGGTCAAACCCGGCAGCAGCAGCAAGTTTGTCAATTTGACCAGAGAAGGCTCAAGGGTACTAGCCTTGACCGGCAAATGTCGTTACCGTTAGTGCAAAGGCGACGCTCAATTTGAGCGTACTCGCCTAATCAACGTGAGAGAGGGACCCAAGGTGGAATCAAGTGAAAACCTCTGGATAGCAGTGGCCGTAGCCCTGGCTCTGGGTGTGGTAGTAGGCGTGGTACTGACTCAGATTGCCCGTCGTGTCAGCGGGGGGCAGATCTCCGGCAGCACCCAGGCACAACTGGAAAACCTGCAGCTGCGCTTCGAGGAATACCAGCAGGAGGTCTCCAGTCACTTCAAGACCACTGCCAATCTGGTTTCACGCCTCAACCGCAGCTATCAGGATATCCAGCAACACCTGACCCAAGGTGCCATGGATCTGTCGCCAGATGAAATGACACGCCAGCAGTTGCTGGCTGTTCTGGAACAGGACCACCGCCCAAGTTCCGGCGCCGGCGAGCCTGCATTTGACAGTCTGGAACCACCGCGGGACTACGCGCCTAAAAGTGAAGACACGCCCGGCACCCTGTCTGAAGGCTACGGCGTCAAGCGGCACTGATGGAGCTTGCCCGCAGTCATCCGACTGCGGGTATCACGATAGGAAATCAGCCCCGCCATGCCGGCCACGCCAGAAACCCGCTTTTTCAGCCTAACCCAGGAGCGCCCGGATCATCTGATCGTCGAAGGCGACTGGGTATTGCTGCACTATGCGACCCTGCGGCAACAGATAGCTCGGCTACCGAAGATCAATTCGGCTGACCTCAGCCAGATGGGCCAGCTGGATACTGCCGGCGCCCAACTATTAACCGAGCTACTCGGGCTTCCTTTACTCGAACAGATTTGTACTTCGACCGAAGCGCTGGCCGCAGAAAGGCGTATTCTTTTACAGCGGGTGGCCAGTGCTTTGGATCGCGAGGCCGAACTGCCACCCAGCGAAGGTTTTTTGCTGTTTGAACTGCTGGCCCGTACAGGACAGGCGACCCTGCGTTTCTGGCGCAACCTGATCGACCTGCTGGGATTCAGTGGTTTGGTCCTGGCCAGCCTGTTCAGCAACTTCCTGCGCCCTCGTTCCTGGCGACCAACGGCTGTGGTGGCTCAGGTTGAGCAAATCGCCCTGAATGCAGTGCCTATTGTGGCTCTGCTGACCTTTATGGTCGGCGCGGTTATCGCGTTCCTCGGTGCCACGGTACTGAACAGTTTTGGCGCCAGCATCTACACCGTTGACCTGGTGGCCTTTTCCTTTTTGCGCGAATTCGCCGTACTACTGACAGCTATCCTGATGGCCGGACGAACTGCCAGTGCCTTTACTGCACAGATTGGTTCAATGAAAGCCAACGAGGAAATTGACGCCATTCGCACATTGGGTCTTAATCCAGTCGAGTTGCTGGTTCTACCCAGGGTGCTGGCGATGCTGATCTCCCTGCCGATTTTGACCCTGGTCGCCATGCTTTCAGGCCTGTTCGGCGGGGCGCTGGTCTGCGCTTTGTCACTGGATATATCGCCCACCATGTTCCTCAGCATTCTTCAACAGAACGTCGAGATGCGGCACTTTCTGCTGGGTATGGCCAAGGCGCCGATTTTCGCTCTGCTGATTGCCATCATTGGCTGCCTCGAAGGGCTTAAAGTCAGTGGCAGTGCCGAATCTGTGGGCGAACACACTACGTCCAGCGTGGTTCAGTCGATCTTTGTGGTGATTCTGGTCGACGCCCTGGCGGCTATGTTCTATATGGAGATGGGCTGGTGAGTGCCCTTCCGGAGAACCAGAGCAGCCCACCCATTCAGGTCCGGGGCCTGGTTAATCGCTTTGGTAATCAAACCATTCATCAGGATCTGGATCTGGATATCCAGCCTGGCGAAATTCTCGGGGTGGTTGGCGGATCGGGTACTGGTAAATCTGTTTTGCTGCGCTCGATAGTTGGATTGCGCCAGCCCAATGCCGGTAGCATCAAGGTGTTCGGCCAGGATTTGCAGCAACTGGATAATGAAGCCCGATCCCTGCTGGAGAGGCGCTTTGGCGTGCTTTTCCAGCGCGGCGCACTGTTCTCATCGCTAACCGTAGTGGAAAACGTGGCCTTACCTTTGCTGGAGCACAGCGGCCTGAATCGGCGTGATGCCGAGCATCTGGCACGCATGAAAATTGCACTGGCCGGCCTGCCACATGCTGCCGGGGATAAACTGCCCTCCGAGCTGTCGGGTGGCATGGTCAAGCGCGCAGCACTGGCCCGCGCCCTGGCGCTGGATCCGGATATTCTGTTCCTTGACGAACCTACCGCCGGACTTGATCCCATTGGCGCAGCGGCCTTTGATCAACTGATCAAGACCCTGCGCGACGCTCTCGGCCTGAGTGTCTTCCTGGTCACCCATGACCTCGATACTCTGTATGCAATCTGTGATCGCATCGCCGTGCTTTCGGAAAAAAAGGTCCTGATCGCCGACACCCTTGAACGGGTGGCCGCCACGGACAATGCCTGGATCAAGGAATACTTCCACGGCCCACGTGGCCGCGCCGCGGCTGATGCCGTCAACCGACAACAGGAGTCCATACGCTAATGGAAACCCGTGCCCATCATGTGTTGATTGGCCTTTTTACCCTGATTGCAGCGGGTATCGCGGTGTTTTTTGCCATCTGGTTGAGCAATGCCAGCAACAGCCGCGAATTCAATCATTACACCATTGTCTTCAACGAGGCGGTAACCGGCCTGTCACGTGGTAGCTCGGTACAATACAGCGGCATCCGTATCGGTGAGATTGTCAGCCTCAGTCTGGACCCTGAAGATCCGCGACGGGTACTGGCGCGAATCCGGGTCGAAGCCAACGTGCCGATCAAACAGGATACCCGTGCCCGACTGTCCTTCACCGGCATTACCGGCACATCGGTGATTGAGCTTAGCCACGGCGACCCAAACAGCCCGCTACTGGTTGGTCAGCGCGGTGCCGACCCGATTATTGTCGCCTCACCCTCGCCCATCTCGACCCTGCTGGCCAACGGCGAGGATCTGATGACCAACATCAACCAATTGATGTCCAGTGCCCGCAGCATCCTCTCGGAGGAGAATGCGGACAGTTTGACCCGCACCCTGGGCTCGATTGAACAAGCCACCCAGAGCATTGCCGGCCAGAGTGATGATTTGAAATTACTGATTGCCGAGCTGACCAAGGTCAGTCGTGAAGCTGGCGAAGCAATGGAGCAAGCCAGCACATTGATGGGCAGTGCTGACAGCCTGCTAAACGAACAAGGCACGCGCACACTGGACGGTGCCGAGCAGGCTCTGGCATCCATCGCCAGAACCAGCGGCATACTTGAACAACTGATGACCGAGAACAGCGAATCCTTTGCCAGCGGTATGCAGGGTCTTGGTCAGCTGGAACCGGCCATCAACGAACTGCGCGGAAGCCTCAGCGCGCTGCGCAGCATCACCCGACGCATTGAAGACAACCCGACGCGGTTTTTGCTCGGCCGCGACAGCATGGAGGAGTTTGAACCGTGAACAGCCTGCCACTCTGCATCAAACCTCTCATGGCAGGCCTGCTGGCTCTTGCGTTAGCGGCTTGCACTATCCTCCCGGAGGCTGAGTCTCTGACTATTTACCGCCTGCCAAACAGTCAGGTACCGAGTACAGATGCCGCCATGGCCGACATCCCGTCACTGCGGATCAATACCCCTCAGGCCAGTCTGGCCTTGAGCGGCCCCCGCATGCTGGTCAATCCTCAAGGTAATCAACTCAGTACATACAAAGGGGCACGCTGGTCCGACCCCGTTCCTGTCTTGGTCCGCGAGCACGTGGCTGATGCCTTTGCCCAGCGATTTTCGTTGTCGCGCATCAGCACCGACGAGCACGGTCTAAATGCCAACGTCCATTTGGGCAGCGACCTTCAGCAGTTTCAAGTCAATTACATTGACGGCATACCGCGCGCCACCATTGAGCTTAACGCACGCTTGATCAATCCCGGTACTCGCCAGGTCATCGCCGCGAAATCCTTTCTGGTTGAACAGACGCTGGCCGACGTTCAGGTACCCGCTGTCGTCAGTGCTTTCCAATTGGCCGCCGATGATCTGGCCTCGCAACTGGCCGAATGGGTTCAGTCTGAACTACAGGAAGGCTGACATAGCTTGCCTGATGACGTATCTGCATCCGGATTGCATTCTTATCAGGGAGTCATAGGTGGATTCAAAGCCGTTCTGGATAGTCCGACAAGCGCTCAAGAAGGTCTGGGTGCGTGTGGTCAGCTTTGCCCTGCTGTGCGTTCTGACCGTGGGCCTGGCACCGACCCTGGCGCAGTGGCTGCCAGACGGCTTTGCTGAGGACCTTGGCAGCCTGTCCGTGGACAGGATTCTCGGCATACTGGCGTCCTCGATGCTGGCGGTTACCACCTTTTCTTTGTCCATTGCTGTTTCGGCCTTTGCTGCCGCAGCCGTGAATGCCACACCCAGGGCCACGGCGCTGCTGCAGGAGGATCCAACAACACAGAATGTGCTGGCGACCTTTCTCGGCGCCTTCCTGTTCAGCCTGATTGGCCTGATTGCCCTGCGTACGGATTATTACGACCCTGCGGGGCAGATTTTTCTTTTCCTGGCTACCCTGGTGGTGGTGGGCCTGGTGGTTCTGGCATTGCTGCGCTGGATCAGTCACCTGATGAGTTTTGGCCGGATGTGCGACACCCTCGACCGTGTAGAACAGGCTACCGCGCATTCACTCGATCAGCGGCTTGCACACCCCTATCTTGACGGCAATCCCTTGCACGGCAACATCCCTGATGATGCCGTGCCGCTTCTGGCAAGCTGCACGGGTTACGTTCAGCATATCGACATCAGTGCACTGGCCAACTGTGCAGAAGTCATCAAAGCAGAGTTGTATGTTGCCGCCTTGCCCGGCAGTTTTGTGCACCCGGCAGCGCCGATGCTCTGGACCCGCGGCGGGACAGCCGACAAGAAACAGCAACAAGCATTGCGCGAGGCCTTCAGCATTGGCAACGAACGCTCTTTTGATCAGGACCCGCGTTTCGGCTTGATCGTATTGTCAGAAATTGCCTCACGGGCCTTATCACCCGCGGTGAACGACCCGGGCACGGCAATCAGTGTGATCGGGCGGCTGGTGCGCCTGCTCTCGTGCTGGACCGAACAGCAAGAACCGAGGATTGACTACCCCGCAGTGCATGTCCCGCCGATTTTGCCTGATGACATGATTTGTGACGCCTTCCGGCCCATCGCCCGCGACGGCGCCGCCCTGATCGAGGTGCAAATACGACTGCAGAAAGCCCTGGCAGCCTTGGGCAGTATTGCACCTACGGCCTTTGCCCTACCGGTCAATGGATTGTCACGTTATGCCCTCGAGCGCGCGACGACAGCAGGACTGGCTGCTTCAGAAGTGCACATGATTGAAGTTACCGCAGCGGCTGTCAGGTCCACCACAGCGATTAATACCGGCGCCCCCTGAGCCGGACCCGCGCGAATACGCCGACTGGAACGTACTTTACCCTGGCATTGCGACACTGTCCGTTCAGGCCAAGCGGTTTTCTCAGACCGGCAAATCAAGAGCTGTGAGGTGATTGTCCCAGCTGAATTCTTCAGCACCCAGAAGTTCTGGCTGCGCGTCCGGCATTACATGATAAAGACCACCGAGGCCGGACGACACAACAAAACCCCGCGCGCTGGGCAAGGCTCCACCCCCATCCGGAAAGGGCAAAAGCCCGACAAAGCGGCCTGCGTGGTAGTCGAAAAGTGCCAGTTGGTTACCTTTAGGTGCCGTGACCAGGGCAAGGCCACTGAGCGGGTTGATCGCCACACTGGCAATGTAATTGGCCAACAGCGCCAGTTCGACCTCAGGAACAACCGGCTCACTGAATTGACCTGTGGCGACATCCAAACGCCCCATCAGGGGTGGAGACTGCCAGCTCGGGCCCTCGAACTGATAACCGACCATCACTATACCGTCCGGGCTGACATCCAGATGATGGCAACTGAGTTGATGGTGCGAGGGCCGGTGTTGCTGGATAACCTGCCCAGTGACAGGATCAAGCAGCGTCAGATTGGGTTGCATACTCGCCAGATTGAGCTTGATACGGGCAAAGTCGGGATGGGTTCGAATGCCCCCGTGGGCAATGGCCAGGGTCTGTTTGTCCGGCATCAGACGCAGCTCATGGGGGTCCATGCCACCGCTGGGCAATATCCGCAACGGCCGATACCGGTGCACAGCATCAAAGACCAGAATACGGCCCTGGCCCGAGTCGATGTGATTGGCCGTTGCATACAGCTCTCGTCCATCGGCACTGAATACCGCATGGCCATAAAAGTGCAGACCGGGCCCTGCCTCCAGCACCTGAACCAGCTGACCGTTACGCAGATCAATCACCAGGGCACGACGTCCGGGCCGACGTTCGACCATAACCAGCTCATCGCCACCGGGACGCTGAGCACCGGCATGCAGGCGCCCGGAAACCGGCTGCGACTGGGGGGAAGAGAGCAAGCCGCTGAGCAACAGGTTGTCAGCGAACGCATTACGGCCGCCACTGGCCAGTCCGAATTGGCCTGTCGGCGAACCGGCAAGTGTCACTCCGGTTCGGCCAGCGCAACCCGACAACAACCCCATGGCGGTCCAGGCAAGCAAAGTACGGCGCTGCATGTTCAATCCCCGTCGGAGGCGTTGAAGCCCCTTACAACCCCAAGCTCGACGGCAATGTCACCACCAAGCAGACGGGTCAAACCATCAATATCGATATACAGCCGTTGTAACTGCAGATAGTGCGTCTGATCCTCTAGCACCCCGGCCATGCCCGGAGGCAGTGATTCAAAGCGGACAAGCGCCGATTGCAACAACTCGGCAAAGCGAGCCGCCAAACGCTGTTGCGTCTCACCTTGCAACTGCGCCTCCAGGCCGGGCAGAAAATACACCTGCAGACCCTGCAAACTGGCCTGGGCTGCCTGCAGACTCGATTGACTGCGCCAGGCCTCGGCCTGATACACATTACGGCGACCTGCTGGCATGCCCATGGGTTGCCCCAAACGCTTGTCACGTAGTTGCTCCAGCGCATGCAGGGCTGCCAGCAGCATTTTTGCTTCGGCAGCCGGATCCTCTCGGTAGCCTTCAGCATACGCCCGCCAATCGGCCTGCAGCAGGTTTGCATTGTCCGCAAGCCGTCCGGCGACAGCCTTCAGTACAGAGCAACTAGCAACAGATGGCAACGCCTCCGTTCGCATTTGCAACTGCGGATCAAAAAGCAGGAACTCCAGCGCTGGAAAGCCCTGCACAGCCACACTGTTGAGACTCGGTGGTTGATCGCCACTGTGTTGCAACAGTCGCTCGGTCTGGCTGCCGACCAGATTCTTGTTGTCTGGCCAGAACTGCAACTGCCAGCCCCGACTGTCGACCAGTACTGGACCAAAGTCGATAAAACGAACGGCCTGCCAACGACCAAAGGCGTCATGCCAGTGTCGTTCCAGCTGCTCACGCTGGGCGTCTGACGGGGCGTCGCAATAGGCGGATGCGCTGGCCTGCAACTGTGCGCTGTCGCTCTGCAGCAACCGGTAACCGTCTGCCGCCGCGCTGGCCCAGAGTTCCTGGGCTGACTCTGCCGCGAACGCAGAAACCGCATTCAAGCCAGCCAGAAGGACAATCATTCCCATGATGCGCCGCATATCGAGCCCCTAAAGCGATTCAAGAAAGGCCAGTAAAGCCAGGCGCTGTTCGGCTGACATCTGCCGATAGAAAGCAATGCTGTTTTCGGCTTCACCCGCGTGCCAGAGAATCGCTTCTTCCAGTGTGCGGGCTCGACCATCGTGCAGGAACCCCGCCTGCGGATTGACCTGTTGCGCCAGGCCAATACCCCATAGCGGCGGTGTGCGCCACTCCCGCCCATCGGCCTGAAACTCGTCACGACCGTCAGCCAGACCTTCGCCCATGTCATGCAACAACAAATCGGTGTAAGGCCATATAATCTGATTGCTCAGATCCGGGCGTTGATTGACCTCGCCGGTAACATGCCTGGGTGTATGACAGGCCGCACACTGCGCCTGGTTGAACAGCCGCGCACCGGCCTGCACCTCGGGACTATCCAGGTTGCGGCGCTGCGGAACGGCCAGACTACTGGAATAGAAGGCAATGAAGTCGGCAATACGGTCACTGACCTCGGGCTCACCGCCATGCGGCAACGCATCACAATGCTGACTGGGTGTACAGTCCGTGGCAGGTACCAAGGACGACGTCAGCCCCATGTCACCGGCAAAGGCGCCCATGCTCTGTTGCATGATGGTCGGCTCGGCTGCTTTCCAGCCAAATCGACCTACAACAGTCGCTTTGCCTGCCTTGTCCCAGACCCGATTGACCCGACCGGATATGCCGTCAACATTGCCGTCTTGCGGATCAGCGGCGGCCAGCAGGTCTGCTTCGGGAATCGCCGCAAGCAAACCAAGACCTATCATGCCTGGCGCCACCCGCGGCGAAACCAGCAGCTGCGGATGAAGTGGGCCATAGGCTGGCTGGTCGATATGATAACTCGGCTCACGCAGCGCCACACGGCTACCATCCGCCAGCTCAAGCGTAAACTCGCGCCACTCAACCCGCAGCCTGGCTTCTGGCACCTGCCCGGGTATGGCCGCGGTTTGCAACTGGCTGCCGTATACCGGCTCGGGTACAAAACCATGCTGGAGAAGCGTCTGAGCATCGCGCTCGGGATCTGCCGGAATGGCCAGACGCAAGAACAGTGAGACTGAATCAGTGTCGGCCGTCCCTGGATGCCCCCGTCCATCCTTGATATGACAGCCCTGACAACTGTTGGTGTTGAACAACGGGCCCAATCCGTCTCGTGCAGCAGTACTGGCCGGCGCGGCGACCCAGGGATTACGGAAGAAACTGTTGCCAACGCTGAAATCCAGTCGTTTGGACATTGACTGGTTGGCTTGTGGCAACGAGAAAGCATTGTGATCGAACTGCGCAACACTGCCCTCTCCCCCCGTCATCACAGTATCCTGAATCGGGGACTGAGCTTGAGCAGGCGAGTGCCACAGCATAATCGCAAGTACAACAGGTAAGACACGTAACATCGATATTCCACCGGTAAAATCGCTGAAGCCCGGCGCAGCCGGGCTTCTTGCAGCTTAGCGAAAAGACAACTCAGAAGGCGTGGCCGGCATCATCAGGCTGCAATGCCTCCACTCCGAGTAGTCCAGCCACTTGCTCGATCGAAGCCGTCTGCCCTACCAGTGCGGCGATGGCCTGATCAATCAACGCCGCGCCCTCGGAGTTTTCAGGCGCAATCATCATGTCGAAGAAGACCGGCTGGTCTTCCTGCTCGGCGGCGGCTTTGATGGCGCCCAGGGCAGTCATCGACGCTTCCAGCTCAGCGCGCAGGCGCGCATTCAGTTCGGCATCCTGGATAGCCACCAGATCGGCCAGGGATGGCCCCTTCAGCTCGCTGCCATCTGAACGCAGGAATTGCCCAAGATAAACGTTTTGAATGCCCTTTCCATTGTAGTAATGGGAGTTGTGGGTATTGTCGCTGAAGCAGTCATGCTCGTCTTCGTAGGAGTTGGCTTCCAACGCCACTATCATACGTTCCCCGGCCAACTCGCCAAGGGACAACGAGCCCATGCCAAACAACATGCGCTGAACGGCGTCCTCAACCGGCAGCGCCAGCAATTCTGCTCGGTAATTATCATCGCCCTCTGCCGACCACTGCTCGACCATCCACTGCAGATCACTGACCAGCAGATCAGTCGCGGCATTCAAATAGTCACCACGGCGCTCACAGTTACCCTGGGTGCACGCCTCACCAACCACATAGTCGGTATACGGACGCTCACCGGCACCGCGCTGGTAGCCCTGTAAATCCTGACCCCAGAGCAGGAACTCGATGGCGTGATAACCCGTCGCTACATTGGCTTCGGATCCGCCCACTTCGTTCAGGCTGGCCAGCAGGTCTGCATTCAACTGAGACACATCCAGTTGCTCACCACCCATGGTCAGACTTGAACTGCCAATGATATTGGCGGTTGCGCCCTCGTTGCCCAGCTCATGTTGATAGCCCTCAGCCGCGACATAGTCGATCAGACCTTCATCCAGAGGCCAGGCATTCAACTGCCCTTCCCAATCGTCCACCACCGGGTTGCCGAAACGGAATACCTCAGATTGCTGATAGGGAACACGCGCCTCAATCCAGGCCTGCCGAGCTGCCACCAGGTTGGCTTCCGAAGGCTCGGCAATCAACGCATCGGTAGCGGCATCGAGCGCCTTGGCTGTTGCCAACGCATCAGCAAAAACAGCGTGCGCGAGATCAGCATAGTGGGCAATTACAGCTGTTGGCTGAACCACCTGATCAGCCCTGCTGTCGACCGCCTGGCTAGCTGGCTCAGTCTGTGCTGGTGCAGCCGAATCAGTGGCAGCCGCGTCGTTATTGCAGCCTGCCAGGAATAAGGCAGCGGACAATGAAACCGCCATTACGCTGAGCTTATGATGAACAGCCATGAAAACACTCCCTGATCAGATATTGAATGATATTAATTATCATTAATATTACAGGGTTTTACCGGATTTATACAACCTGCATCAATAGCAAATCACGCTACTGCAATCATCGACTTGATTTAACTGACAACCTGAGGAAGCTGAGAACATCTCATCAGCTTGATCGAAACGGCTAACTATAAAAGGGAAATAGAAGCAACAGGTTAAGGTATCGCAACCAAACTCTGGTCATAAAAAAATGGTGGCAAAAGCCACCATTTCTTGAAACACCGCTGGTACCTGCAGGCCAGAAACCTGCAGCCTCTATGAACTCACTCCCACTCAATGGTCGCTGGCGGCTTGCTGGAAATATCGTAGGTTACCCGCGACACACCGGAAATTTCATTGATGATACGGTTGGAAACCAGCTCCAGGAACTCGTAGGGCAGGTGCGCCCAGCGCGCGGTCATGAAGTCGATGGTTTCCACTGCACGCAGGGCAATTACCCACTCATAGCGACGACCATCACCGACCACACCCACCGACTTGACCGGCAGGAAAACGGCGAAGGCCTGGCTGGTCTTGTGATACAGATCAGCCTTGCGCAGCTCTTCGATAAAGATGAAATCGGCACGGCGCAGAATATCGGCGTACTCCTTGCGCACTTCGGCGAGGATACGGACGCCCAGACCGGGACCCGGGAAGGGATGACGGTAGACCATGTCATAGGGCAGTCCCAGCTCCAGACCGAGTTTGCGCACCTCATCCTTGAACAGTTCACGCAACGGCTCGACCAGCTCGAACTGCATGTCATCCGGCAGACCGCCGACATTATGGTGCGACTTGATCACATGGGCCTTGCCGGTCTTGGCGCCAGCCGACTCGATCACATCCGGGTAGATGGTGCCCTGGGCCAGAAACTTCACGCCCTGCAGCTTGGTGGCTTCTTCGTCAAATACTTCGATAAAGGTGCGGCCGATGATCTTGCGCTTTTCTTCGGGATCAGTGACGCCGAGCAGACGCGAAAGGAACTTGTCCTCCGCGTTGGCGCGGATGACCTTGACACCCATGTTCTCGGCAAACATGGCCATCACCTGCTCACCCTCATGCAGGCGCAGCAGGCCGTTGTCGACAAACACACAGGTCAACTGATCACCGATAGCCTTGTGCAGCAGCGCCGCTACAACTGACGAATCGACCCCGCCAGACAAGCCCAGCAGGACCTTGGCATCACCCACTTGCGCGCGCACCGTGGCAATCGCGTCCTCGACAATATTGGACGGCGTCCACAGCGCCTCACAGCCGCACAGTTCCAGAATAAAACGCGACAGAATGCGCTGACCCTGCTTGGTATGGGTCACCTCGGGATGGAACTGTACACCGTAAAAATGCCGCACCTCGTCACCCATGGCCGCAATCGGGCAGCTCGGTGTGCTGGCCAGTATGTGGAAGCCCTCCGGCATACGGATAACCTTGTCGCCATGACTCATCCAGACGTCCAAGGACAACACGCCATCGGCATCCACATGGTCCTCGATACCGGCCAGGAAGTTGCTCTTGCCGACAATATCAACCCGCGCATAACCGAACTCGCGCTCCTCGGAGCCCTCGACCTTACCGCCCAACTGCTCGGACATGGTCTGCATGCCGTAACAGATACCCAGTACTGGAACCCCCAACTCAAACACCAGTTGCGGCGCGCGCGGGGTGTCTTCCATGGTCACCGACTCAGGTCCGCCGGCCAGCACAATACCGCGCGGGGCAAAGGCACGAATGGCCTCTGCATCCATATCCCAGGGGTGGATTTCACAGTACACACCGATTTCGCGCACCCGGCGGGCGATCAGCTGGGTGTACTGCGAACCGAAGTCCAGAATCAGGATACGGTGGGCGTGAATGTCTTGGGACATGGGGGTTCCTCTGGAAAAGTTAAGCTACAAGCCAAAAGCTGCAAGCCACAAGAACGGGCCATATCAACTTGCGGCTTGCAGCTTTCAGCTTGTAGCTGGTCGGATGAGCAACGCTCAGCCGACCCTATAGTTCGGTGCTTCCTTGGTGATCTGTACGTCGTGAACGTGCGACTCACTCATACCCGCGCCAGTAATGCGCACGAATTCCGGCTTGGTGCGCATCTCATCAATACTGGCGCAGCCGGTGTAGCCCATGGAGGCACGCAAGCCACCCATCAACTGGTGAATAATCGCCGCCAGCGGCCCCTTGTACGGGACGCGGCCTTCGATACCCTCGGGCACGAGCTTCTCGGCACCGGCGCTGGAATCCTGGAAGTAGCGATCAGACGAACCCTGATTCTGCGCCATGGCACCCAGCGAACCCATGCCACGGTAAGCCTTGTAGGAACGCCCCTGGAACAGCTCGACCTCACCGGGGGCCTCTTCGGTACCGGCGAACATGGAGCCCATCATGACCACCGAGGCACCGGCGGCAATGGCCTTGGCCAGATCGCCGGAGAAGCGAATGCCGCCATCGGCTACCAAGGGCACATCGGTATCCTTGAGTGCTGCAGCTACGTCGGCAATCGCTGACATCTGCGGCACGCCGACACCGGCAACAATACGTGTGGTACAGATGGAGCCGGGGCCAATACCGACCTTGACGCCATCGGCACCGGCCTCGACCAGCGCGCGGGCAGCGGCGCCGGTGGCGATGTTGCCGCCAATCACCTGGATCTCGGGGAAGTGCTGTTTGGCCCAACGCACGCGGTCGATCACGCCCTTGGAGTGGCCGTGGGCGGTGTCGACAATGATCACGTCAACACCGGCGGCGGCCAGCGCAGCAATCCGCTCTTCGGTTTCTGCGCCGGTACCGACCGCCGCACCCACGCGCAGACGACCCTGCTCGTCCTTGCTGGCCAGCGGATAGGCACGGGCTTTTTCAATATCGTTGACGGTCATCATGCCGCGCAGACGGAAGCTGTCATCGACGATCAGCACGCGCTCGATGCGGTGCTTGTGCAGCAACTTGCGCACTTCCTGCATGTCGGCGCCTTCCTTGACCGTAACCAGGCGTTCCTTGGGCGTCATGACATCACGCACACGGGCGGTCATCTGGGTTTCGAAGCGCACATCACGGGAGGTAACGATGCCGATCAGATTGCCGTTGTACATCACCGGCACACCGGAAATGTTGTTCTGCCGGGTCAGGTCGAACAGCTCACCGACCGTGGCGTCAGCGTCAATGGTGATCGGATCACGCACCACACCGGACTCATAGCGCTTGACCTTGCGTACTTCGGCCGCCTGCTGCTCGATGGTCATGTTCTTGTGAATAATGCCCATGCCACCTTCCTGGGCCATGGCAATCGCCAGGCGCGCTTCGGTGACGGTGTCCATGGCGGCGGACAGCAGGGGAATATTCAAATGGATCTGGCGGGTCAGCCGGGTCTTCAGACTGACGTCCTTGGGCAATACCTCGGAGTATCCGGGCACCAGCAGAACATCATCAAAGGTAAGGGCTTCTTGGCTAATTCGCAGCATCGCAGGGGCTCCCGAGCGGGAAAATGGAAGCGCGTCATTATACCTGCCGCACCGGTCCGGCTCAATCAGTATCATCAGTCCACGGCAATTATTCAGCACTCCCCTCTCAGCCCGACACAGGCTAAGATGCGCCAATGACTGATCAGACCCTGTTCCAACGCCTGACTGCCGAGCGCGAGATCCTCAGCGTCAGCCAACTTAACGCCCGCGCCCGCAGCCTGCTGGAGGATGTGTTTCCGCAGGTCTGGGTCGAGGGCGAGCTGTCGAATCTGGCACGCCCGTCCTCGGGCCATCTGTATTTCAGCCTGAAGGACAGCAAGGCACAGATCCGCTGCGCCTTTTTCCGTCAACATGCCAGCCGCGTGCGCCTTGATCTGCGGGACGGCCTGCAGGTCAGCGTGCGAGGCCGGGTCAGCCTGTATGAAGGCCGCGGCGACTACCAACTGATCGTCGACAGCCTTGAAGCAGCCGGGGATGGCGCGCTGCGCCAGGCCTTTGATGCGCTCAAAGCCAGGCTGCAGGATGAAGGCCTGTTTGCCACTGAGCGCAAGCGTACCTTGCCGACTCAGGCACGGCGGATTGCCGTGATTACCTCGCCCAGTGGTGCGGCGGTACGCGACATCATCAGCGTCTTCGGCCGACGCGCACCCTTTATCGAGTTGTTTATTGTGCCGACTGCGGTGCAGGGTCGTGACGCCGCGCCGCAGATTGTGCGTGCGCTGCAGCTGGCTGATCGCGGTGGTTTTGATGCCCTGATCCTGGCCCGTGGCGGCGGCTCACTGGAAGACCTCTGGCCCTTCAACGAGGAACAGGTGGCCCGCGCCCTGTTTGCCTGCAAGACACCGACGGTCAGTGCGGTTGGTCACGAAACCGATGTATCCATCTGCGACTTCGTCGCCGATGTGCGCGCACCGACGCCCTCCGCCGCTGCTGAACTCCTGAGCCCGGACCAGCAGGTCATGCTGGCCCAGGTCACTCGCGCCCAACGCCAGCTGCAGCAACGCCTGCGCGAGCGCCTGGCCCGCGAACACCTGCGACTGGAGAGTCTGCGCCGACGTCTACGCCACCCTGGGCAACGCCTGGCGCAACAGGCGCAACGCCTGGACGATCTGGAGTTGCGCCTGCAGCGCAGCCTTCGGCAACAGCTCAGGCTATTGCAGCAACGCCATGAGCGTCTGCAGGCACGCTTGCAGGCACGCCATCCGGGCCAGCAACTGGCGCTGTTGCGCCAGCGCCTGCAACACTACCAAGAGCGCTTGCCACGCGCGATCCAGCACAGCCTGCGGCAGCGTAAAACACGCTTTGAAGCCCTGGTGCAGAACATGCACCTGATCAGCCCGCTGGCAACCCTCGGCCGTGGTTACAGCATCCTGCTGGATGGCCAGGGTCGCGCCGTTCGCCGCAGTCAGGACACGCAACCCGGCCAGCGCCTGGAGGCACGCCTTGCAGAAGGCCGCCTGAGCCTCCGGGTCGACGACCCGGACGGCCAACCCCATACTCTGTCACTTCTGGACTAAAGACTCGATGATCCGCCCCGCTACCCTGCTTATCAGCCTGCTGTTTCTGTGCCTTGGTCTGCCTGCGCAGGCCGAAGGTTTTATCACCCGCCTGCTGAACAAGCCGGTCCCGGGCGGTGTTGCTGTGATCGGCCTGCCGGAGCAGGCAAGCGCACCCCGCGCACGCTTTCAGGATCAGCCGGTGCTGGTGATCCGCGAAGAGGGCAAGCGCTGGATTGCCATTACCGGCATTCCACTCGGCACCGCAGTCGGCACCCAGCATATCGAGCTGGATGACGGCAGCCGACTGGCCTTTGAGGTCGGCGACCGCCACTACCCGGCCCAACACATCACCCTGCGCAACCAGCAGCACGTCACTCCGGACCCGGCCCATCAGCGTCGGATCGCCCGCGAGCTCGAGGAACAACTGACCGCCTACCGGCGTTTCAGTCCGCGTCAGCCCAGCAATCTCATGCTCGACCGACCCGTAGACGGGCGACTGTCCAGCGCCTTTGGTTTGCGCCGCTTTTTCAATGGCGAAGAGCGCAATCCACATTCCGGCCTGGACTTTGCCGTACCCAGTGGCACCCCGATACGCGCCCCGGCGGCCGGCGAAGTGATTCTGGTTGGTGATTACTTCTTCAATGGCAAGACAGTGTTCGTTGACCATGGTCAGGGCCTGATCAGCATGTTCTGTCATCTTTCCGAGATTGACGTGCAGGTCGGCGATGAGCTGGATCGCGGTCAGGTGCTCGGCAAGGTCGGTGCTACCGGTCGTGCCACCGGGCCGCATCTGCACTGGAACGTCAGTCTGAACAATGTGCGCGTGGACCCGGCAATCTTTATTGGCGCCTTTATGCCCTGAGCTGTTTTGCGCAATCGGATGCATACCCTGCCCAATTGCGCGCTATTTAATGCCGTAAACCTTCTATAAATATGCATTTCTGCCAAATTAAAAACCACTGTTGCAATAAATACCGAACAATCCTACCTTTACTGCAACAAAACCCCATTTAATACCCGCATCCACAAGATGCCATTCGAGGACACGCCATGAGCATGCTCAGCGACCCATCGCGCAAATACCGCGCCTTCACGCCCGTCGATATCCCCGACCGCACCTGGCCGTCGAAGACCATAACCCAGGTCCCCTTCTGGGCCAGTTCTGACCTGCGTGATGGCAACCAGTCGCTGATCGAGCCCATGGATCCGGCAAAAAAACTGCGTTTCTTTCAGACGCTGGTCAAGGTCGGCGTCAAGCAGATCGAAGTGGCCTTCCCCTCGGCTTCGCAGACCGATTTTGATTTTGTCCGCACGCTGATCGAAGACGGCCATATCCCTGACGATGTGACCATACAGGTGCTGACCCAGGCCCGTGCCGACCTGATTACCCGCACCTTCGAGTCCCTGCGCGGCGCCAAGCGCGCCATCGTGCATGTATACAACGCCACAGCGCCGAGCTTTCGCCGTATCGTCTTCAATCAAGACAAGGCCGGCGTAGTGGATATCGCGGTCAAGGCCGCCACCCTGATTCGCGATCTGGCCGCAGCGCAGCCGCAGACCGAGTGGACCTTCCAGTACTCCCCTGAGATCTTCACCTCAACCGAGCTGCCCTTTGCCGTTGAGGTCTGTGATGCCGTTCTCGACATCTGGCAACCAACGCCAGAGCACAAGGCGATTCTCAATTTGCCGGCCACCGTTGAGGTCTCGACGCCGAATATCTATGCCGATCAGATCGAGTGGTTCTGCCGCCATATCAGTCGCCGTGACAGCGTGCTGGTCAGCCTGCATACCCACAACGACCGCGGCACCGGTGTTGCCGCCACCGAGCTCGGACTGCTGGCCGGTGCCGACCGGGTCGAGGGCTGCCTGTTTGGTAACGGCGAACGTACCGGCAACGTCGATCTGGTTACCCTGGCCTTGAACATGTACACCCAGGGCCTGCATCCGGGTCTGGACTTTTCGGATATCGACGCGGTGCGCAAAGTGGTCGAAGAGTGCAATCAGTTGCCGGTGCACCCGCGGCATCCTTATGTAGGTGATCTGGTGCATACCGCCTTTTCCGGTTCGCATCAGGATGCCATCCGCAAGGGCTTTGCCCAGCAGGCGCCAGATGCACGCTGGGAAGTACCCTACCTGCCGATTGATCCGGCCGATATCGGCCGCAGCTATGAGGCGGTGATCCGCGTCAACAGCCAGTCCGGCAAGGGCGGCATTACCTATTTGCTCGAACAGGAATACGGCATCAGTCTGCCACGGCGCATGCAGATCGAATTCAGTCAGGTTGTGCAGTCTGAAACTGACCGCTTGGGTCTGGAAATGAGCGCTCGGCAGATTTTTGAGTTGCTCGACAAGGAATACCTGAAGGCCTGCCATCCCTATACGCTGGTTCGCCATCGCCTGCAGGAAGATAATGGTACCAGCGCCGTTGACCTGGAGATTCAGGATGACGGCACCACGCAGCATTGGCGTGGTATCGGAAAGGGCCCACTGGAAGCCCTGGTCGCCTGCCTGCCCATGGCGGTTGAAATCATGGATTATCACGAGCACGCAATTGGCTCTGGCACCCAGGCCAAAGCCGCCGCTTACATCGAAATCCGCCTGGGCCAGGGCAAGCCGTTGCACGGTGTCGGTATTGACGAGAACCTCACCACCGCCAGTTTTCGTGCGCTATTCAGCGCCCTGAACCGGGCCTTGCGTCAAGCCGAAGTGCAGGCTGCCTGAGCCTGATCGGGGTGCCCGACAACCGGCGCCCCGTCACTCGCCACTGCGCTGCCAGTGACCGCGACCCCAAAGACACATGGCTTCGAGCACCGGCTGTAGGCTACTGCCATGCTCGGTAATCCGGTACTCAACCCGCGGTGGTACTTCGGCAAAAACCGTGCGACTTATTACGCCGTTACGCTCGAGTTCGCGCAACTGCTGAGTGAGCATCTTCTCGGTAATATCCGGAACCAATCTTTTCAGCTCGGAAAAGCGCAATGGCTGCTGAAGGATGTGATACACCAACACCGACTTCCACTTCCCCCCGATCACCTCAAGGGTCACTTCAATCGGCGTGTTATAGACCTTGTCGCCCTGAACCAGACGCTTCGATTCGGCTTGTACGCTCTCAACAGGCAGCATAATTGGTTACCTTAAAGTAAGTGACTGTCGATATCGTACGTACTTGTCATTATGAATGCGACCCCCATAATGACATGCACTGTCAGTACCCTCTGATCAATATCTCTTCCTGGAGTTAACAGCATGTCCGAGCATTCTCTGCTACAACCGGTTCAACTGGGTTCACTGTCTCTGGCCAACCGCATGGTCATGGCCCCATTGACCCGCCAGCGTGCCAAACAACCGGGTAACATTCCCCACGCCCTGAATGCCGAGTATTACACCCAGCGCGCCAATGCCGGGGTGATTATCAGCGAAGCCAGTCAGATCTGCCCGGAAGGTCAGGGCTATGCCTGGAGCCCCGGCATTCACAGCGCAGAGCAGATTGAAGGCTGGAAACTGACCACCGAGGGTGTCCATGCGGCGGGCGGCAAAATCATTCTGCAGCTCTGGCATGTAGGCCGTATCTCACATCCGCTGCTTCAGCCAAATGGCGTGGCACCGGTTGCGCCCTCGGCGATTCAAGCCAAGGCCGAGTGCTATGTGCAGGAAGCCGATGGCAGCCATCACAAGGCCGCCTGCGCCATGCCGAGGGCACTGGAATCCAATGAACTGCCCGGCATTGTTGAAGCCTACGCCCAGGGCACACGCAACGCACTGGCAGCCGGCTTTGACGGGGTTGAAGTGCATGCGGCAAACGGTTACCTGCTTGACCAGTTCCTCTGCTCAAACAGCAACCAGCGCACCGATGCCTACGGTGGCAGCGTGGAAAACCGTGCTCGTCTGGTCCTTGAGGTAGTCGATGCGGTGGTCGCGGCCACCGGTGACAGTGGCAAGGTCGGCATCCGCATTTCGCCGATGGGCTCCTTTAACGATGTGAACGATTCCAATCCGCTGGAAACCTTCACCTATCTGCTTAACCAATTGAACAGCCGCAACCTGGCCTACCTGCACGTCAACAAACCGGACTGGATAGGTGGCATATATGAGGGGTTTGACGACCTGCTGGTGGCACTGCGCGACATCTACAAAGGCACCTTGATCCTGTGCGGCGGCATGGATGCAGAGAGCGGCGCCAAGGCGCTGGAATCCGGTCTGGCCGACCTGATCGCCTTTGGTCGTCCGTATATTGCCAACCCGGATCTGGCCCAGCGTGTGGCAGCCGGTGCCGCCTGGAATCAGATCAATCCCGCCACCCTGTATGGCGGCGGCGCAGAAGGTTACACCGACTACCCCAGCATGGACTGATACTGCCCAAAGCGCTGGGGCCCTGCCTCAGCGCTTGTCCTTGCGCTTCTTCTCAGCCTTCTTGTGGTGGCTCATCAACCGGCGCTTCTTGTTCACCTGGCGATCAGTCAAGGTGTTCTTACGATCGGCAAAGGGGTTATCACCCGACTTGTACTCCACCCGAATCGGCGTGCCAGCCAGCTTCAACACCTTACGGAAAGTATTTTCCAAGTAGCGCGTATAGGAGCGTGGCACATCGTCCACCTGATTGCCGTGAATCACGATAATCGGCGGGTTCGAGCCACCCAGGTGGGCATAACGCAGCTTAATCCTGCGACCCTTGACCAGCGGCGGCTGGTGGTCCGCAACGGCATCTTCCAAAATCTGTGTCATACGATTGGTCGGTACTTTGGTCATGGCACTGGCATAAGCCTTGTCCACTGACTTGTAAAGCAGCCCTACGCCACTGCCATGCAGTGCGGAGATAAAATGCAGATCGGCAAACTGGGTAAAGATCAGTCGGCGCTGCAGCTCGATCTTGACGAAGTCCTTCTCGCGCTCATCCATGCCGTCCCATTTGTTGACGGCAATCACCAATGCGCGCCCGGCATCCAGCACAAACCCCAACAGGTGCAGATCCTGCTCGACGATGCCATCGCGGGCATCGACCACAAAGATCACCACGTTGGCGTCCTGAATTGCCTGCAGCGTCTTGATCACCGAGAATTTCTCGATTGCTTCAAAGACCTTGCCGCGTCGCCGTACACCAGCGGTATCAATCAGGGTGTAGGGTTTGTCGTGACGTTCGTAGGGGATGTAAATACTGTCGCGGGTGGTACCCGCCTGATCGAAGACCACCACGCGGTCTTCACCCAGCATGCGATTGACCAGCGTTGATTTGCCGACATTGGGTCGACCGATCACAGCAATCTTGGTGCCGATGGCCTCGACAACCATGCGCTCGCCAGCTTCAGCCTCGGCCAACAGTGTCAGCAGGCCATGCTCACCCAGCACCTGCTCCAGCATCGGGTTGATATTGCGGCCGTGGGCGGCGGCAATGCCGATCGGATCACCAATACCCAGCTTGGAAAATTCGCCGTGGATGGAATCCTGATCAGCACCATCAATCTTGTTGGCAATCAGATAAGTATGTTTGTTCCGCTTGCGCAGGTGCTCGGCAATCTGCTCATCACCGGCGGTACGACCGGCACGGGCATCAACCAGAAAGAGCACCGCATCGGCTTCTTCGATGGCCTGCAGCGACTGGCCAGCCATGATCATGTCCAGACCCTGCTCGTCACCGGTCAGACCACCGGTATCGACCACGATAAAGGGCTTGCCCTGCCATACCGCTTCACCGTATTGGCGATCACGGGTCAAACCGGCCACGTCGGCCACAATAGCGTCACGACTTTTGGTCAGACGGTTGAACAGGGTGGATTTACCGACGTTGGGCCGGCCCACCAGGGCAATAACAGGAACCATGATCACTCCGCGCACGGACGTCCGTGCAATAAACAACAATGCCGCTGCGCCTGAATCAACGGGCAGCGGCCGGCATAGTATAGCTGGCTGGCGTCAGCGCAGCTTCAGGGCAACCAGATTGCCGCTGTTACCATAAACATACAGCGTATCGCCTGCGGTAATAGGCGGGGCTCTGACACCCTTGCGGTCTACCCGGATGCGTGCAACCAGGCGCCCATCGGTTTGCGCCAGCAAGTGCACATAACCTTCATAGTCGGCCACTGCTACATAGCTGCTGAAGGCAACCGGCGCCGTCAGACTGCGGCGCAGCAGTGATTCGTTGGTCCACAGGGGCGTGGCACGACCACTTTCAACCGCTTCGACCTTGCCATCTGCATGGCTCAGATAAATGTTGCCAAAACCACTCGCCGGGCCACTGTAACTGGACGCGTCGCGCTGCCAGCGCAGATTACCGGACTCGGCATCAAGTGCCGTCATGCTGCCCTGAAAGGTAGCGACATACAGGGTATCGCCCTCGAGCAGCAGACGCCCGTCGATATCGACCATCCGCTCCAATTCGGAACGACCCTGCGGCTGTGCCACACGTTGCTCCCAGATGGGTAAACCGGTATCGGCAGCCAACGCCACCACACGTCCACTGGCCAGACCTGCATAGACCCGGCGCACATTCACGATTGGCGCACTGTGACCACGCACAGTAAGCACCGGCAAGGTCGACTCGTAAATCCAGCGTTGCTCGCCATTGCTGATATCCAGTGCTGTCAGCTTGTCGTCCTGGGTTTGCACCACGACAACGTCACCGTTGGTCTGTGGGGGTGCCAGCACTTCACTGGACAGCTGCGCGCGCCACTGCTCACTGCCGTCCTCTTCACTCAAGACAATGACTTCACCGTCCAGAGTACCGACCATGACTCGTCCGCCACCGGCGCCGACAGCCCCGGACAGGCGTTCTTTCAAGCGCACTTGCCATTTGATATCGCCGGTATCGCGCGCCATGGCAACAACCCGGCCACGATCATCGGCAGCATACAGAGTCAGACCATCAAGCTGCGGCACGAGGCTGTTAAACAGCTTGCCCTGCCCGCTACCAATGTTGCGACTCCAACTGCGTTCCAGCTCAGCCTCGGCTTCAAACTTTTCCAGTTCGGCGGGAGGCAACTCCTTCTTGCCGGAACCACTACAACCCAGAATCATCAGGGCTGACATACCCACAGCAAGAAAACGCAACGTCAGGTTCACTAGACTTCCTCCGCCAGATCATCCAGCTTTAACTGCAATTGTGGGCGCTGACGCGGATCTTCCAGGGCATCAATTGCCGCCTGGTAAGCTGCGCGCGCCTCCTCTACCCGACCCAGTCCCAGAAGCAGGTCACCACGCACTTCTTCACGGCCAGCCAGCAAAGGACCCGTCACCGGCTGCACGAACAGCTTCAGCCCTTCTTCGGCACGCTCCTGCGCGGCCAGAATACGGGCCAGGCGCTGACGGGCAACTTCATTCATAACCGCATCGGTACGGCTCTCGACCAGTTCGCTCAAGACCTGCTCAGCACTGGCCAGATCACCGCCCTCAACCGCCAGACGCGCCTGCATCAAGCCGGCAAAATCGGCGTAACGGGTACCGGCATAATCACTGCGGATCTGCGCTGCCAGCTCGGCACTGCGCGCCTTGGCTTCCTCGCTTTGATCGCTGAGCATGGTCTCCAGCATATTCTGGTAAAGCGCCGAGGCGTTGGCCGCCTGGGCTTCCTGGTAGTTATTCCAGCCCTGCCAACCGAATACACCCGCCAGGGCCAGTACCACCCCGGTCAACAACGGAACGCCATGGCTACTCCAGAGATCCTTGATTCTCTGAACCTGTTCTTCTTCTGTCTGGTAAGTCACCCTACACTCCTTGCCGTATCGATAGTGGCTTGCGTTCCGCTCACAACACTTGTTTTAGCTGCGCTGGCACGTCCTGCCAGGCAATATTTTTCTGTTCGCCATCCGTGCGTAACGGCTTCAGGCCGACCTGCTCAGCCAGCGCTTCCTCTTCACCCAGAATCAGGGCAAAGCGCGCACCAGACTTGTCAGCCTTCTTGAACTGGCTTTTGAAACTGCCGCCGCCACAATGCACTACCAGTCGCAGATCAGGCAAGGCGTCACGCAGGGTTTCAGCCAGACGGAAGCCCGCCAACACGGCTCCCGGCCCCAGGGTAACCAGGTAGACATCCACCTGATTGGCCAATTCAGCCGGCACCTTACCGAGGGTTTCGATTAACAGCAACAGTCTTTCGATACCCATGGCAAAGCCAACTGCCGGCGTTGGCTTGCCACCCAACTGCTCAACCAAACCATCGTAGCGGCCGCCAGCACAAACGGTACCCTGGGCACCCAACCTGTCGGTTGTCCATTCGAACACTGTCAACCCGTAATAATCCAGCCCTCGGACCAGCCGGGGGTTAAGCACATAGGGGACGCCTGCCGCGTCGAGCAGGGCACGCAGCCCCTGAAAATGCGCAACCGCTTGTTCATTCAGATAGTCCGCTAGCTTCGGCGCGTCCTGCAGCAGGGCCTGGGTCTGAGGATTCTTGCTGTCAAGAACGCGCAGCGGGTTGGAATCGAGGCGACGCTGGCTGTCCTCGTCCAGCTGATCAAAACGTGCGCGCAGGTAGTCAACCAGATCAGCACGATAACGGGCCCGGTCTTCACTGCTACCCAAGCTGTTCAATTCCAGTGTGACAGCCTCGCGCAGACCCAATTGCTGCCAAAGGCGCCAGGTCAGAATGATCAGCTCGGCATCAATATCCGGACCGGCAATATTGAAGGTTTCCACACCGATCTGATTGAACTGGCGATAGCGACCTTTCTGCGGACGCTCATGACGAAACATGGGACCGGCATACCAGACCTTCTGACTGACACCGCCACCGGTCAATCCATGCTCAAGCATGGCCCGCACACAGCCTGCAGTGCCTTCCGGACGCAGGGTCAGCGAATCACCGTTACGGTCGGCAAAGGTGTACATTTCCTTTTCAACGATGTCGGTCACCTCGCCGATCGAGCGCTTGAACAACTCGGTCGACTCGACAATCGGCATACGTACTTGCTGGTAGCCATAGCGGCCCAGCAGATCCGCAATGCTTCGCTCAAGGTACTGCCACAGGGCGCTGTGGGCGGGCAGAATATCGTTCATGCCGCGCACGGCTTGCAGGGTTTTCAACAGGGTCTTTCCTTATTCATCCACGGGCGATGGTATTGGCGTCCAGCGCCTGTTTTGCCGCAATTTTGTCACGAATCAGCCGCTCGAGGGTATCGACCAACTGCAGATTGTCGACCTTCTGATCGGGCGTCCCACCGACATAGATCAGGTTGTTCGGCGTGCCACCAGCTAAACCGATATCCGCCTCCTTGGCCTCGCCGGGGCCATTGACCACGCAGCCTATCACCGCCACATCCAGCGGCGTGACCACATCTTCAAGCCGCGCTTCAAGTTCATTCATGGTCTTGATGACATCGAAGTTCTGTCGTGAGCAGCTGGGACAGGCAATAAAGTTGATGCCACGCGAGCGCAAATGCAGGGACTTGAGCAGATCAAAGCCAACCTTGATCTCTTCAACCGGGTCAGCCGCCAAGGAGATACGGATTGTATCGCCTATCCCTTCAGCCAACAGCATGCCCAGGCCAACAGCAGACTTCACCGTACCTGAACGCAATGCACCCGCCTCGGTAATACCCAAATGCAGGGGCTGCTCGATCTGTGCGGCAAGCAAGCGGTACGCGCCAACGGCCATGAACACATCAGATGCCTTGACGCTGACCTTGAAGTCCTGAAAATCCAGCTTGTCCAGGTAAGCAACATGACGCAGGGCTGACTCAACCAGCGCCTCGGGCGTTGGCTCACCGTATTTCTTTTGCAGATCCTTTTCCAATGAACCGGCGTTCACACCGATGCGAATTGGAATGCCATGGTATCTGGCCGCATCCACCACCGCCCTAACACGGTCTTCCCGGCCAATATTGCCGGGGTTGATGCGCAGGCAATCCACACCCAGCTCGGCGACGCGCAGGGCAATCTTGTAATCAAAGTGAATGTCAGCTACCAACGGCAGACTGACCAGCCGACGGATTTCACCGAAGGCTTCGGCAGCCTGCATGCTGGGAACCGAAACGCGAACAATATCGGCACCCGCAGCCTGCAATTGGTTGATTTGCGCCACGGTTGCCGCTACATCACAGGTTTCCGTATTGGTCATGCTCTGCACTGATATAGGCGCATCACCACCCACCAGCACCGAGCCGACACGAATCTGCCGGGACACCCGGCGCTTTATCGGAGAAGCATGGTGCATTGACTGACTCCCTACTGGCCCAGTCGCAGGCGCACAACGCCGGACCGATTTGATGACGGTATAGTGACTGGCTGGCCCTGATAGTGGAAACGAGATACCGACTCGATTGCACCGACAAGCACCTCCACAGGGCCGCTGGCAGGCATCTGCAATTCCTGACCGGGCTGCATCAGTGCACTGTGCAGTACTCGACCATCAGCCGCCGTAATCTCGACCCAGCAACTCGCGCTGAACTGCATGCTCAGCCCGTCGTTTGACGTCGGCGCGGACACTGGAGCTTGCACTTGGGTTTCAGGCACAACTGCGGATTCAGGCTCGGCCTCAGCGGGAGCCGCTTCGGCAGTCGGCTCAGACAGGCTGTCGGAGTCATTGTCAGCGACAGGGGTCAATGGCAGCGCAACCTCACCCTGAATGGCCAAGGGCATGGGCGATGCATCAACCTTCACCTCTTCGATAGTTTGCACCACCTGATCGACACGCTCCGGGACCGGCTGAGCCATCCGGCTTTCATGCCACCAGAGCACACCGGAAGCAATAACAGCCAATACCACCAGCAGGCTGCCCATGCGGGTAAAGTGCAGGCCACGACGTACTGGTTTGTTCAGGGTATCTATGGCACCGACCTTACCTTCTCGCTCTTCGGCACCCGCGAACTGATCGAACTCCAAAACCAATCTGTTGGCATCCAGACCCAACAGGCGGGCATAACTGCGGACATAACCCCTAGAGAAGGTTATGCCTGGCAACCTCTCAAATCGGCCCGCCTCAATATGCTCAAGGGTCTTGACTGGCAAACGCAGACTGGCGGCGGCATCAGCAACCGACAGCTCACGCTTCTCACGCTCTGCACGCAAGGCCTTACCAGGATTTACTGGAGGGTTAACCGGTTCTTTGTCGATATTGTGCTGCTGATCAACTGTCATGCTTATTCCGAGGCACTCAAGGCCGCCGCTTCCGGGCTGGCAGGGTAAAGTCGCCGTAACTGCAGGGCATAACTGGCCGCGCGGTTGTGATCCTCAAAACGTCGTGCCAGCTGTACGCCCAGCCACAGGCTGCTGGCATCCTGACCGGACATTCGGGTAAAACTGAGGTAGTAATCCCAGGCCGGCACATAATTCTGCTCGGCAAATTCAATTCTCGCCAACTCCAACAGCGGCATGGGCTGTCGGCTGTTGAGACGTAACGAACGTTCGAAGCTGCTGCGCGCCTCAGCTGTATTGCCCATACGCGCATGGGTCAGGCCAATATTGGCAAACACCCTGGAACGCTCTCCATAAAGATTATCTTCAACCGCCGCCTCGAACTGCTGCAGGGCTTCCGGGTAGCGCTCCTGGTTAAGCAGAAACACCCCAAAGTTGTTCAAAACACGGGGGTTGTTCGGCTCACTGGCCAAAGCGGAACGAAAATGTCGTTCAGCAGCGGTGTACTCACCTTCCTGGGCAAACACCTGAGCCAGCGCGATATGTGCCGAGGCTGAGCGCGGATCGAGCTTTAACGCCTCGCTCAGGGGTGATTTGGCGCTTTCTGTCTCGCCCTGCTGCATGTAACCGATACCCAACTGGATGTAGGCATCACGCGCCGCATTCGGATCCGTCTTGCGACTCGGCTGATCGGTCGTCGTTACGCAGCCGGTCAGTATCAGCAGGCAGATCAGGCTGGTGGCGAGTCTTGTTCTGTTCATCTCAATCAATCCTTGGTTGGGAATTACCTGTCCTGGACAGAGGCAGACAGTTCAACGACCTCGTCCACGGGAAGTTCACGCAAGGCGATGTAACGCTCACTGCGACGCGTACGATCCATGACCTGCCCTACCAACTGGCCACAGGCGGCGTCGATGTCCTCACCACGCGTGGTGCGTACGGTCACCTGATAGCCAGCCTTGTGCAGCATGTCCTGAAAGCGCCGGATGCTGTTATTGCTGGGGCGCTCATAGCCCGAATGCGGAAAGGGATTAAAAGGAATCAGGTTAATCTTGCAGGGCGTTGAGCGCAGCAGCTCGATCATCTCTTCCGCCTGCTCAGGCTGATCGTTGACATCCTTGATCAGGGTGTACTCGATGGTCAGTACGCGCTTCTCGCCAAGGCGTGCGATATAACGGTTGCAGGCCGGCAACAGCACTTCCAGCGGGTATTTCTTGTTCAGCGGAACCAGTTGGTTGCGCAACGCATTGTTCGGCGCGTGCAGCGACAGCGCCAGGGCCACATCGGTGATCTCACCCAGACGCTCGATCATCGGCACTACGCCGGAGGTAGACAGGGTTACCTTGCGCTTGGAAATACCGTAACCCAGGTCATCCATCATCAGCAGCATGGCATCGACAACGTTATCAAAGTTCAGCAGCGGCTCCCCCATACCCATCATCACCACGTTGGTGATGGCGCGGTCGGACTTGGCCGGAATGGTCCCGAAGGACTTGTTGGCAACCCAGACCTGACCAATGATCTCGGCTACGGTCAGGTCACTATTGAATCCTTGTTTGCCGGTAGAGCAAAAGCTGCAATCCAGCGCACAGCCAGCCTGCGAGGATACGCACAGCGTCCCGCGGCCATTCTGTGGAATATAAACCGTCTCTACGCAACTGCCTGAAGCAACGCGTATCACCCACTTGCGGGTGCCATCCTTGGAGATATCTTCACTGACCACCTCGGGTGGTCGAATCTCGGCACAGGCGTCGAGCTTCTCGCGCAACGCCTTGCCGACATTGGTCATATCTTCAAAGCGATCGACACCAAAATGATGGATCCACTTCATGACCTGTCCAGCACGGAAACGTTTTTCCCCAAGACTCTCGAAGAAGGCTTCCATTTTCGGCTGTGTCAGTCCCAGCAGATTGATCTTGCCGGTTGTATCGGTCATGGCGGTCACATCACTTGGTTGGTGTCGAGAAACGCATCAGCCGCGGGGGCAGAGGTCAGTTTCAGCAAAGAAGTAGGCTACTTCACGGGCGGCCGAGGCTGCGGAGTCGGAGCCGTGAACTGCATTGGCGTCGATTGACTCAGCGAAGTCTGCGCGAATGGTACCGGCAGCGGCTTCCTTAGGGTTGGTTGCGCCCATCAGCTCACGGTTCTTCAGAACCGCACCCTCACCTTCCAGCACCTGAACAACAACCGGACCAGAAGTCATGAAACCAACCAGATCCTTGAAGAACGGGCGCGCACTGTGTTCAGCGTAAAAGCCTTCGGCATCGGACTGGGACAGCTGAACCATCTTGGCTGCGACAACGCGCAGACCGGCCTGCTCAAAGCGGCTGATGATCTGGCCAACAACGTTTTTGGCAACGGCGTCGGGCTTGATGATGGACAGGGTACGTTCTACGGCCATGAAACTCTCCAATGGGCAGTGATAGATCAATAAAGACAACAAGAAAGGTTAACTTGCCGATTATACGCAGGTTGCAGCCAAAGTCATTACGGCAGAACCGCCTGAATGCCGCACCCGCTCAAGCCGTCTGACGCAACCGCGTTACCACCTCGACCAGAATGCCTGCGGCCGCATCCATTTCAGCAGCCTGACTGAAGCGGCCGATCGACAGGCGCAGCGAGCTGTGAGCTAGGGCATCAGGTATGCCTATGGCACGCAGCACGAAGGAAGGTTCAACCGAGGCCGAGTTGCAGGCCGAACCGGAGGACAGCGCCAGATCCTTGAGCGCCAGCAACAGCAGCTCACCATCCACGCCAGCAAAGGCCAGATTCAGGTTATGCGGGATGCGCTGCTGATCACTGCCATTCAGGCTGACACCAGAAAGACCGGACAAGCCGTCGAGCAAGCGTTGGCGCAGGGCGCGAATGTGCGCATCGTCCTGCTGCATCTGCTGGCCCGCCAGAGCAAAGGCCTCGCCCATGCCGACAATCTGATGGGTCGCCAGCGTGCCGGAGCGCATGCCGCGCTCGTGTCCACCACCATGGATCAATGCCTCCAGCTTGAGCTGCGGGTCACGCCGCACAAAGAGCGCACCAATACCCTTGGGACCATAGGTCTTGTGCGCGCAGAAGGACATCAAGTCAACCGGGAGGCTGCGAAGGTCGATGGGCAACTTGCCCGTCGACTGAGCCGCATCCACATGCATGATGGCGCCAGCGGCGTGGGCAATTTCACCGAGTGCCGCGATGTCATTGATGGTGCCGATTTCATTGTTGACGTGCATCAGCGACACCAACAGGGTGTCGTCACGCAGTGCAGCGCGCAATTGCTCAGGCTGAATCAGACCCTCTGTGTCCGGCTGCAGGTAGGTCACCTCAAAGCCTTCCAGCTCGAGTTGCTTGCAGCTGTCGAGCACGGCTTTGTGTTCAATCTGCGAGGTAATGATATGTCGCCCGCGCTGGGCGCGGGCGCGGGCCAGGCCTTTGATGGCCAGGTTATCCGACTCGGTCGCACCGGATGTCCAGATGATTTCGCGTGGATCCGCACCGACCAGGTCAGCAATCTGGCGCCGCCCCAGCTCAACCGCCTCTTCGGCACGCCAGCCGAAGATATGCGAGCGTGACGCCGGATTGGCGAAATTGCCCTCCAGCGTCAGGCAAGCGGCCATTTTCTCGGCCACCCGCGGGTCCACCGGGGTGGTCGCGGCATAGTCCAGATAAATGGGGCGCAATGCATCCAGCATAGTCAGGACGACTCCCGCCCGGCTGCCCGCTGTACTTTACCCGCTTCAGATTCAATCGCATCCTTGAGCATGTCAAAATCATCACCACCCAAGCTCGGCAACTCCTTGGCGCAATAATCACTACCCAACTCACTAAGGGCAGCACACATGCCCTGCAGGCGATTGTCCACGGCATGCATGTGATCAAGCATCTGACCTATGGCATTAGCGACCGGATCAGGCATATCGCGGGTCACACCATAGGCATCGAAACCGAGTTTTTCCGCCATGGCCTGGCGCCGCGCACAACTGGCATCCGCCGGCTCGACATCCTTGAGAATGATGCGCCCGGGAATACCCACTGCCGTCGCACCCGGCGGCACCGCCTTGGTCACCACGGCGTTGGAGCCGATCTTGGCGCCTGCACCCACCGTGAAGGGACCCAGCACCTTGGCACCGGCACCGACCACGACACCATCCTCCAGGGTTGGATGGCGCTTGCCCTTGTTCCAGCTGGTGCCACCGAGGGTTACACCCTGATAAAGGGTGACGTCATCACCGATCTCGGCAGTCTCGCCAATCACCACACCCATGCCGTGGTCAATAAAGAAGCGCCTGCCTAATTTGGCACCGGGATGTATCTCCACGCCGGTCGCCCAGCGAGCAAAGTTGGAGACCATACGACCCAGCAGATAAGCCCGACGAATCCACAGCGCATGGGCCAGACGATGCAACCAGATTGCATGCAGGCCGGGATAGCAGAACAGCACCTCGAGCGTCGAACGGGCAGCTGGATCGCGGTGGAATACGCTGGCGATATCTTCCTTCATGCGCTTGAACATGCTCATTCTCTCCGCTCACCGGCGGCTTTGACGCCGATGGCTTTCTGGGTTTGGGTCAGGATACCGCGCAGGATGTTCATTTCCATCCGGTTGATCCGAATGCGACCAAACAGGCGACGGAGGCGCGGCATCAACTGTCTTGGTTTCTGCGGGTCAAGGAAGCCGATTTCAACCAGTACCTGCTGCAAATGGGCAAAATATTGCTCCAGCTCCTCGGCCGTGGTCGGAATCTCGTTCTGCGTTGCCGTGGTCTCGACCTTGAGCATATGGGTCGGCTGGCCCTGGCGCTGCAGCCCCTGCATGCGCAGCTCGTAAGCCAGAACCTGCACAGCCGCCGCCAGATTCAGCGAGCTGAAATCCGGATTCGAGGGAATATGCACATGGAACTGACAGCGCTGCAGCTCGTCACTGGTCAGCCCCGAGTGCTCGCGGCCAAACACCAGCGCAACCTGGCAGCCCGGCAGGCTGTCCAACTGGTCGAGTACTTTGTCGGCCGCCTCACGCGGGTCCACCACCGGCCAGGGAATGCGCCGGTCACGCGCGCTGGTACCCATCACCAGCACACAGTCGGCTATCGCTTCCTCAAGGGTGGCGACCACCAGGGCGTTCTCCAGCACATCGTCGGCACCCGCGCCACGGGCACTGGCATTCGGGTCAGGGAAGCGCTCTGGGTCAACCAGCACCAGGCGGGTCAGACCCATGTTTTTCATGGCCCGAGCAGCCCCACCAATATTGCCGGGATGACTAGTATTGACCAGAACCACACGTACATTGTCGAGCACAACGGACTCCGGAGCGAGCAGCAGCGAGGGAACAGGACCTCGCATCTTACAAAAGCCAGAAGACAAAGACCATGACGCATTCAAGTTGTCAGGCTTATCTGCTACAATTTCCGGCTTTTCATCATTCCCTTACCAGAGACACCCGTATGCAGCCCATGTTGAACATCGCCCTGCGCGCCGCCCGCAGTGCCGGAGAACTGATCTATCGCTCCGTGGAGCGGCTCGACGTTCTGACCGTCAACGAAAAAGAGGCCAATGACTACGTCAGCGAAGTTGACCGGGCTGCAGAACAAAGCATCATCGCCACCCTGCGCAAATCCTTCCCGGATCATGGTATTCACGCTGAGGAGTCGGGCTTTCAGCCGGGCACCGGCGAAGGCGCCGATATTGTCTGGATCATTGACCCGCTGGACGGCACCACCAACTTCCTGCGCGGCATTCCGCACTATGCCGTGAGCATTGCCTGCCGCATCAAGGGCCGTATCGAACACGCCGTGGTGCTGGATCCGGTCCGTCAGGAAGAATTCACTGCCAGCCGCGGTCGCGGCGCGGCGCTAAACGGCAAGCGCCTGCGCGTCAGTGCGCGTAAGACGTTGGATGGCGCCCTGCTGGGTACCGGTTTCCCGTTTCGCAGTGACCAAGTCGACGACCTCGACAACTATCTGGGCATGTTCCGCAGCCTGGTTGGCCAGACTGCGGGCATTCGCCGCTGCGGCGCCGCCAGCCTGGATCTGGCCTATGTGGCTGCCGGTCGCTATGATGCCTTCTGGGAATTCGGTCTGGCCGAGTGGGATATGGCCGCAGGCAGCCTACTGATTCAGGAAGCGGGCGGGCTGGTCAGTGATTTCACCGGCGGCCACCATTTCCTCGACAGGGGCCACGTGGTCGCCGGCAACCCCAAGTGCTTCAAAGCCGTACTGACGGCTATTCAGCCGCACCTTACGCCGGCGATGAAGCGTTAAGGCGACTTCAGGGGCCTGACACATGCACAACATTCTGGTGACCGGTGGCGCTGGCTTCATTGGTCGCCACCTGTGTCAGGCGCTGCTGGATAAAGGACACAATGTTATCTGTGTCGACAACTTCAGCAGCAGCCACCCCAACGACCTCGGCCCGTTGCGCGCGCAAATCGGGTTCCAGTTGATCGAACAGGATATCTGCACCCCGCTGGATCTGCCGTTAAAGATCGAGCGCATCTTCAACCTCGCCAGTCCAGCCTCGCCCGTTCGCTATCAGCTGGACCCGATTCAGACCCTGAAAACCAATGTCGTCGGCACATTGAACCTGTTGGAGCTAGCCCGCCAACATGGCGCCCGGCTGCTGCAAGCCTCAACCAGTGAGGTCTATGGCGACCCCCTGACCAGTCCACAACACGAATCCTACAACGGCAACGTCAATCCCATCGGCCCGCGTGCCTGCTATGACGAAGGCAAGCGTTGTGCCGAGACCCTGTGCAGCGATTATCGGCGACAATTTCAGCTGGATACACGGATCGTGCGTATTTTCAACACCTACGGCCCCGGCATGCAGATCGACGATGGCCGCGTGATTACCAACTTTATCGCCCAGGCGCTAAGCAATCGGCCCATGACCGTCTATGGTGACGGGTCGCAAACCCGTAGCTTCTGCTATGTCGCCGACCTGGTCGATGGCCTGCAGCGCCTGATGGCGCTCCCTGATCACAACGGCGAACCGGTCAATCTGGGCAATCCGGAGCCCGTCAACATGCTGCAGCTGGCCTCGTTGATTCAACGCCTCTGCCACTCCCGCTCTACCCTTGTCCATCGCCCTCTTCCGCAGGACGATCCGTTGCAAAGAGAGCCGAATATCGAACGCGCCCGGCAGTTACTCGGCTGGCTGCCAAGCACCCCGCTATCGGAAGGACTGCAACGGACCATCGACGCACTGCAAAGCCGGCTGGAGCAGGATAATGCCTGCAACAATGCTCAGTCAGCCCGACCCGATATCGCACAGATCCTCTAACCTCGCTGGCTTGAGAAACCATTCACGCCCTCAGCAGGCTGTATTACAGCTTGATCCGCCGCCTTGGTCCGCCATTAAGGCAGCCATAAAAAAGCCCCGATCAGTGACCGGGGCTTTGTTGGTATCGACCCGAATCAAGGCCGTTCGTCGGCAGCCTCTTCGATCTGCGGCGGAATAAGATCTTCACGCGTCAGATTCATCGTCATCAACAGGCCGTTGGAGACGTAAATGGACGAGTAAGTACCGACCAGCACACCGATCAACAGCGCCGTGGCAAAGCCATGGATGTTTTCACCACCGAAGAAGAACAGCGCCAGCAACACCAGAATGGTCGAGAAGGACGTTGCCAGGGTCCGCGCCAGCGTCTGGGTGGTAGAGACGTTGATGACCTCTTCCAGTTCGGCCTTGCGCATGATCCGCAGGTTTTCCCGCACCCGGTCAAACACCACAATAGTATCGTTCAGTGAGTAACCAATCACCGCCAGCAGTGCCGCCAGCACGGTCAGGTCGAACGACAGGCCAAAGAAGGCAAAGAAGCCAAGGGTAAAGATGACGTCATGCACCAGGGCAACAATTGCGGCCACGGCAAACTTCATCTGAAAGCGCAGCGATACATACAGCAGGATGCCACCCATGGCCAGCAACATGCCGAGGCCACCCTTGTCGCGCAGCTCTTCCCCCACCTGCGGGCCAATAAACTCGACGCGTTTGACGGTGACGGCACTGCCATCCTCGCGCTGGATCAAGCCAGCAATCTGGCCACCCAAATTCGGATCGTCACTGGCCAGACGAATCAGCACATCCGTTGAGGCGCCGAAATTCTGGACCACGGCATCGGACCAGCCTTCGGTCCGCAGCATCTGGCGAATATCTTCCAGGTCTGGCGGCGTCTCGTAGTTCAACTCGACCAGAGCCCCCCCGGTAAAGTCCAGACCAAGGTTCAGTTGCTTGATCGCCAGGCTGACAACCGAGCCAACCATCAGAACAATGGCAACCGCGAAAAAGAACTTGCGCAGCGCCATGAAATTGATTGTTTTGTTGATAATCATGATGCGTTCCTCAGAGCCACAGCTTTTTGATGTCACGGCCGCCGGCGGTCAGATTGACCATAGCGCGGGTGACCATAATGGCACTGAACATCGAGGTCAGAATCCCCAGCGACAGCGTCACGGCAAAGCCCTTGATCGGACCGGAACCCATGGCAAAGAGAATCACACCCACCAGCAGGGTAGTCAGGTTACCGTCAACAATAGCCGAGAACGCCTTGTCAAAACCCTCGTGGATGGCGCGCTGGGCCGACATGCCGGCTGCCACCTCTTCCTTTATACGCGAGAAGATCAGCACGTTGGCATCCACTGCCATACCCAGGGTCAGTACGATACCGGCAATACCTGGCAGGGTCAGGGTCGCGCCCAGCAGAGACATCAACGCCAGCAGCAACACCAGGTTGAAGCTCAGGGCAATGCCGGCAAAGATGCCGAACACCCGATAGACCAGCACCATGAAGATCAGTACCAGAATGAAGCCAACCTGGGTCGCAGTAACGCCCTTGGCAATGTTCTCTGCACCCAGACTCGGACCTATGGTGCGCTCCTCGACAAAGTACATGGGCGCAGCCAGACCACCAGCGCGCAACAGCAGCGCCAGTTCGGAGGCTTCGGCGGGCGAGTCCAGACCGGTAATGCGGAAATTGTTACCCAGGGTACTCTGGATGGTTGCCAGGCTGATGATGGCCTTTTCTTCAACAAAAGCCGGCACTTCAACCCGCTGCATGACGCCGTCGACGTCCTGCATGACCTCTCGAGTGATCTGCCGCTGCTCGATAAAGAGTACCGCCATGCCGCGCCCGACGCTGTTACGCGTGGCGCGGGTCATCAGCTCGCCACCATGGCCATCCAGGGTGATGTTGACCTGAGGGCGGCCATTTTCGTCAAAATTGGACTGCGCATTGGTGACCTGGTCACCGGTCAGAATCACACTGCGCTCAACGTCAGCCGGTGGACGGCTGCCACCGCGGAATTCAAAGTTCTCAACCGTTGCGCGGGGCGCATCTGGCTCGGCGGCCAGACGAAACTCAAGGTTGGCTGTCTTGCCAAGAATCCGTTTGGCTTCGGCGGTGTCCTGCACGCCAGGCAACTCAACCACAATACGATTGGCACCCTGGCGCTGAACCAGGGGCTCTGCCACACCCAGCTCGTTGACCCGGTTGCGTACTGTAGTCAGGTTCTGGTTGACGGCATATTCGCGAATCGAGGCCATCTCGGCATCGGTCAGGGCAAGCCGTAATACCTCTAGCTCGTCACGCGTCACGGTACTGAGCTGGAATTGAGTGTACTGGCGAGCAATCAGCCGCTGCGCCTGGTCAAGCTGTTCCGCATCGGTAAAACCGAACTGCAGTACATTGGCCTGACTGGGCATGCTGCGAAAACGCACACGCTCACCGCGCAACAACGTGCGCACTTCACTCTCGTAGACATTGACCCGTGCTTCGATGGCTTTATCCATATCCACTTCCAACAGGAAGTGCACACCACCGGACAGATCCAGACCCAGCTTCATGGGGCCTGCACCAATCGCCTTCAACCAGTCAGGTGTGGTCTGGGCCAGATTCTGCGCTACCACAAACTGGTCGCCCAGGGTCCGCCGAACGATATCCTGGGCCGGCAACTGATCACTGCGCTTGACCAGACGCACCAGACCCGAACGGGCCAGATTGGCCACTTCGGTGCCCTTGGTCTGGATACCCGCCTGATTAAGCGCCAGCTCAATGCGATCTAGATCGCGCTGTTCGACGCTGTAGGTCGAGCTGGATCCGGAAATCTGGATCGCCGGATCATCCGGATAAAGATTGGGCATGGCATAGACAAGGCCGAGCCCGAGCACGACCAGTATCAGCAGGTATTTCCACAATGGGTAACGATTGAGCATATCTGAGCCCGATAACAAGCCGGGCGCCCATGGGCGCCCGGATTAGATGGTTGTCATTATTAGATGGCTTTCAGCGTGCCTTTGGGCAGCACCGCAACGATGGCACCTTTCTGGAACTTGAGTTCCTGGCTGTCGCTGACTTCCAGCACCACGAACTCTTCGGTGACTTTCTTTACCTTGCCAAGAATGCCGCCACCGGTAACGACTTCATCGCCTGTCGCCAGGCCGCTGATCAGATTCTTGTGTTCCTTGGCACGCTTGGCCTGGGGGCGCCAGATCATCAGATAGAAAATGACCAGAAAACCAATCAGGAAAATCCACTCGAAACCGCCACCAACAGGGGCTGCACCCTCAGCAGATTGGGCCATGGCAGCAGGGATGAAAAAGCTCATGTGATACTCCTAGTTTAAACACGCAAGAAAAGGTTAATGGGGCTTCCTGGTCGCTTTTCAAGCCTCCAGCGGAGGCACCGGCAGGCCGAGGCGGGCGTAGAAGTCATCCACAAAGGCGCTCAATGTACCTGTTTGAATGGCACCGCGCAAACCACCCATAAGGGACTGATAGTGCCGCAAGTTGTGGATGGTATTGAGCATGCTGCCGAGCATCTCGCCACATTTGTCCAGGTGATGCAGATAGGCACGGGAAAAGTGCTGACAGGTATAACAGTCACAGCTCGGATCCAGGGGCGAATCATCATGTCGGTGCACGGCATTGCGAATCTTGATCACGCCGCTGCTGGTGAACAGGTGACCATTACGCGCATTGCGCGATGGCATCACGCAATCGAACATGTCGACGCCACGACGGACACCCTCGACCAGATCCTGTGGCTTGCCCACGCCCATCAGATAACGCGGCTTGTCCGCCGGCATATGCCCGGGCAGATAATCAAGCACCTTGATCATCTCTTCCTTGGGCTCACCCACTGACAGACCACCAATCGCCAGGCCGTCAAAGTCCATCTCGTTCAGACCCTCCAGCGAGCGCAGACGCAGGTTCTCGTGCATACCACCCTGGATGATGCCGAACAGCGCCGAAGGATTGCCTTCATGCGCCTGCTTGGAGCGCTTGGCCCAACGCAATGACAACTCCATGGAGCGACGCGCGGTATCCTCATCGGCTGGATAGGGCGTGCATTCATCAAAGATCATCACGATATCCGAGCCCAGATCACGCTGAACCTGCATCGACTCCTCCGGCCCCATGAACACCTTGGCACCGTCAACCGGGGAGGAAAAGTACACGCCCTCCTCCTTGATCTTGCGCATCGCACCCAGACTGAACACCTGAAAACCACCTGAGTCGGTCAGGATCGGCCCTTGCCACTGCATGAAATCATGCAGGTCGCCGTGCTTGCGGATCACCTCGGTACCCGGCCGCAGCCAGAGATGAAAGGTATTGCCCAGAATGATCTGCGCGCCAATGGCCTCAATATCCCGTGGCAACATGCCCTTGACGGTGCCGTAGGTGCCCACCGGCATGAAAGCCGGGGTCTCGACCACGCCGCGGGGAAAGGTCAGGCGGCCACGACGGGCCCTGCCATCGGTTGCCAGGAGTTCAAAACGCATATGGCTCATGCCAGATCCTCGGGACCGGCTGCAGCCGGATTGCGGGTAATGAACATGGCATCACCGTAGCTGAAAAAGCGGTATTGATTATCCACCGCAGCGCGATAGGCGGCCATGGTCTGTTGATAACCGGCAAAGGCCGAGACCAGCATCAACAGGGTCGACTCGGGCAAATGGAAATTGGTGACCAGCGCATCCACCACATGAAAAGGCCTGCCGGGATAGATAAAGATATCGGTGTCGCCACTGAAGGCCTGGATGTCACCGTCACGGGCAGCGGTTTCCAACGAGCGCACACTGGTCGTCCCCACGGCAATAACCCGGCCACCGCGTGCCTTGCAGGCCTTGACCGCATCAACCACCTGCTGGCTGACCTCCAGCCATTCGCTGTGCATATGGTGATCTTCGATACGCTCAACCCGCACCGGCTGGAAAGTCCCCGCCCCCACATGCAGGGTAACCTGGGCACTTTCAACACCCTTGGCGGCAATCGCCTCGAGCAGCGGCAGGTCAAAATGCAGGCCGGCCGTCGGCGCCGCCACGGCACCCGCCTTCTCGGCATAGACCGTCTGATAACGCTCGCGGTCGGCGGCCTCATCGGCACGGTCAATATAAGGCGGCAAAGGCATATGTCCGACCCGCTCCAGCAGCGGCAACACCGGCTCATCAAAGGCCAGCTCGAACAATGCCTCATGCCGCGCCTGCATATTAGCCACTGCGCCACCCTCAAGCACAATTCGGCTACCTGGCTTGGGAGACTTGCTGGCACGCACATGGGCATGCACACGATGACTGTCGAGCACCCGCTCAACCAGTATTTCCACCTGCCCGCCCGTTTCTTTCTGGCCGAACAAGCGGGCTGGAATAACCCGGGTATTATTGAAAATCATCAGATCGCCGGGCTGCACGTAGTCGAGCAGGTCAGCAAAGTGCCGATGCGTCAGCTCGCCGCTGGGACCATCCAGGCACAGCAGGCGACTGGCACGCCGCTCAGCCAGCGGATGACGGGCGATCAATTGATCGGGCAACTCAAAGTGGAAATCACTGACACGCATCTTGACGGAGGACTCACTGGGAAAAAGGAGGCCATGTTAGCGGAAAAAGCGCTTTTCAGTCACCAAGAGGATTGACCACCAGCATGCTGGATTCGTATACTCCGCGCCTGCTTGCGCTGGACGCATGCCTCGATGGCGGAATTGGTAGACGCGGCGGATTCAAAATCCGTTTCTGGTGACAGAGTGGGAGTTCGATTCTCCCTCGAGGCACCAAGCACATCAGCTTGGTACAGGTTTTTCTCAGATAAGTCCAAATGCCGAGCTATATGCTCGGCACTCACGACCCAATCACATAATTCTTTCAAGCTCCAATCGCTGCTCTTCGCTCAATGAAGATATGTCAAGGACAGTCACAGAAGGGGTGGATGACGTGCTAGCTCTGATCTCGGACAATTGTGCATTTGAGGACTCCGGAAGCTTGTACATGGCACCTGTAGCAGGATCGACGATAAGCAAACCAATCAGCCCACCAAATATAATGTTAGCTACGTACCAACCGTCAACAGACGGAGCCAGAGTATTTATCTGGTCTGAGTAGCCTTCCTTTTTGAAAACAATAGTGTAATTCGCACCACTGAAGTAACCATCTCCTGCCTTTAAGGTAACCGTTCCGGGCGTAACGCCACTGTGAATAACGGAGCCCTGCTCATTACGGATTTCAAAGTTAGCGCCAGATGGGCTTGAGGACATAGCTACCGGATACTGGGAATCACTGATGATACTGGCACAACCTGAAACTAAGGCGCCCACTAAAGGCAGAACCAGAAAATTGCTGAATTTCATCTATATAATCCTTGTTGGATAATGGCAATCGGCCTTCATTGGCCGCCAACGGATAATATACTTTTATTCTAAAAAGTCTCAGCATTATTAGTTTTACCAATAAGTCTACTGAACCCACCCATGATCAACAGTAATCTTCCAGACCTGAACCCAAGAAAAATTACACCTTCATTTGCCAACTTCGAAAACATCAACGCAGGAGTGGTTTGCGCAAGCTTAATAATCGCCCAGTTAATGCTTCGTATCCAGTCTCGCCAGGCCGCCTTAACCTGATACCACTAGAAAGTGCGGGCGATGTTGCACACCACAAGACCGGCGCGATACACACTGGTCAACAAAAATATTGAACACAAAGCACCGCTTTCCGCTTTATGATTGAATGTCAAATCATCGTTAAGGAAAACATTTATGCGCGCCTCACATTGCCTGGCACTTCTGATTTTCAGCTTGATCCTGAGCGGATGCGCCGCTCCCGCCCGAGTTGATCAAATGGCTGTTCGAGCCGATCTGCCTGCCAACCACCAGCAGAGCTCTCTCCACAGCAACCTTGCCATGGGCTCGATCATGGGCGGCAAGAATACCAATCCGATGTGGGTCTCACAGGTCAGTAACGAGGACTTTCGCGCATCACTGCAAAAATCACTGAGCAACGCCGGTCTATTGGCCAACAATGCCGACTCCAGCCAGTATGTACTAAGCGCAAACTTGGACAATTTGCGCCAACCTTTAGCGGGTGCCTCGATGACTGTTTCAGCCAAAGTTCATTACACACTGGCTGACAGGCAAACAGGAGAGAAACTTTTCGAGAAGACCATAGACTTGCCATATACCGCGGCCTTCAACACAGCATTTCTAGGAACTGAGCGATTGCGTATAGCCAACGAGGGGGCTGTCAGAACCAATATCGCAGAACTGATTCGCCAGCTACATGCCCTTGAATTCACTGATCTCACCTTGTAAGCGTGATTCAGAAAACGCAAAGACCCCCTATTCAGAGTGAGCAGGGGGTCTTCGTAACGCAAAGAAAATTTACTGCTCGTCCAGATACCGCTCCGCATCCAAAGCCGCCATGCAGCCGGCACCGGCTGAGGTGATGGCCTGGCGGTAGATGTGGTCGGCCACATCACCAGCTGCAAAGACACCGGGTATGTTGGTCGCGGTCGCGTTACCCTCGGTGCCGCTGTGGACCTTCAGGTAACCGTCCTTCATGTCCAACTGGCCGACAAACAGATCGGTATTGGGCTTGTGCCCGATCGCGATAAACACACCTGCCAAGGGGATATCCTCGGTACCACCAGCATTGTGGGCAATACGCATGCCGGTTACCCCGGTCGCATCACCCAGCACTTCGTTCAGTGTGGCGTTGAGTTTTAGCTCGATCTTGCCCTCGGCAACCCGCGCCATGAGTTTGTCGATCAGGATTTTCTCGGCACGGAAGGTATCGCGGCGATGCACCAGGGTAACCTTGCGGGCGATATTGGCCAGGTACAGCGCTTCTTCGACGGCAGTATTGCCACCGCCGATCACGGCCACATCCTGATTGCGGTAGAAAAAACCGTCACAGGTGGCACAGGCTGATACACCCTTGCCCATGAACGCTTCTTCCGAAGGCAGACCCAGGTATTGGGCCGAAGCGCCGGTAGCGATAATCAGGGCATCACACTGGTACTCACCCTGATCACCCCAAAGGCTGAAGGGACGCTTGCTCAGATCAACCCTGTTGATATGGTCGAAGATGATCTCGGTCTCGAAGCGCTCGGCATGTTGACGCATGCGCTCCATCAGCGCCGGGCCCTGCAGGCCTTCGACGTCACCCGGCCAGTTGTCGACCTCGGTCGTGGTGGTCAACTGACCGCCCATCTGCATGCCCGTGATCAGCACTGGCTTGAGGTTGGCACGGGCGGCATAGACCGCGGCACTGTAACCGGCCGGGCCCGAACCAAGAATGATCAGACGGGTGCTACGTACATCAGACATGCTGCCTCCAGAACACCGCTGTGCGGTGGGATCAATTAAAACGGAGCGCCCGGCGGGCCAAGGGGGATGCCCTGACATAGAACGCTCACAAACTAAATCGTGGTCCTGACCGATGGGACCGGTGTCAGCCCTGACTAACAGGCTGAATGCTTCGTCTTGGTGTAACTGAGAGCTGCATGGTAATACAGCCAGATCCAAACAGACGATCCAAAGCCTTTATTGGTGGCATAGTTTACCCCTATAGTGACGGACTGTGCGCTATCCCAAGCAAGGAAAACAGTATGGCTTCACCCTATCCCGTCATGCGTGGCACAGACTATCTGCGCGAAGGTTGGCAGCGCGTCACCCAGCCTGGGCTACGCCGCTTTGTGCTGGTACCGTTATTGCTCAATCTGATTCTTTTTGCCGCCCTGATCGGTTGGGGCATCAGGCAGTTCAATCTGTGGATGGCGCGCCTGCTGCCACAATTGCCTGACTGGCTGGGTTTTATCGAATGGATTCTCTGGCCGCTGTTTGCTCTGGTGATTCTGTTGGTGCTGTTTTTCAGCTTCACCATGCTGGCCAATATCATCGCCTCGCCGTTTTACGGCATCCTGGCGGAAAAAATCGCTGAACAGGAACGCGGCGAAGTCAGCCCCGCCACCAGCTACCGGGATATTCTACTCGTGGTCCCTCAGAGCATCGGCCGTGAGATCCGCAAGATTCTCTACTACCTGCCACGCTTGATTGTCTTGTTGCTCCTGACGCTGATTCCAGTGGTCAACCTGGTCAGCTCGCCTCTGCTGCTGCTGTTCGGGGTCTGGATGATGGCCGTGCAGTATATCGACCTGCAGGCCGACAACGACAAGGTCAGCTTCATCGATTTGCTGCGCTGGATGCGCGGACGCCGGGCTCTGTCCCTGGGCTTTGGCCTGCCGGTCTATGTGGGCAGCATTATTCCTTTGGTGAACTTGCTGGTGATGCCTGCTGCCGTGGCTGGATCAACCCTGCTATGGGTTCGAGAGGGCGGCCCGCGCCCGTCATAAATCTGTCTTGTCTTTGTCATAACGGCATCATCCAGCTGCTGGATGATGCTGATATGAATACTCCTTTGCCCCTGTCGCAGCGCTTTGCTGTGGTCACTGAAACCTATTCGCCACAGATCAACGGCGTTGCCAATACCCTGGGCCGACTCGGCAGCGGCCTGCTGCAACGCAACCATCAATTACAGTTGATTCGACCGGCGCTGGCCGGTGAATCTTCGGCCAAACACAGCCAGGATGGACTGTCAGAGCACTTGTTGCGCGGCCTGCCGATTCCCGGTTATCCGGAGCTGCAATGGGGGCTGCCTGCGGCTTCAGCGTTAAAGCGTCTGTGGCAGGCAGAACGCCCCCATGCAGTGTACCTGGCCACCGAAGGACCGCTTGGCTGGTCCGCCCTGCGCGTCGCAAATCGACTGAAGATACCGGTGATCAGTGGCTTCCATACCCACTTTCAGCAGTATACCCAGCATTATGGCCTGAGCCTGCTGCATGCACCGGTCATGGCCTACTTGCGCTGGTTCCACAACAACACGCGCATGACCCTGACCGCCAGTCCCAGTCAGCAGCGCGAGCTTCTGCGTGCCGGCATACAGAATCTGGCCCTGCTGGGTCGTGGCGTTGATTGTGATCGCTTTCACCCGGGACTGCGCGATCCAGCCCTGCGAACACAATGGGGAGTCAAGGAAGGCGATCTGGTCCTGCTGCATGTCGGCCGACTGGCGGCGGAGAAAAATCTCAAACTACTGGTCAACGCCTGGAAACAGCTGCAGCTCAGCAAACAGGGCTCAGAGCGCTGCAAACTGGTGATTGTGGGAGATGGCCCGCTGCGCGGCGACTTGCAACAGCAGCTACCCGAGGCGATTTTTACCGGCGCGCTGACGGGCACACCGCTTGGGCAGGCCTATGCCAGCGCCGATGTATTCGTTTTCCCCAGCATGACCGAGACCTTCGGCAACGTGGTGACAGAGGCCATGGCCTCTGGCCTGGCGGTATGCGCCTTTGACGCCGCCGCCGCACACCAGCATATTCGCGACAGATTCAGTGGCTGTCTGGCGCCTATGGGCAACGACTCGCTGTTTATCGACAACCTGTGTTGGCTGGCCCGCGATCCGGAAGGCCGTCGCAGTATTCGGCTGCATGCGCGCCATCGCGCCTGCCAGCTAGGCTGGGAGCCGGTGGTGCAACGCTTTGAAGGGTATTTGATGAAGGCGGCCGGCAGCCCGTTATCCGGGCTGCCGACCTGATAGACACGGCCAACGTCGCGTTGGCCGTGTCTGAGGTTATCAGGCGAGGGTTTTCAGCGCGTCACGGCTGAACGGCAGGATGTCGGTAAAGCGACCTTCGCGCACCTTGTCAGCCCACTGTGGATCAACAATCAGTGCACGACCCACGGCAACCAGATCGAACTCGTTGCGCCCCAGTCGTTCGAGCAGGCCGTCAATGTTGGCGGTTTGAGCCACCTTGTCGGTCTTGACCATGAACTCCAGGAACTCGCCATCCAGGCCGACGCTGCCTACTGTGATACAGGGCTTGCCAGTGATCTTGCGGGTCCAGCCGGCCAGGTTCAGATCGGACCCCTCGAACTCGGGCTCCCAGAAGCGCCGCTGCGAGCAGTGGAAGATATCCACGCCAGCCTCAGACAGCGGCTTGAGGAAGGCCTCCAGCAGCGCCTCAGTAGGCGCCAGGCGCGCGGTGTAATCCTGCTGTTTCCACTGTGAAAAACGGAAGATAACCGGGTAGTCCGGGCCCACTGCAGCACGCACGGCGCGGATGATCTCCACGGCAAAGCGGCCACGATTTTCCATGCTGCCACCGTACTCGTCGGTGCGCTGGTTGGTGCCTTCCCAGAAGAACTGGTCGATCAGGTAGCCATGCGCACCATGCAATTCGATGGCATCGAAACCAATGGACTGGGCATCCTTGGCCGCCTGGGCAAAGGCCTGGACCACATCCTGGATGTCCTGCTTGGTCATGCCATGCACCACTTCACGACCATCCTTGAGCTTTTCCATCGGACCATAGCCAGGCACATCAGCATCCGGCGGCGTGCCCAGACGGCGGACATTACCGACGTGCCAGAGCTGGGGAGCAATCTTGCCGCCCACCGCATGCACAGCGTCAACCACCTTTTTCCAGCCAGCCAATGCCTCTTCGCCATGGAAGGCCGGCACGTCGGGGTAGCCGTTGGCGGCGCAATGACCAACCGTGGTGCCCTCGGTGATGATCAGGCCAACACCGGATTCGGCACGGCGACGGTAGTACTCGGCAACCTGCTCGGTCGGTACGCCGTTTGGCGAAAAGTTACGGGTCATGGGCGCCATGACGATGCGATTGTTCAGTTGCATGGGGCCAAGTTGAAACGAGGCAAACAGCGGGCTGGTATCAGCGGACATCAGTATTCTCCAGTGGATTACGGTGACTAATAAGCGGTGACGGTCCAAGGTTGACCGGTCATCTAATTTTCAAGAATGCCTTCAAGGGCGCAATAGACGCTCCAGCTGGGCAATAAAGACCCGCAGCGGCGCGATCTGACGATCCACCTTCATGCGCAGCAAGGCGCCTTCCCAAGCCGCACCAATAAAGGCGCCGAGTGCCTGCGGGTCCTGATCGGCGGCCAACTCACCTGCCGCCCTGGCCTGCTCCAGACACGCCGCCAGCACTTCGCTGGAACGATTGAGGATGGCGCTGGCGGCATAACCTATGGGCTGACTTTCATCGGCCATCTCATGACACAGACTGCCGATAAAGCACTGATGGGTTGGCTCGGCCTGATTGGCAAAATACCCGACCAGATCACGGTAAAAGCGCAGTACACGCTCACGCGGCGACACATCACCGGCCTGCAGGGCATTGGCAAAACGCTCCAGCCGGGGCAGGTAATAGTAGTGCAACGCCTGAATGGCAAAGTCTTCCTTGCTCTCGAAGTAATGATAGAAGGAACCCTTGGGTACACCGGCGCTTTGGGTGATTTCCTGCACCCCGGTCCCGTTATAGCCCTTGAGCAGCATCACTTCAGTGCCGGCGGCGAGAATACGTGCGCGTTTGTCTTGGATAGCGTTCATGCCAAGCACTATACGACTGGTCATCTTTAATTTATAGACGTATTAAATGACATTGATAGCGGTGATGGTGAGGGATAATTTTGAGCTGGAAGCTGGAAGCTGGAAGCTGGAAGCAAAAGTCTGCGGCAAAGCCTATCTCAGGCAAGAAAAAACCGGGGAAGGCCCCGGTTTTTTCTTGCAGCTTCAAGCTTGCGGCTTGAAGCTCCGCGAAGCGGCTCAGTGCTCGACGCCGCCTTCACCATGGATATGACCATGGGCCAGTTCGTCTTCGCTGGCGTCACGCACGTTGGTGACCTTGACTTCGAAGGTCAGGCGCTGACCGGCCAGCGGGTGATTGCCATCGACGGTTACTTCATCGCCTTCCAGCGCGGCGATGGTAACAATCTGCATGCCGCCGTCCGGGCCAGAGGCATGGAACTGCATGCCCACTTCCAGCTCATCAACGCCTTCAAACATGTTGCGACCGAGCACCGCAACCAGCTCAGCGCTGAATTCGCCATAGGCGTTTTCCGGCTCGATGGAAACCTTCAGCTCATCGCCGACCTGCTTGCCATCCAGGGCCTGCTCCAGACCGGGGATGATATTGCCTGCACCGTGCAGGTAGACCAGCGGACCACCACCAGCGGAAGAGTCGATAACTTCGCCCGCATCATTGGTCAGAGTGTATTCAATGGATACGGCTTTGTTGGCAGCAATCTGCATAGTTTAATACCTGTCGTTTTGCTTAAAATGGGCCAGTCTACGCGGATTGCTGCGCTAACGCACGGGTTGACCGATGTGTGGTTGGCCCTGAAGATGGTCCGCATTGCTCGGCGCCGGTGGCCGAGCCTGTTCAGTTTCAAGGAAAAGCATGACAGACAGATTGGTACTGGTGATCAATTGCGGCAGCTCTTCACTCAAGTTCGCGCTGCGCCGCGAAGGCTCATCACAGGCGGTCATCAGCGGGCTAGCCGAACGTCTGGGCAGCGCGGAAGCCAGCCTGGCGTGGCAGACAGACACACGCAAGGATCAGCACGCACTGCCCGGCGGCAGCCATGCAGACGCCCTCTCGGCGCTGTTGCCACTGATTTCGGCACAGGCCAGCACACCTCTCGCGGCGGTCGGTCATCGTGTCGTGCACGGTGGCGAACACTTTACTCGGGCACAGCGTATTGATACCCATGTGATCGAGGCGATCAGCGCCAATGCGCCGCTGGCACCGTTACACAATCCGGCCAATCTGGTTGGCATAGAGGCCGCCATGCAGGTCTTTGCTGCTACCCCGCATATGGCCATCTTTGATACCGCCTTTCATCAGAGCATGCCAGCGCATGCCTACCGCTATGCCCTGCCTGATGACCTGTATACCGAGCACGGCATAAGACGTTATGGCTTTCACGGCACCAGCCACCAGTATGTAACCCGCCAGGCCAGTCTGTTGACCGGCCGCCGCGTCGATCAGGGTGCCTGGCTCAGCGCCCACCTGGGTAATGGCTGCTCGACCTGCGCCGTACTGGATGGCCGCAGCCTGGATACCAGCATGGGACTGACACCGCTGGAAGGGCTGGTCATGGGCACCCGCAGCGGCGATGTTGACCCCAACCTGCACGCGCACCTGCAACGCACACTGGGCTGGGATCTGCCGCGTATCGAGCAGTTGCTTAACCGCGAGAGTGGCCTGCTGGGATTGTCGGGCTTGTCCAACGACATGCGTCAACTCGAGCAAGCCCGCGCCCAGGGCCATGTCGGCGCACAACTGGCAATTGACGTATTCTGCTATCGTCTGGCACGTTCGATGCTCGGCCTGGCAGCGGCACTTCAACGCCTGGACGGGGTCATTTTTACTGGCGGCATTGGTGAAAACTCGGCGCTGATTCGCGCCCAGACCCTGACGCATATGGCCGTACTGGGATTCCGCCTGGATAGTCAGGCCAACAGTAATCTGAAACGCGGCGAAGCCACCCCGATTCAACAGCATGGCTCACCGGCCATATTGGTCATTCCAACGGATGAAGAACGACAAATTGCAGACGAAAGTCTGGCCCTCCTCGACCACTGACACATATTCACAAGCAGGACGCTTGCTATGCATACATTCTTTATTGCCCCCACTGGCTTTGGTGTTGGCCTGACATCGATCAGCCTTGGCCTGATCCGCGCCCTGCAACGTACCGGCCTGCGCGTACACTTTCTCAAGCCGATTGCCCAGCCGCATCCCGGCGACACGGGCCCGGAGCGCTCAACCGAACTGATCAGTCGCACCCTGGGCCTTCAGCCACCTGTACCGCTGGCCCTCCCAGAGGTTGAACACCGCTTGGCCAATGGACAACTGGATGAGGTGCTGGAAGATATCGTCAGCAAGTTCCAACTTGCTGCTGTGGATGCAGACGTGGTGATTGTCGAAGGCATGGTGCCCACTCGCCAGGCCAGTTATGCCGCACGTATCAACCACCATCTAGCACGCACGCTGGATGCTGACGTCATTCTTGTCACCGCCCCGGATAGCGATGACATGGCCAGTCTTGCCGACCGCATTGAAATCCAGGCCCAGGGCTTTGGCGGCCCACAGCACCCCAAGGTTTTGGGCGTGATCGTCAACAAGGTACGCGGACTCGATACCCGCGACGATCCACCGGCAGACAGGGATGCACTCAAGCGCACCCTGAAAGAATTCGCCCTGGCCCTCAAGGCCGAATCCAAGGTGCTGGATACTGAAGACTTCCGCCTGATCGGCTGCATCCCCTGGCAGGATGAACTGAACGCCCCGCGCACCTCGGATGTCGCCAGTCTGATGCAAACCGCGATCCTGCATCCCGGCGACATGCACAACCGCCGGGTCATGGACATTGCCCTGTGCGCACGCACCGTACCGAATATCGTTGAACGCCTGAAGCCCGGCACCCTGGTGGTCTCGCCTGGCGACCGGGATGACGTGATCATCGCCGCCAGCCTGGCCTCACTGGCCGGCACACCACTGGCCGGACTGATGCTGACCAGCGGGTTTGCCCCCGATCCACGGGTCATGAAACTCTGCCAACCGGCATTGGACGGCGGTCTGCCAGTACTCAGCGTGGAGACCAATACCTTTGACACCGCGACCCAGCTTGATCGCATGAATCGTGAAATTCCGGTCGACGATCAGGAGCGTACCGAACGGGTTACCGACTATGCCGCCTCGCACATCGATCATGCCTGGCTTGAGCGGCGCTGTGGCACACCCAAGGAAGCACGCATGTCGCCGCCGGCCTTCCGCTACCAGTTGATGCGCCGTGCCCAGAAGGCTGGCAAGCGCATTGTTCTACCCGAGGGCGACGAGCCACGCACCGTTCAGGCTGCCGCCATCTGCCAACGCCGAGGCATTGCCCAGTGCATCCTGCTGGCCAAACCGGAGTCCGTCGAAGCCGTAGCCCGGGCCCAGCACATCACCCTGCCCGAAGGCCTGCAAATCATTGACCCGGATTCGGTACGTGAGCGCTATGTCGAGGCCATGGTCGAGCTGCGCAAGGGCCGGGGACTGAATGCGCCCATGGCTTTGCAGCAGCTGGAAGACAATGTGGTATTGGGCACCATGATGCTGGCGTTGGATGAGGTTGACGGTCTGGTCTCCGGCGCTATCCATACCACCGCCAACACCATCCGCCCAGCGTTCCAGTTGATCAAGACCGCACCCGGCTACAACCTGGTGTCGTCGATCTTTTTCATGCTGCTGCCGGAGCAGGTGCTGGTGTACGGCGACTGTGCCGTCAATCCGGACCCGAATGCCGAAGACCTGGCCGAGATCGCCATCCAGAGTGCACGCTCCGCGGAATCCTTCGGGATTCCGGCACGGGTCGCGATGATCAGTTATTCGACCGGCGAATCAGGTACCGGACTGGATGTGGAAAAAGTACGCGAGGCCACCCGCATCGCCCGCGAGCGTGAACCGACGCTGCTGATCGACGGTCCGCTGCAATACGATGCCGCTGCCATTGCCAGCGTAGGCCGGCAAAAAGCCCCGGACAGCCTGGTGGCCGGCAAGGCCACTGTGTTTGTGTTTCCGGATCTGAATACTGGCAACACAACCTATAAGGCCGTTCAACGCAGTGCCAACGTGATCAGCGTCGGACCGATGCTGCAGGGCCTGCGTAAACCCGTTAATGACCTGTCCCGTGGCGCATTGGTAGATGACATTGTCTACACCATCGCCCTGACAGCCATTCAAGCGGACAAGACCGACTGAATCCAGACCGGCATTAGCCGGCACATCCGTGAGAGCACACCCTGATGCTGAGTTTTCTGCCTCCTGCCGTGCGTGGCGCATTGTCTATGCTGCTGCTGATCTGTAACACGCTGATCTGCTGCAGCGTGTTGTTTGCCGTGGCGCTGTTCAAGCTGCTGCCCATCCCAGCCCTGAAGCTCTACTGCACCCGGGTGATGATCCGTATCGCCGAATTCTGGATGCACTGCAACAGTGGCTGGATGCGCCTGGCCGGCAATATCCGCTGGGACATTCAGGGGCTGGAGCGGCTGGATTACGACGGCTGGTATCTGGTCACCAGTAACCACCAGAGCTGGGTCGACATCCTGGTGCTGCAACACAACCTGAATCGGCGCATGCCGATGCTCAAGTTCTTCCTGAAACAGGAACTGATCTGGGTGCCGGTTATTGGGCTGTGCTGGTGGGCGCTGGATTTCCCGTTCATGAAGCGTTACAGCAAAGCCTATCTGGCCCGCCACCCGGAAAAGGCCGGTCAGGATGTCGCCACCACGCGCAAGGCCTGCGAAAAGTTCAAGACCACGCCCGTCGCCGTGTTCAACTTTCTCGAAGGCACGCGCTTGACCGACAGCAAACACGCAGAACAGCAATCCCCCTTTCAGCACCTGCTGCGACCCAAGTCAGGCGGCATCGCCTTTGTGCTCGACGCCATGGGCCAGCAACTGCGTTCGCTGGTGGATATCACCATCCATTACCCTGAGGGTAGCCCGAGCTTCTGGGACCTGCTCAGCGGCAAGCTCAACCAGGTCATCGTGCGCTGCCAAATCCGCGAGATTCCGGCTGAATTCCTTGGCCAGGATTACCAGAACGATGCTGAATTCCGTGAGCGTTTCCAAAGCTGGGTCAATCGCCTATGGCAAGAAAAGGATGCGCTGATGAGCACCCTGCACCGCGACTACCCTCAGCCGCCCAGACCGCCAGTCTGACAGCTGAACTGAACGCGGTTCGGCCCTTTTTTCCTGCCCCCTGAACGACACAACCACCCGAAGGTGGTTGTGTCTTGTCATGGAATCGCCCCGATGTCAGGGCGAATCGCTGGCGGGACTCAGAGCGGGCGCAGGTTGATTTCCACGCGACGGTTCTGTGAGCGGCCTTCAGCTGTATTGTTGCTGGCGATCGGCTGGTTCGGGCCAACACCACGGCTGCTGATACGGGCACCGGATACGCCCTGACCGGTCAGGTAGCTGGCTACACTGGCCGCACGCTCCTGGGACAGACGCATGTTCAGGTCCATACCACCGGTGCTGTCGGTGTGACCGACGATATCGACACCGTTCTTGTCGAACTCCTTGAACACCCGTACCAGTGAATTCAGCGTCGGGTAGAAGCTACTGGATACATCCGAGGAGTTGCTGGCAAAGGTAATATTACCCGGCATCACCAACTGCAGATTGTCACCATTGCGGATAACCTGTACACCGGTACCGGTCAGCTCCTGACGCAGGCGCGCTTCCTGCTGATCAACGTAATAACCGTAACCACCACCCGCAGCGCCACCAACAGCGGCACCAATCAGGGCGCCTTTGGCGCGATCATCACGGCTGGACGTAGCGGCACCAATAACGGCACCGGCTGCAGCGCCACCCAGGCCATAAATCCCGGCCTTGCCAGCTTCACGCTCACCGGTATAAGGGTTGGTCGTACAGCCTGCCAGCAAAGCAGTACAGAAGCCGGCAACAAGCAATGCTTGGGTTTTCATGAAATAGTCCTTTTATTTGCTAATACACAGGTGCACCACACTAACACGCATTGCACCACAGGTTCCGACTATAAGACCACAAAACAAGGATTAGTTTCCCTGACAGACATCAGCCTCGGATAAAGGGGTTCTCGCGGATTTCATCACCCAACAGGGTATCGGGGCCATGCCCGGTTACTACCACCGCCTCCTCGTCCAGACTGTACAGACGCTGACGAATCGACTTCTCGATCTGCGCATAATCACCCCCCCATAAATCCGTGCGCCCGATACCCCGACGGAACAGCGTGTCCCCGGCAATCAGCAGTTTGTCCTGGGGAAACCAGAAGCTCATGGAGCCCGGCGTATGCCCGGGTGTATGCAGCGCCACGCCACAACCACAGGCCAGCGCCTCGTCATCACTCAGCCACTGATCCGGTGCCGGAACCGGGACATAGGGCACACCAAAGAGCCGGCATTGCATCTCCAGGTTATCCCACAGGAACTGATCGTCCTTGTGAAGGTGCAGCGTCGCCCCGGTGGCTTTTTTCATTTCACCGGACGCCAGAAAGTGATCCAGGTGCGCATGGGTATGAATGATGCTCACCACCTGCAGACCCAGTTCCTCAAGCCGCTTGAGGATAAACTGGTGGTCTCCGCCGGGATCAATCACCAGGGCCTTTTTCGTCATCGGATCGCCGATGATGGTGCAATTGCACTGCAAGGGCCCGACCGGGAAGGTTTCGCGGATCAGGGCTGTATCTGGCTGCATAGCATGCTCTCCAATTCAAAAATGCCTGGCATTATGCCGACTTGTCTCCCACCAGCTTATCCACCACCAGACTACCAACAATATCGCCCTCGACATTCACCGCGGTGCGCACGGTATCCAGCAAGCGGTCGATCGGCAACAGGATGGCGATCGCTTCGGCGGGCAGGCCGACGGCCTGGAGGACCATGACCATGGTGACCATGCCGGAGCTGGGGATGCCGGGTGCGCCGGTGGAGGCGATCATGGCGGTGAAGAACACCACCATCTGCTGGGCAAAGCTCAGTTCGATACCAACCAGATTGGCCACGAACAGGGCGGCGGCGGCTTCATAAAGGGCAGTGCCGTCCATGTTCATGGTTGCGCCGAGGGGCAGAACGAAACCGGCCACACTGCGTCTGACTTTGAGGTTGTGCTCGGCGCAGCGCAGGGAAATCGGCAGGGTGGCGGCACTGGAGCTGGTGGCAAAGGCGGTAATCAGCGCTTCGCGCGCGCCGCGCCAGAACCACAAAGGCGACTTGCCGGTGACCGCATAGAGAATCCCCGGCAACACCACCACGCCATGCAACAGGGTGGTGGCAAATACCAGTACCACAAAACCGGCCATAGTCACCAGCAGGCTGGCATCCTGCCCGGCCACCAGACCGATCAGCAGCGCCAGAATACCCAAGGGGGCCAGGCGCATGATCCAGCCGACCAGCTGCAGCAGCAGCTCAAGGAACTCCTGAAACACCTGCAGAATCGAGCGGTAGCGCTCGCCACCGGCGACCAGTGCCACACCCATGAACAGGGCAAACACCACCACGGCCAGAATGCTGCCATTGGCCAGGGCGGCAAAGGGGTTCTGGAACAGGTTGGCAAAAAAGTGCAAAAAGAATTCCGGCACACTCAGTTGTCGCGCCTCGAAGTCGGCCATGGCATCGGCAAACAGGGTGATCGACAATCCCGCACCGGGTTTGAAGATATTCGCTGCTACCAGCGCCAGCAGCATGGCCAGCGACAGGGTCAGAACAAAATAGGCCAGGGTTACTTTCCAGACCCGACCCACCTGATGGTGCGCCTGCAGATTCGCTACCCCGACCACAATCGAGGTGAACACCAGCGGGATCAGGATCATCCGCAGCATGCCGACAAACACACTGCCCACCAGTTGGCTCGCATACAGCACGCCCTCACGCAGGCTGTCGTCAGCCGGCAGTCCACCGACCAGCCAACCCACCAGCACGCCAAGGCAGGCGGCGATCAGAATCTGTATGTTCAGGCTGGGCATGGAGCTGGGCATGGATAGAATCTCCGCTGGTTTTATGCTGCTGTTTGCGTCCTGTCAGGGGTCAAGAATACATCAATGTGGCGGATACTCGGCATGACTGGCGGCCGGCACGGTCAAATGCCTGAGAAAGCGCGCCGTCAGCAGCGCCGTGGCAAACATGATCAAAGCACCAATGATGGCATTGGTATGCAGCGCAGCGCTGAAGGCTTGCTGTACGGCCACCAGCAACACCGCTGCCGCCTCAACCGGCAGTTGTTCAATCACTCCCAGCGCACCGCCTATGGTATCAATGGCCACGGCCGCCTGATCCGGCGCCAGTGTTGGCGCTATATTCTCAGCCATATGCCGTCGATACACCGCTGTGCCAATGCTGCCAATCACTGCGATACCCAGCGCCATCCCCAGCTCGGCTGCGGTCTCCGAGGTGGCGGAAGCGGCACCCGCCTTTTCTGCGGGCGCCGAACTGACCACCAGATCAGTCCCCAGAATCATCATCGGCATGATCCCCACCCCCATGACAACGGTGCCCACTATCAGCAGCCACAGGGTATCCATGCCGTTGACCAGCATCAGACAGACAAAGCCCAGCACGCCGAGCAACAAACCACTGCTGACCAGGTGCGACGGTTTGACGTGCCGTGCCAGACGCGGCACCAGCAACGAGACCATGACCTGGATGACCGCCGAGGGCACCATCAGCACGCCCGCCCGGAATGCCGAGAGCCCGAGCACGCCCTGCAAGTACTGGAACACCATGAGCCAGGAGCCGGACAGCGCCAGAATGGTCAGCAGCATGGCGCCGACCGAGGTACTGAAACCGCGATTGGCGAACAACCCCAGATCGAACATCGGCTGGGCCAGCCTGCGCTGGCGGCGAACAAACAACCAGCCGATTACCAGTCCGAGCGCAACCGCAACGCCAACTATCAGGCTGATGCCGTCGCGCGCCAGCTCCTTGATGCCATAGACCAAAGACAGGAAGGTACCAATGCAGAGCACGGCGCTGGTGATATCCAGCCGTCCAGCCTGAGTATCCCGGGACTCGGGCAGTAGCAGCGGGCCGGCAATCAGCAGCACCAGCATGACTGGCACGCCGAGCAGAAACACCGAGCCCCACCAGAAGAACTCCAGCAAGGCACCACCCACCAACGGACCGATGGCACTGCCGACCAGAAAGCCGGTCATCCACAGGGTAATGGCCAAGGTTCGCTCGGCAGGCACTTCAAACAGGCCACGGATCAGCGACAAGGTCGAGGGCATCAGCGTGGCACCGGAGATGCCCAGCAGCGCGCGGGTCAGGATCAGCATGTTGGCCGAGGTGGAAAACGCCGCCAGAACCGAGGCAAAACCGAAAGCGGCGGCACCGATCAGCAGCAGTTTACGGCGACCGATACGGTCACCCAGGGTACCCATGGTGATCAGAAAGCCGGCAATCATGAAGCCGTAGATATCCAGTATCCATAGCAGCTGCGAGCTGGTGGGTTGCAGGTCGGCACTCAGGTGCGGAGCCGCCAGATGCAATACGGTCATATCCAACGCCAGCAACAGCGTTGGCAGAATCAGCACCGCCAGACCCAACCACTGCTTGCGGCCGGCTGGCCGAGGCGTCAATGATTCAAAACGCGCATGATCTAACGACATGGAGACACTCGACATACTCAGGGAAGACAGGGCGCTGATTTATACCCCCGGCATGGGTTCAGCGCAATCATGGCCTGCGGCTACTGAAGCAGACCCAGCACCTTGGCCTGCGCCACCGCCTGGGTACGGCGCTCGACACCCAGCTTGTGGTTGATGCGGCGGGCGTGGCTTTTGACCGTATGCAGCGAAATGAACAATGCCTCACTGATCTGCTGATTGGAATAACCCTGGGCGATGCACTTGAGCACATCCAGTTCACGGACGCTCAGGGCACCCTGAAGCGTTACGGCGACCTGACGACCGTCTGGACGCGGCACCCTTGGCAACATGCCCAGCAAGGTATCACGCAGTGAGGATGCCGGCGCACGCGAGAGAATATCCGGCAGGCCTGGTGGGGTTTGCTGCATTAATGGCAGAAAGGGTCCGAGGATGCTGTCCTCAGCTGCCAATGCCAACGCAGCCAGCACCACCTTATCCGCCTCAACGCCCTGCTCACTGCGGTACAACAGACGTGCCAGCAGCGTCATGACCAGCAACACCTGTAAATGCTCACCGCTGTGCTGCAACTGGCGTAGCTGGCCTCGCAGGATGCTTTCAGCCGCTACCTGCTCGCCACGTTGCCAGAGCAGCCGCGCATAGACCCGCTCAATCAAGGCAGGCAACGCATGGAAGAACGGCGGCGGTGCCGCCTGCCGATCCATACAGTAGGTCTGGCGCAGGCGCGGCAGCCACTGCTCGGCCAGATCCATGCGCCCCGAGGTAATCCAGATATCACTTTTCAGTGCGGTCCCCCAGCCCAGGTAATAGACCGGCGGGATATCCCACAAATGCATCAGGCGCTCGGCCTCGGTCAAGGTGTCAAAGGCGTCGACCGTCCCGCCAGACTGTTGTGCCTGGAATGCCGCCAGCAGGCAATAACCGGGCAATACGTGCACGTCGCGGCAGTCCCGCGCCTCGTCAATACCTTGTTGCAACTGCTGAACCGCCTCGGGCAGGTTGCCCAGCAAACCCTGTAGATAGCCCCCGTAGAGCGTGAGTCTGGCGCGCACCGCCAGGCCACGGGGGTAACTCAACCTCTGTAACACCTGACATTGCTGGGTCGTGACCTTGAGTGCACGCTGAATATGCCCGCGCACCTGCAACAGCCGTGCGCGCATCAACATGGCCTGCGCTTCAAACAGCGGCTCACCAAGTCGCTGGGCCATCTCCAGCGCCGTGCGACCCCAGTGCCTGGCGTTGTCCAACCGATGCTCACAAAGATCAATATCAGCCAACAGCAACATGGCCATCAGACGACTGCCGGCATCCTCATCATCCAGTGTGGCCAAACCTTGATGACATAACAGCGCGGCCTGTTCAAGGTGGCCCGCTGAACGTTCGATAAAGCCGCGCAGCACCAGTGCCTGCCCGATCAACCGCCGCTGCCCGTCAGCGCTGGGCTGCGGTAGAAAATACGTCAACCGCGCCAACATGCTGCGGGCTTCTTCCAACTGACAGGCCAGCGCCAGGGTCCAGCCATGCAACATGACCAGATGCGCGGAACTACCCTGCAACGCGACGGGCAGTTGAGCCATCCAGCGCAGCAAGGTGTCCACATGCTGTTCAGCCAGCAGTCGCTCCAGCGGCAGGTTTTGTACCAGACTGGCGGCCCGCTCCGGGTGCTCCGCTGCCAGGGCCTGCTCCACCGCCTCAGCAATCCTGCCCTGCTGGCTGAACCAGTCACTGGCCCGCAGCTGCATGGCTCGCCGCTGCTCCACGTTCTGTGGTTGGCGAGCGCGCAGGGCATCGGAAAACAGGTGGTGAAAGCGAAACCACTGTCCGTCCGCATCCAGCGGCACCAGGAAGACCTGATGCTGCAACAGGTACTGTATGATCTCGGCGCTTTGATCAGAACAGCGGACCTGGTCACATAGCGCGGCAGTGAAGCGATCAAGCACGCCTATATCGTCAAGAAAGGCCTGCACCTCTGGTGGCTGCCGCAGGATGACTTCTTCAAGCAGGTATTCACCGATCAGCGGCTGAGGGCCGACCACTGAGCCGGCTGTTGCTGTCGCTTGCGATGTCATGGCCAGCAGTCGCAGGCCAGCTATCCAGCCCTCGTTGCGCAGCAGACGTTGCCGCAGCCAAAGCGGATCAGCGCGACTCAGGCCGCTGTTCTGCAGAAAAAAACGTGACTCGTCATGGGTCAAGCGCAGTTGCGCCTCACCCAGCTCTAACAGCCGATTATTCAAACGCAGACGCGCAAGGTGCCAATCGGGCTTGCAACGACCGGTGATCAACAGCTGGAAGCCGTTGGGCAATTGATCCAGCAGCAAGGCACAGAGCCGGTCTGCCTGCGGACCACGGATCAAATGATAGTCATCCAGCACCAGCAGCGGCTGCGAGGCAGCGTCATAGCAGCGCCCCAGATCAGCCATCAGCGACACCACCAATTGATCGAGTGCCAACGCCTGATGCCGTTGTTTTTGTTGCAGGAGTGATAATGCATGCCGCCCTAAACCGGGATACAGGGACTGCAGGCCAAGGATCAGATTTCGCAGGAAGGTCGCACCCTCGGCGTCCTGACTGTCCAGTGCCAACCAGACAGAGGGATGGCGGGCGTCACGCTGCTCCGCGTATTCAATCGCCAGTGTGCTTTTGCCGAAACCGGCGGGTGCACAGATCAGAATCAAGCGACAGTGTTCGGCCTGGTTTAACTGGCCGATAAGCTCGGGACGCGGCACATGCTCCGCCGGTAGCGGCGGCCGAAAAATCTTGCCGGGGAAGGATGCGATGGACATGGGCATGCCGATAAGTGTATCGGCATGCCCATCCAGCTGTCTTGCAGAATTGTAAATAACCCGTTCGGGTTATTTACCCATGACACTCAACTTAACGCACACCCGCCTGACGCAGGGCAGCAGGGGTGAAGTCGCTGGCACTGGCCGAGTGGTTGTAGTTGTAGTCATGCGCTTCTTCGTTGCTCATACCGGTTGCCAGATAACGGCCGGCCACCAGGTCGTACAGGGTTTCCATGGCATACCCAGGCACCTGAGGCTGGAAGCGGTGCATGGCATGGGCCTCAGCGACACGCCAGAGGGTGTTGCGGGCATCGTAATGATCGATATGGGCAGCCTGCCAGGAGTCCTCATCAATAAAGAAGTGACGTTTGGCGTAGATGTGGCGCTCACCTTCCTTGACGGTGGCGATTACTTCCCAGGTACGGTGCAGTTCATAGCGGGTCAGATCCTGATTGATATGACCGGCCTGGATAATGTCGCTGTAGGTGTTCTGCGGCGAACCCAGGCGATAGCTGTTGTAAGGAATATAGACTTCGCGCTTGCCAACCAACTGCCAGTCGTAGCGATCAGGGGCACCGTTATACAGATCAAGGTTATCCGACGTACGCATGCCGTCAGCAGCGGTACCTGGACCGTCGTAGGACACCTGCGGAGCGCGGCGAACGCGGCGCTGACCGGCGTTGTAAATCCAGGCCATGCGCGGCGTAGCTACCTGATCCACGGTCTCGTGTACCAGCAGAACGTTACCCGCCAGACGTGCCGGATCGGTTACCTGCTGTTTGAAGTAGTAGAGGATGTTCTGCATGGTTTCAGGGTTGTAGTCGGTCAAACCCGTTGGCAGCACATACTCTTCGTTGAAACGCACGATAGTGAAGTTGCCGTTGGTCTGCGGTGTGGCCTGGGTCACAACGCGGAACAGCGCTTCACCGCGGAAACGAGTGATATGGTTCCAGATTACCTCGATGCCACTCTGCGGAATCGGGAAGGCGTTGGCCAGCTTGTAACCCACGACACCGTTACCACCCTGCACCAGCTCAGCATTGTCAGCATTGTAACGGGCCGCTTCATAGACCGCCTCGGGCATGCCAACGCTTCGACGGGACTCGAACACCGGCATACGGAAAGTGGCAGGATAGCGCCGGAACATGGCAATCTGACCGGGTGTCAGGGTGTCCTGGTACTGTTCAAAGTTGGCTGCATTTATAACAAACAACGGCTTGTCGTCAGCATAGGGGTCAGCGGAGAAGCCGCGCTCGTCAATCGGCGCTGCGTCGGTAGCCAGGCCACCGGTCCAGGCTGGGATAGTACCCGCGGCATTGCCGGCCATTTCGGCACCAATGGGTGTCAGGCTGCCACCAAGATCAGATGCCTGCTGCGCGTTGACCGCAACAGCAGTACTACCCAGCACCAGGGTAGCGGCCCAGAGGGCGGAGGACAGAAGGGGTGTTTTCATGATTAGGCTCTGCTTTATTGGGGCCGGGAGGAGATGACACCGGCAGATTTAACGAGACAGTTACCCTGCAGCCTTGGATAGGCCTGAATTAAGGGTAGTGCAGGGTGGCGACTATAGCCAAGGCAGGGCGTGAGGTGATCGCTCGAAAGTATGAATTTGCCTGTCGGTAACAATTCATAACAGGGGGCACTGCAGGGCGGATAAACCGGAAAAACGAAGCCGGCACCCCTCTCGGGATGCCGGCCGAAACCCTACAGGGTTGACAGGAACGGAGCTTGCGCCTCTTGCCACTGGGCTATCTCGCCACGAATAACCTTCTTGTCCAGCTTGCCGACACTGGTCTTGGGGATTTCTGCGACGCAGGCAATCTGATTCGGAATCGCCCACTTGTTGATGCGACCTTCATCGGCATAGGGCTTGAGGTGTTCGCGCAGGATGCGGGCATTCATCTCGTGTCCTTCACGCGCCACAATCAGCGCAAAGGGCCGCTCATCCCATTGCGGATCAGGCACCCCGACCACGGCCACTTCCTTGACCGCCGGGCTGAGGCTGATCAGGTCTTCCAGCTCCAGCGAGGAGATCCACTCACCACCGGTCTTGATCACATCCTTGATGCGGTCGCGGATGTCGATAAAGCCCATCTCATCAATACTCGCCACATCGCCGGTATGCATCCAGCCATGGGCCCAGAGTTCGGCACTCTTTTCCGGTTCACGGAAATAGCCCTGGGTCAGCCAGGGTGCACGCAGCACCAGCTCGCCCTGAGCCTTGCCATCATGCGGCAGGAAATTACCCTGCGGATCCATCAACCGCGCATCGGCCAGCGGCACCGGAATACCGGCCTTGATCTTGTACGCCGCACGCTCATCGGCGCTGGCGCGGTCCAGTTCGATATTGTTATAGCCGGCCGAAATCAACGGACAGGTTTCCGACATGCCATAGGCCGCAGAGAGCAACATGCCCTTGGCCTTGGCGGCATCGAACAGACTGCGGTTCAGCGCACTGCCGCCGATGATCACTTTCATGCCACCGAAATCAAAGTCCTGGGCGCCCTTGGCATTCAGCACCATCTGCAGAATGGTGGGTACGCAGTGGGAGAAGGTAACCTTCTCTTCCTTGATCAGCTTGCAGAGCATTTCTGGCTCGTAACGACCCGGATAGACCTGCTTGGTACCCAGCAAGGTGGCGGTATAGGGAATGCCCCAGGCATGCACATGGAACATCGGGGTAATGGGCATATACACATCACGGTTGCCAAATAACCGATTATCCTCAAGGCCGCCCATCATGGCCGCCTGGGTCATGGTGTGCAGTACCAGCTGGCGATGGGTGAAATACACACCCTTGGGATTGCCGGTGGTGCCGGTGGTGTAGAAGGTCGTCGCCACCGAGTTCTCGTCAAAGTCGGCAAACTCATAGGTCGGCTCGGCGGCCGCCAACAGCTCTTCGTATTCGCCTACCAGACCAGGCAGGTCGGCGGTCTTGTCATCACCATCGGTCAACAGAATGGTCTTCTTGACCGTAGTCAGGTGAGCATCAATGGCCTTGTAGATCGGCAGAAATTCACTGTTCACCAGCACGAAGATGTCTTCGGCATGATTCATGGTATAGAGAATCTGGTCCGGCGACAGGCGAATATTGATGGTATGCAGCACAGCGCCGAGCATCGGAATGGCAAACATGCACTCCAGATAGCGGTGACTATCCCAATCCATCACCGCTACCGTGTCACCCGGCTTCACACCGGCCTGGGTCAGGGCATTGGCCAGACGACGGATACGCTGATTGAAGGTGGCGTAATCGTAACGACTGATGTCACGGTAGACGATCTCCTGGCTGCGCTCGTAGCGCTGGCCAGACAAAAGAATGTTTTTGATCAGCAGGGGCGTTGAATGCGCACCCTCGGTCGGTTTGATAACACGGGTATTGAGCATTGTCTCTGACCTGTTTTGTTGGGCTTGTATGGTCTATCCATCAGGCATAGGGCCTGGTTGAGAGGCACTATAGTCAAGCAGTTGCAGGACCACCTATCACTCCAAAGTATGAACCGCATTACGGGCCGCCCGCAAAGCATCTTTGAGGTTATAATCCGCAAAGCAGTCGTCAGATGACTCCAGGTCATTTTTCAGTCATTTTTTTCAGCAGGAGCCAAGATGTCCGATTCCAGCATTGTCATCGTCAGTGGTGCACGCACCCCCATGGGTGGTTTTCAGGGCAGTCTTGCCAGCGTCCCGGCCGTTGAACTGGGTGCTGTTGCCATTCGCGAAGCCGTGCAGCGCGCCGGCATCACCGCCGCCGATGTACAGGAAGTGATCATGGGTTGCGTCTTGCCCGCTGGTCTCAAGCAAGGCCCCGCTCGCCAGGCCAGCCTGAATGCCGGTCTGCCCGCCGCCACCGGCTGCACCACCATCAACAAACTCTGTGGCTCCGGTATGAAAGCCGTGATGCTGGCCCATGACCTGCTCAAGGCCGGCAGCAACCAGATCATGGTCGCCGGCGGTATGGAAAGCATGTCGAACGCCCCTTACCTGATGGAAAAGGCCCGCGGTGGGCTGCGCATGGGCCACGGTGAAATCAAGGACCACATGTTCCTCGACGGCCTTGAAGACGCCCGCACTGGCCGCCTGATGGGCTCCTTTGCCCAGGACACCGCCGACCAATACGGCATCAGCCGCGAGGACATGGACGGCTACGCCATCGAATCCCTGACCCGGGCAAAAAAAGCCATTGAAAGCGGTGCACTGGACAGCGAGATCGTGCCGGTCACAGTGACCAGCCGCAAAGGCGAGACCTTGGTGAAGGATGACGAGCAGCCCTATAACGCCAACGTCGACAAGATCCCCGGCCTCAAGCCAGCCTTTCGCAAGGACGGCAGCATTACCGCTGCCAACGCCAGCTCGATCTCCGATGGCGCCAGCGCCCTGGTCATGATGACCGCCGCCGAAGCGCAGAAGCGGGGCCTCAAGCCACTGGCACGGATTGTCGGCCACGCAACCCAGAGCCAGGACCCGAGCGAATTCACCCTCGCACCGATCGGCGCCATGACCAACCTGTTCAACAAGACCGGCTGGAACAAGGATGACGTTGACCTGTTCGAAATCAACGAAGCCTTTGCCATGGTCACCATGCTGGCGATGCGCGAACACGGTCTGGACCACAGCAAGGTCAACATCTACGGCGGCGCCTGCGCCCAGGGCCACCCGGTTGGCTCCACTGGCTCACGCATCATCGTCACCCTGATCAATGCCCTGCAGAAAACCGGCGGCAAACGGGGTGTAGCGTCGCTCTGTATCGGTGGCGGCGAAGCGACAGCGGTGGCCATTGAGCTGCTGTAATAGCTGCTGGCCATGAAAAAGGGCTGCCTCGGCAGCCCTTTGTTTTCGCCGACTAGCAAGCCTAGGGACAGTCTTCTGTTGCTTGAGTCAGTACTATCGGCTCTGCAGGCTGATGGGTAACTGCCCGAAAATCCGCATTCCAACCCATCCGCCCCGCCACCTCATGGTGCGCATAACCCGGCTTGCAGGCCCACAACGACATCAGCGCCATGCGCTCACCAAGAAACACGATAAATTCCAGGCGCCTGCTGGGCTTGATGCTGACACGGCCTGACGCATCGCTGCGCGCCAGTATCGGCTGATCAGGCCTGCCCGGCTGGCCGGCATACACCCTGACATCGGCCAGTGGCTCATGGGTCCGGGCGGAAACAAAAACAGCCTCAAGGCCGTCATGCTCGGTCACCAGACGCGGGGTGCAGCCGGTCATGGTGATTATCAGGGCAAAGAACACAGTGGCAAAAGCCTTCCTCGACATAGGTCATCCTGTGAATATGGCTAGAGCGTTGAGCCAGTCAGCGGCGATGACTGGCATTAGACCTGACGTATTGCCGCTATAAAACATCAGCACCATGCGCAGCCGGGTTTTCAGGCAGAGCCGCTGACCACGTCACGCGGCTGTAACGCCCGAACAATCCCGTTCAAAAGCATGCCGTAGAGCGGCACAAACAGCAGCAGACTGATCACCAGCTTGATCAGATAATCCACCGTGGCGATCTCAACCCAGTTGGCCGCCATGAACGCGTCGGGGCTATGCCAGAACGCCACCGAGAAAAACAGGTAAGTATCCAGCAGATTGCCCAGCACCGTTGACGCCGCTGGCGCCACCCACCACAGGCGCACCTGGCGCAGACGATCGAACACCTTGATATCGAGAAGCTGTCCCAGCGCATAGGCCAGAAAGCTGGCCACAGCGATGCGAAAGACGAACAGATTGAATTCACTCAGTGCCGCCAGGCCCCCGAATCGCCCTTCCTGAAACAGCACAGACACCACATAGGAGGCAACCAGTGCCGGTAACATGACCCGCGCTACCACCCGCCTTGCTGCGCCCGTGCCCATGATCCGCACGCTCAGATCGGTGGCCAGAAAGATGAACGGAAAGCTGAACGCGCCCCAAGTGGTGTGCCAACCGAACAGGGTGATCGGCAGCTGCACCAGATAATTGCTGGCGATAATGATCAGGATATGAAAGACAATCAGTCCGGCAACAACGGACCGGCTGACCGAGGCAGAAAGCAGTGGCATGTGATGTCCTTTTTTAGGTGAAATGGGGTGAGGGAACCCATAGCCGCAGCCTGACTGGCTTTGCGCGGTCGGCATTCTAGCGATGTCTGGCTAAAAAGTGTACGGCCAATCAACTCGCCCACAGCATTGAATGGCCGCGCGCGGGTAACTTAACGTAATTTTCATGATCACAGCCAATCGCCCACCTATACTGGCAACCACCCTCTCCTGCTGGCGCTACCTATGTTTCTTCGCAAACTGATCGTCTCTATCAGCATCATGATGACGATTATTCTTCTGTTATCTGGAATAGGCATTTGGGCGCTGAAGAGCTCAGAGCTGCATACGCAGCGCAACCGCATTGCTAACCAGATGCTCTCGGAGTTCATTTCCCTGCGCGCGGACAAACAGCGTCTTAAAGTCTGGTTGGCAGAGTACTTGCTGACCGAAGACACCAATATCAGCTTTCGCGACGAGTTGTTTCTGCGCATGCGTCAGCAGCTGAACGCCCTCGAACAACTTGCCGTGCGCGACCAACTCCACAGTACCAGTGAACAGGACCTGCTTAGCATCATGGAGCAAGTCAAGGTCATCTCGTTATTGCAATCCAATCTGGTCACACTGGAGCACGTGCTCAAAAACGAGCCAATCAGTGCCCATTCTTATGACAGCGCCGATTGGCAGCGACTGATTGTCCTGTTTGACAAGTTCCAGGACACCGATCTGTCAGAGCTGTTACAGAGTGCTATTTCGGAACAAAAACAACGCGCCAAGAGCACCGAGGATGATGCCCTAAATGCCGTTCAACGAATCCAGGCTATTGTTATCTGGATCAGCGCTAGCGGCTTGATCTTCGCTATCTTCCTAAGCTGGTATCTATCCAGGGCTATCAGCCTCCCCCTGCAGCGCTTGATTGAAGGCACCTCGCAGTTGCGACGGGGCAATTTTGCCCATCGCATTGAAGAGCAGGGACCCAGCGAGTTTGCCGAACTGGCCAAACAATTCAATCTGATGTCAGGTTACATCGCCGACTTTGCAGCCCAGGAAAAGCTCAATCAGCAACTCACTGAAGAACGGGTCAAAGCGCGCACAGCCGAACTTCAACACACGCTGGGGCAACTGCATGAAAGCGAGAACCGGCAAAAACAACTGCTGACTGATATCAGTCATGAACTGCGCACACCGGCCACCAGCATTCAGGGTGAAGCGGAGATTAGCCTGCGCGGCCGAGACAAGGACAGCAGCGAATACAAGGAATCATTCCAGCGTATTTTGGCCGCCAGCCAGCACCTGACCAAGCGGATTGAAGACCTGCTTATGCTGGCGCGCGGTGAAGAACGGTTACTGCAGATAGCTCTGAAACCCCTGAGTATGCAGGCGTTCATTAGCATGGCGACGACCACTGTTGAGCAGCAGTTAAATAGCCAGTTCAGCATGGATACGTCATCCCTGCCGGAACCCGAGGCTGACCAATGGGTATTGGTTGATGCTGACAAATTCGCCGGTGTACTACGCATCATCACGGATAACGCACAACAGTACTCCCCCCATCACAGGGTGCTTACCTGGTCTGTCAGACTGACGGACAGTGACGTACAACTCTCACTGTCCGACCAGGGTATTGGTCTGGAAGCGGACAATCAAAGCCAGCTATTTGCTCGTCATTATCGCGGGGCTCAGGCCCGCAAAACACGGCCAGACGGACTGGGTATTGGCCTGTGTATCGCCAAGGCGATTATGGAAGCACATGACGGCACCATCCAGCTGAGCCAGAACCATCCAGCCGGCACAACGGTGCATTTGGCACTTCCCTGTTTTCACGGAGTAGAGCATGAAAGTCCTGATCATTGAGGATGATGAAAAGGTCGGCAGTTTTTTGTCCCGAGGACTCAAGGCTGAAGGGTATACGACCTTGTTACTGGCCGATGGCCTGAATGCCTTGCAGTTTGTCCGGCAATTTGAGCCGGATGTGGTTGTACTGGACCGTATGTTGCCGCAACTCGATGGGCTGACACTCTGCCAGCAGATTCGTGCCCAACAGATTTCCTGTCGAATCCTTATCCTGTCTGCCATGTCAGAAGTAGACGAACGCATCAAAGGCCTGCGTGCTGGTGCGGACGATTACCTGGGCAAACCTTTTCACTTTGAAGAGTTGCTGGCCCGCATTGAGGCCTTGGCCAAACGCGATACGTCCTTTGTCAATGAACGGCAATTATGTGTAGCAGACCTGGTTCTGGATCTGGATAGCATGCAAGCCCAGCGCGGCGGACAGCTGCTAACATTGACAGCCAAGGAACTCGGGATTCTGGAGCTGCTGATGAGCCACTGCGGAAAGGTATTCAGTCGCGAACGTATCTTGACCAATGTATGGGGGTTGAACGAAGACCCACTGACCAACATTGTTGATGTTTACATCGCTCGATTGCGAAAGAAGATAGACGATGAACATACGCTCAAGTTATTGCACACCCGTCGCGGCCTGGGGTATTACCTGCTGGCACCTTAGTAGGCCGGTCAGTCGTGAACTAGACCGGCCTTCAAGAAAATCAACCGTGGCGATCAGCTACTGAACGGTAACGAGGAGTGGTGCAAAACGATGCGCAGGTTACCTTGCTCATCTTTTTTAAAGCCCCAGGTTTTGTCCACCGTCGTCGTCTGACCTTGAGCATCCGTCAGCATCACATGACCTGTGGTCAAAGCAAGGCGTCCGCTGATGTAAACACCGGCATTGCTGAACTGGTAACCTTGCCATCCCTTCAGTGCAAAGCCACTGTCATTCGGAAAGGCGGGGTTGCCTCCGACAAAATAGGCAAGTGCACCCTCATAATCCGTACGGAAGGTTTGATCACCGCTGGCCAGCGTCGGCTTGAACAAGACCGCGCCCTGATTGAATGCATAAGCGGCGTCCAGCACTTCACGCGCCCGGTGTTCTGCCTGCTCACGCCCGTTTTGACTATACGCAAGACTGATTGACATCAAAGCCTCACCCCAAGCCTGTTGTGCCTCAAGCACTTCAGCTTCGGTGATATTGTTGTTCACAACCGTCTCTGCTTGCAGTTGGCTTGCGCCAAACACCAGCGCAATGATGGACATCGTTGAAGCAATACCTGTTCGCATACTCGGCCTCTCGTGAGTTTGTCTTGGGAGCAAGCAACGCCTGCCTGCACGATCCAAATTAACCCACGAGCGTGAAAGGCGGCCTCCTGTTGCCATTAACTTTGGCCATCCAAAGGATTAACACCAGATGAACACAACGATAAACCCTAAGCGCATTATTGAGGGTGGCTTGCTCCCAACCACCGGCGCAGGGCGCTACCCAGAAAAAACTGCGGATGCGACCAGCTGTCCTTGTCCATGCCAATGTCCTTTTCCCAGGTACGAATCAACTGATTGACCTGTTTGAACATCCCATCCGGATCGCTCAGTGACAGCGCCCCCTGCTGATACAGGGCCTTGGTAAACCAGGTCATTTCCGAATCGTCACCACAGCCAAAGGAGGTGCGATCCTTTCTTGCGGAAGTCAGAATCAGCGTATCCGCATTGGCCAGCGGACTCAGCCAATGGCCGGAATAACAGGCCGAGACCACCAGCACCCGGCGACGCACATCCAATGGCGCCAGCATCTGTGCAAAGGCCTCGGGCGTCAGGTTGGGCAGGTCCATGCCGGGCTGGCGCATCACCAACGCGCCATCCCGTCCGCCGTGGCTGACCAGATGAATGAACAGCAGATCCTCTTGCGGATTCATCTGTGCATCCAGTGCACGCAAGGCCATGCGCATGCCCGTTGGTGTCGCCAGCGGCAACGTTTCGTAATCCCGATGATTGAGTAACCGGATCGCCCGATTATCCAGATCAACCTGGGCGGCGAGGCCGGCTCGGGCCACCTCGATATCGCGCATGAACACCGATTCGCTGCCATCTCCGCCGATGGCAAGGAAATACACATCCCTGACCCCGGGACGCTCCGCCGCCAACCCTGCTATCTGGTTACGCAGCCGCTCGTGATCTGTAGCACTCAGTGGCCCAGCCGCATCAACCCCGGCAACACCTGTTGCCAGGGATAGACTCGGGGCACAGGCAAGGAACAAAAGACCTGCCACCCACAAAAGGGGGGTGCGTAACAGAGGCAACCGAACACATGTCATAAGCGCTTCCTGAATACCGTCATACCATCCTTGTTCCTTTTAGCTCATCAGCGTGGCAATCATAGGGCCTGGCGAGAGAAAAACTCAGTATAGCCACTTGAGGACTACCCCTGAGCGGACTCACACACCCACGAATCTGCCGCGAATTTCCGGGCCCGGCACCATACAGGAGTCGCTTCTGCCAAACAGGGCATATCGGTTGCGAGCAAAGAGCCGATAAAACCAGTCCCTGATCGGTCGAGGAACCACCCGGAACAGGTTGAACAGTGGCCAGTAGCCGTTCAGATCCCGGGCAATTTCCAGCGCCGCCGTGGAGTAGAGAAAAGCGTTGCCATCCTTGACCAGCAAGAAGGTATCAATACCGACGTTCATGACACCGTAAGCCTGCATGGTCTGCTGGGCCAGCTCGCTTTGCATGGGCGTAAACACAAAGCGCCCAGCGGGGTCGCGCTGGATGATGAAATTCACCGCGCCATTGCAGAAGTTGCATTCACCATCAAAGATGACCAGGTGACGGCTATCCATTGACTGCCTCATGCTGGCCAGCCATCCATTGATTCAGACCCCGTCACGGTCTGCATCCTGATTGCGCACCCGCCCTGCTGCACAATCCGGGCACAGGCAAGCCTGGTTCTTCAGTTGATCCGGCACCAGCCCCAGTGTCTGCGGGCTGATGGTTACACCCATGCACCAGCAGGTTTCAGCACCGCCGTCGCCAACCGCCATGGCGCAGCTGTTCCCGGCGCCACAGAGTGGACAGACCTGTTGGTTGACCTGCTGAAGATCAGCCATTGCCCAGGCGCCAGAACAAAAATACCGCACCCACTATAAAAAGCATATTGATCAGCCAGCCGCCGTGGCGCGCAGCCGACACACCTTGCTCAAGCCCCCCGAAGTGTTGCCGCAGGTGCTCCAGCTCCAGCTCGGCAAAGTCGATCTGCGTTAAAAGCAAATCAGGCCCCTCCTGAACCAGCACGCGGCGGGCGCCGGCACCCAGGGCCAGCTCTCTGAAGGCACGAATCTCAATCTGCGACAGACCGCCTTCGGCTTTTTCCATCGGATGCATGATCACCGCAGGCGTGACAAGGATAAAGCGACGCTTGCCCAAGGCCTTGAAAACCAACTGCAACAGCTTCTCTGCCACAGAAAAATCGCTCAACAGCGAGCGCGGATGGGCAAATGGATTGATCACCTGAATGGTGGGGCTGGCGCGATGTTTAGCCTCATCACCAAAGGCGACCACGACTTTCTGACCCTTGTCGCCGGTTTCTATGGCCAGCAGAGGAGCCTGATCCCAGCGCTCACCCGTGGCAACATTGGTCACGGTCAAGCGGCGTTCACGCATTTGCACATAAAAACAGGTGGAAAAGCGGGCAAACAGTGACGCCATGGGGCTTTCTCCAGAGACAGGACGGCAGGGTGTCGGCTAGGCGGCATCTCAGGCCTCCCTTGCCCACACCAGCTACAGGCAAAAGTATAGCCGCGGCTTCGCGGCCACCCAACCGTCAACATCCAGAACTGTGGCTTGTTGCCGATTATGCAGCACCATTCACCTTTGCTGCGCTGCTTGCCAGATTCGAACAAGTGTTCGACACTGAGCGCCACTTTTTACTCGACTCGCAAATCAGGAGAGTTATATGAGCGATATTCGTTTTGACGACAAAGTCGTTATTGTCACCGGTGCCGGTGGCGGCATTGGCCGCGCCCACGCCCTGCTGTTTGCCAAGCATGGCGCCAAGGTAGTGGTTAACGATCTGGGTGGCAGTACCCAGGGCGAAGGCGCCAACAGCGAAGCCGCCATGAAGGTGGTTGAAGAAATCAAGGCTGCTGGCGGTACTGCCGTCGCCAACCCGGACAACGTGATCAACGGCGACAAGATCGTTCAGTGCGCCATGGACAACTTTGGCCGTGTGGATGTGGTCGTCAACAACGCTGGCATCCTGCGCGACAAGAGCTTCGCCAAGATGACCGACGCCGACTGGGATCTGGTCTATCGCGTCCACGTTGAGGGTGCCTACAAAGTCACCCACGCTGCCTGGCCCTACATGAAGGACAGCAACTTCGGCCGCGTCATCTTCACCGCTTCCACTTCAGGCATCTATGGCAACTTCGGCCAGGCCAACTACGGCATGGCCAAGCTCGGCCTGTACGGTCTGACCCGCACCCTGGCGATCGAAGGCCGCAAGAACAACATCTTCGTCAACGCCATTGCCCCGACAGGCGGCACGCGCATGACAGAAGGCCTGTTCCCACCTGGCGCCTTTGACAAGCTCAAGCCCGAGCTGGTCAGCCCGCTGGTGGCCTTCCTGTGCTCCGAGCAGTGCCAGGAGACCGGTAGCCTGTTTGAAGTCGGCGGCGGATGGATGGGCAAGGTACGCTGGGAGCGTTCGCTGGGTATAGGCTTCAACCCGGACGAAGGCTTTACCCCGGAAGATGTAGCAGCCAACTTCGAGCAGCTGTGCAGCTTCGAAGGCGCCGTACACCCGAAAGACAATATCGAAGCCCTGCGTGAGCTGATGGCCAATATCCAGAAGTTCGCCTGAGCAGATAGCGGCAAACTTTAAGCCGCAAGCTACAAGCTGTATTGGAAAAGCCCGTCCCTGACTAACAGGGGGCGGGCTTTTTTGTACATATGACCATCCCCTCTTGGCATGATGACTTTTCTGGTCGCTTTTACTGCCCGGCGAACAATCAATTGAACGCTTTGAACAAATCGCTCGTCTTATGCGCCATCCTTTATGCTGGGAGTGTCGAGTTCCATCTCGACACCTGGGCCAGCCGATACACCGCAGGCCGAGGTGGAACTCGGCCCTCCCCGGCAACCCCAGACCCTTCGCGGTGAGGCCGCCGCGCTTAACGCCTTTGGGGGTGTCGCGCTGCCGGTAGACAACAAACCTTTAATCACGCAACGCAATAGCGCCCAAGCCTTCCGCGCCGTCAGGCTGGATCGGTTGAGCATTCAACGACTTAACCGCCCTGCAAAACCCTCTGCCCTCGCCGGGCAGTGATATACCCCCAGATGCGCACGCCTGGAAAGACTGAACGCCAGGTCAGGGTCAGGGCGCCGCGCAGGGTCAGGGCGCGCTTGCCGTTCTCGTCAATCTCAGGATGGAGCAATCCTTTGGCTAGCAGGGCATCAGACTCGCGGCGGAGAAAATCTTCCATTTCGCCAAACCCTTGATCCAGCGGATAGTCCACCGGTTGCAGCGTGCCTTTGAGCTTATGGCGCAGTTGATTTTGCAGGGAAAGCAGTTCGTTCAATACCATTACCCCCGGAAAACGGAAGCTCTGTTTTACCGGCAGATCCGGGTAGCCCTCGGGCCGAGATGAGTTTGATACATCAAGAATGCTGCCGTCGCTGAATTTTTGCGAAAACTCGCAATAGGTCAGTGTTGGCTGATTGGCAGCGCTGATGCTGACGATCATGCCAACCACTTTAATATCCGGATGCCAGTAGAGCCTGAAGTAGGTATTGGTATGACTGTCATGCAGCGAGGATGAGCCCAGCGGGCTAAAATCGAGCGCTTTAATCTCCTGATCGTATGAAGAAAACACCTCGGTCAGGTGCTCGGCAAAATCTTCATCAGCAATTGGCTCAAAATGCACAAGGGTTGGAATTCTCTGGGTTTTCCAGACGATGAAGGGGCCAACCAGATTCATGAACAGCGGGACGACAAGAACCAGTCCGACCAGCACCAGTATCAAGGTATCGAGCATACTATTCCTTATATGCAGTGAGTAAAGTCCTGGCCAATATATCAAGTGAGCAGCATCAACCCGCTACCGGCTATCCCCTGCCGAGTACAACCGGTCGGTTTGCAGACCGAAGCGGCCCGACAATACAGACTGAAAGCGCACACTCATTCAGCCCAAACAAAAAGCCCGCACTGTTTCCAGTACGGGCTTTTGCAGTTCATCTTGCCGCTTTCTGAAGCGCTACGCGCTTCAGATATAAATCGCCTCCAACGGCGGGAAGCCGTTGAACTCGATGGCGCTGTAGCTAGTGGTGTAAGCACCGGTAGACAACCAGTACAGGCGGTCACCGATGGCCAGGTTCAGGGGCATGCCGTACTTGTAGTTTTCATACATGATATCGGCGCTGTCGCAGGTCGGGCCGGCGATCACGGCTTCTTCCAGCTCGCCCTGCTTTTCAGTCCAGATCGGGAATTTGATGGATTCATCCATGGTTTCGATCAGGCCGGAGAACTTGCCCACATCGGTGTAGACCCAGCGTTCCAGCGCGGTGTGCGACTTGCGTGAAACCAGCACCACTTCACTGACCAGAATACCGGCGTTGGCAATCAAGGAGCGACCTGGCTCAAGAATGATTTCCGGCAGTTCATCACCGAAGTCTTCCTGCAGGAAACGGGTGATTTCCTCGGCATAGGTCTTCAGGGTGTTGGTCTTGGTGATGTAGTTGGCCGGGAAGCCGCCACCCATATTGATCATTTTCAGGCTGATGCCGTCTTCTTCCTTGAGACGCTCGAAGATCACCTTGACCTTGGCAATCGCGGCATCCCAGGCGCCGATGTCACGCTGCTGCGAACCAACATGGAAGGAAATGCCGTAGGGCACCAGACCCAGTTCGCGGGCCAATACCAGCAGATCCATGGCCATATCGGTCTGGCAGCCGAACTTGCGCGACAGCGGCCAGTCAGCCGTGGTCGAGCCTTCGGTCAGGATGCGCACATAGATCTTCGAGCCCGGGGCGGCCTTGGCGATATTGCGCAGGTCAGCTTCGGAGTCGGTGGCATAAAGTCTTACACCTTTCTCGTAGAAGGCGCGGATGTGCTTGGACTTCTTGATGGTGTTGCCAAAGCTGATCTGCTCCGGTTTGACACCAATGGCCAGAACTTTCTCAAGCTCATAGATAGAAGCAATATCGAAGTTCGACCCTTTGCTTTTCAGCAGGTTGAGCACTTCGTTGGCCGGATTGGCCTTGACCGCGTAATAGATGTTGCCAAAGGGAAAACCTTCAACCAGCTCGTCGTAGGCACGGTCAATGGTTTTCAGATCAACAACCAGAAAAGGGGTTTCGTGCTGATCGGCACATTGCTTGATACGAGCAAAGGTCTCGCGGTCGAAATATTCATCCATCTTGATAGGCATGGCTTCGGCTCCAAAGCAAAAAGTTCCGGATTGAGCCGCGTGAGGACAGAATGATCAGATGCAGGGCAGACAAGTGCATCCCCTCACCCACATCATTTTATGGGGACGGGGACGCGCTTTCCGACGGAAGCGCTTCCGAACATGCAAGGCCAGCACACAACCCAAGGGGTGCGAACGTCTGATCAGTATCCCCACTTTGGTTCGCCTACTTCCCAAGGCGTGCGCCGAAAGCAATAAGTCCGGAAAACCGGTCTTGCTGTCTCGTCGTCAGTACTTGAGCCGTATGGATCGTGCCAGCCTCAACGTTCGGGTCGCACCATAAAACCAAGTGACGTCAGGGTCAATAGGGACAGATCAATTAATCCAGTCTCCCAGCGGGAGATGACAGTCAGTCGACCACCATTGTGTTTTTTGAGTGCCAATCAGTCACATGGTTCAGTCACTCAGCGCTGTCACAGCCTGACCGGTCCAGTAGCAGGCATGCCGCGCACCAAAGAAGAGCGGCGCACCGAAATTGCACATGGGCGAGGCGCGGGCTCCGTGAAGCGACGCCCCCAAGCATCTCTCAGGAATACCTGCAAAAAGATATAAACCACTGTTTATTATGGTTTTTATTTACCAATACGGGCGCCCATGATTGAGCTGGCACAGTTTCTGCTCTGCTCCTTGTATACAAGACCTCAATCGGATCATTTACAGGAGCAGGCATGACACCCCAGGTCGGCTGGACACTTTTTGACTGGTCACAGGCTTACAAGGAAGCCCGTCTCAGCCCGCGCGAGGCTCTAACGCAGGCGCTGGCGGTTTTTGATGACAACGATCCTGCCTGGATTCATGTGGTCAGCCCTGCCGAGCTGGAGCATCAATTGCAACAGCTGGAGAGCTTGCCCAACGCGGCCAGTCTCCCGCTCTACGGCATACCCTGTGTCATAAAGGATAATATCGATGTGGCTGGCCTGCCGACCACGGCCGCCTGCCCGGCCTACCGCTATACCGCCACAGAAGATGCCAGCAGCGTTGCCAGATTGCGTGCCGCCGGCGCCATCGTGCTGGCCAAGGCCAATCTCGATCAGTTTGCCACCGGACTGGTTGGCACCCGTTCGCCCTATGGCGCAGTTCCCAACAGTTTCAATCCGGACTACATCTCTGGCGGCTCCAGCTCCGGCTCGGCTGTCGCCGTGGCGCGCGGACTGGTGCCCTTCAGTCTGGGAACCGATACCGCAGGCTCGGGCCGTGTACCGGCCGGCTTCAACAATATTGTTGGTCTTAAACCCACCCGCGGGCGCTTCAGTATCAAAGGGGTGGTACCGGCCTGTCGCAGCCTGGATTGCGTGTCGATCTTTGCCCTCAGTGTCGAGGATGCCGAGACAGTTGCGGCTGTCATGCAGGGTTTTGATCAGGCTGATGGCTATTCTCGTCAGGCGCCGGCCGCAGCACGTCTGATGCAACCAAAGCCGCGCTTTGCTATTCCAGATTCTCTGCCCTGGTTTGCTGACCAGCAGGCCGAAGCGGCCTGGCATGTCAGTCTGGACAAGCTTCAGGCCATGGGCATTGAGCTGGTCAGCATCGACTTCAGCCCGATGCAGGCACTGGCGCAACTGCTTTATGGTGGGCCCTGGGTTGCCGAACGGCATGCCGCCGTGGCCGAGTTCATGGCTGCTCACGCCGAGCAGATGAACCCGGTGGTACGCGGCATCATTGCCCAGGCCGAAGGCTTCAGTGCCACAGACGCCTACCGCGCCGAGTACCGCCGCGCCGAACTGGCCCGGGAGATACAGACATTGATGCAGAGTGTCGACGCGCTACTGGTGCCCACCTCTCCACGCCATCCTACCCTGGCCGAGGTTGACGCTGACCCGGTGACCGTCAACAGCCAGCTGGGCACCTGGACCAACTTCGTCAACCTTGCCGACTGTTGCGCCCTGGCCCTGCCTGCCGGACTGCGCGCAGACGGCTTGCCCTTTGGCATTACCCTGATCGGGGCCGCCTGGCAGGACAGCGCACTGGCCGAGTTTGGTCGTCAGTGGCAAAGCAGCCAACCCTGGCAACGCGGAGCCACCGACCTGCCCTTGCCACCACCGCCGATGACCGGCGTTCCCGCCGGCCATGTGCGCCTAGCCGTGGTTGGCGCCCATCTCTCTGGCATGCCGTTGAACAGCCAACTGATCGAGCGGCATGCGCGCCTGGTGGAAAGCACCCGCACCGCTGATTGCTACCGCCTCTATGCCCTGCCCAACACCCAGCCACCCAAACCCGGATTGATTCGCAGCCAGCAGGGTGCAGCGATTCTGGTTGAACTCTGGGATATGCCGGTACAGCACTTTGGCAGCTTTGTTGCCCTGATTCCTGCGCCGCTGGGTATCGGCACCCTGACCCTGGAAGACGGTCGTGAGGTTAAAGGCTTTATCTGTGAAGGGGCGGCCATTGAGGGCGCCACCGATATCACTGAACTGGGCGGCTGGCGTGCTTTTATCGCCAGCCGCCACTGAGCCGCGGCATCAAGGGACTGATGATGATCGCCACACCGCGCCAACCAGAGCGAATCAACCTGACTGAGCAGGTCTACCGCGAACTCAAGAGGCGCATTTTCAATTACCAGCTGTTACCCGGCGAGCGCTTCAGCGAAAGCGCGCTGGCCGACTTGCTGAGCGCCAGCCGCACGCCCGTGCGCGAAGCATTGAGTCGCTTGCAAAGCGAAGGGTTCGTTGAGGTGTTTTTTCGCAGCGGTTGGCAGGTCAAGCCCTTCGACTTCAATCAGTACGAGCAACTCTATGACGTACGCATCGCCCTTGAGCTGGCGGCAGTCAAGGCGCTCGACCAAACGGCCGTGGCAGAACGGCTGGCCGATCAGATTGCCATCTGGATGGTTGCGCCGGATCAATACCTGACCGATGGCGAGACAGTCTGCACGCTCGACGAGCGCTTTCATCAGCGCTTGGTTGAAGCCACCGGCAACCTGGAAATGGCACGGATTCACCACGATGTAACCGAACGTCTGCGTATCGTCAGGCACCTTGATTTCAGTCAGCAGCCACGCGTTGCCATCACCTATGAGGAACATGCGCGGATTCTGCGCCTGTTGCTGGCCGGTGAGACCGAGCATGCCGCTGCCTGCCTGCAGCAACACATCGAGGACAGCAAGGCAGAAGTTCACAAGATCACCCTGCAAATGATCACGCAGGCGCGACAAACCCAGTTCAACAGCCGGCGGCAGATCAATGCCGACAGCTGAATACGAAGGTCTGGCTGCAGTGAAGACCAGATCCGCAACAGGGCCGATGCTCCACAGGTTGCCGCAGTTCGACAGCCCGGAAAACTCGACCAGCATGACACCCGAGCCTGGATACCTGAGATTTCTCACAAGGTTGAATAACGTTAAAACAATGGAGATGTACAGATGAAACTCAACACACTGGTAAAGCAGGTAGGCGCCCTTGGCGTGGCCTGCAGCATGGCGTTCGGCGCGTTGACCGCGCAGGCTGAGACCATCAAGGTCGGCGTTCTGCATTCCCTGTCCGGCACCATGGCAATTTCCGAAACCACGCTGAAAGACACCATGTTGATGCTGATCGAAGAGCAGAACAAGAAGGGCGGCCTGCTCGGCCGACAGCTGGAAGCGGTGGTGGTTGACCCAGCATCCGACTGGCCGCTGTTTGCTGAGCGCACCCGCGAGCTGCTGGAGCAGCACCAGGTTGACTCAATCTTCGGCTGCTGGACCTCGGTATCGCGCAAATCGGTCCTGCCGGTGATTGAAGAGCTGAACGGCATTCTGTTCTACCCGGTGCAGTACGAAGGTGAAGAGTCCTCACGCAACGTCTTCTACACAGGCGCTGCACCGAACCAGCAGGCCATTCCTGCGGTTGACTATCTGCGCGACGAAATCGGCGTTGAGCGCTGGGTCCTGGCCGGTACCGACTACGTTTACCCACGCACCACCAACCGCATCCTGGAAGCCTACTTGATGGCCAACGGCGTAGCTCAGGAAGACATCATGGTCAACTACACGCCCTTTGGTCACTCCGACTGGCAGAACATCGTTGCCGAAATCAAGCGCTTCGGCAGTGCCGGCAAGAAAACCGCGGTGGTCTCGACCATCAACGGCGATGCCAACGTGCCGTTCTACCGCGAGCTGGGTAACCAGGGTGTATCCGCCGAGGACATCCCGGTCGTAGCCTTCTCCGTCGGTGAAGAAGAGCTGTCCGGCATCGACACTACGCCGCTGGTTGGCCACATGGCTGCCTGGAACTACTTCATGAGCGAAGAGACTCCAGAAAACGAAGCATTCATCAACACCTGGCACGCCTTTACCGGCGACACTGATCGCGTCTCCAATGACCCGATGGAAGCCCACTACATCGGCTTCAACATGTGGGTCAAGGCCGTTGAGAAGGCCGGTACTACCGATGTCGACCAGGTTATCGATGCCATGGTTGGCATTGAAGTGCCCAACCTGACTGGCGGTGTCAGCACCATGCTGCCCAACCACCACATCACCAAGCCGGTACTGATTGGCGAGATTCAGGCTGACGGTCAGTTCCTGACGGTGTCCCGTACCGATGATCTGGTGCCCGGCGACGCCTGGTCCGACTACCTGGAAGGCAGCAAGGACCTGATTGCCGACTGGACCGCCCCCGTCAGCTGCGGCAACTACAACACAGTTACCAATACCTGCATGGGCACTACCGCCGAGTAAGCGGCTTAAACGCCCCCGGTCCAGTTTGGATCGGGGGTTTCCAGCCTTTGAACACGGACAGTCGAGATCGGCACCATGACCCGTTTCAACCGCCACAAAATCTGGCATCTGCCAGCCCTTTTCTGCCTCTGGATCATGCTTCTTGTCCCAGCAGGCGCCGCCTTGGCCGATGGGGCCGAAGCCGAACAACCTGTCAGCGTCGACACGCTGATACAACAACTGGTGCAGGGTAACCTGCCGCAGCGCACACGCACCATTGAGTTGCTGGCCAGCAAGGACGATGACCGTATCATCGCCATTTTCAATGCCCTGGCCGATGGCAAGCTGCTTGCCGACCGCAACACGCCGCCCAGGGTAGCCATACGCGCCGACCGCAACACCCTGGATGCGCTGACCGGCGAAGCCCTTGAAGAGTCCGCGCTCAGTGGTCTGCGGCGCGTCCCGGTCAACAATGCCCAGCGCACCCGTCTGCGCGGTCTACTGGCCGAGCTGAACCTGACACACGACAATGCCGACCTGCGTTATCAGGCGGTTCAACGCTTTATCCGCGATGGCATGGACAGCAACAGCATGGCCTTGCTGGTTGCGCATCAACAACAGGAAGAAGTCGGTCGAGTACTTGATGCGATTGACACCGCCATCGCCCTGTATCAAATCCAGAGCCCGGAGCCGGAGATACGCCAGAGCGCCATCGAAACCCTCAGTGGCTCGCTGGAATCCGAAGCCCGCATTGCCCTGAACCGTGTCACCGAGCAAGACAGCGAGCCGGCCCTGCGCGCCGCCGCCACTGAAGCGCTGCAGTCAATTCAGGGCAAAATCCGTTTCTATCGCTTTGTCGAGAACCTGTTCTTTGGCCTGAGCCTGGGCTCGGTGCTGTTACTGGCGGCCATTGGTCTGGCCATTACTTTTGGTGTTATGGGCGTGATCAACATGGCCCACGGCGAGCTGATCATGATTGGCGCCTACACCACCTGGGGCGTGCAGATTCTCTTTCCCGGACTGATCGAGTGGAGTCTGTTGATTGCCATCCCCAGCGCCTTTCTGATTGCCGGACTGGTCGGCATTCTGATCGAGCGCGGGGTAATCCGTTTTCTCTATGGCCGGCCGCTGGAAACCTTGCTCGCCACCTTCGGTTTGAGCCTGGTGCTGCAGCAGGCGGTCCGCAGTCTGTTCGGCCCGCTGAACCGCTCGGTCACCTCGCCGGAATGGATCAGCGGCACCCTGACCCTGAACCCGGTGTTATCCCTGACCTATACCCGCCTGTATATCCTGCTGTTCGGGCTGATGGTGTTCTTTGCCCTGCTGCTGGTCATGAAGCGCACCACCCTCGGCCTCAAGGTCCGCGCCGTCTCGCAGAACCGCGCCATGGCCCGCGCCGTCGGGGTGCGCTCGAACTGGATCGACGCCCTGACCTTTGGCCTGGGCTCGGGTATTGCCGGCGTGGCCGGGGTGGCCCTGTCGCAAATCACCAACGTCGGTCCGAATCTGGGACAGGCCTACATCATCGACTCCTTCATGGTGGTGGTCTTTGGCGGTGTCGGCAACCTCTGGGGCACGCTGGTCAGTGCCATGAGTCTGGGGCTGATCAACAACTTCCTGGAGCCCTATGCGGGCGCCATGCTAGCCAAGGTGCTGGTGCTGATCATGCTTATTCTGTTCATTCAGAAAAAGCCCAAGGGACTCTTCCCGCAAAAGGGACGTGCGGCTGCGGACTGATTGTCCGCCGCCTTTCACTGCATTGAGTGATTGAGAGGGAAGTATGCTGACCCAACGTTTGTTATTGAGTGATCGCGGTGGAATGCTGATTCTCGGTCTGGTCGTGCTGGCCGCGATCATTGTGCCGATCTGCAACCTGGCCCTGCCGACCGATTCACCCTTTTATATCTCCAACTTTACCGTGGCGCTGCTCGGCAAGTTTCTGTGTTTTGCCCTGCTGGCCTTGTCAGTTGATCTGATCTGGGGCTATTGCGGCATCCTGTCCCTGGGTCATGGCGCGTTTTTCAGTCTGGGTGGCTATGGCATGGGTATGTACCTGATGCGTCAGATCGGTGACCGTGGCGTCTATGGTCACCCTGAGCTGATGGATTTCATGGTGGTGCTGAACTGGGAAAAGCTGCCCTGGTACTGGCAGGGTTTCGACATGTTCTGGTTTGCTGCGCTGATGATCCTGCTGGTGCCAGGCCTGCTGGCCCTGGTATTCGGCTGGCTGGCCTTTCGCTCGCGGGTTACCGGGGTGTATTTTGCGATCATTACCCAGGCCCTGACCTATGCCCTGATGCTGGCTTTTTTCCGCAACGAGATGGGTTTTGGCGGCAATAACGGGTTGAATGATTTCAAGGACATCCTGGGCTTTTCGCTGAGTGCCCAAAGCACCCGCGCCGGGCTCTTTGTCGCCTCGGCCATCGCCCTGATCCTCGGTTATCTGGCCTGCCGCTATATCGTTACTTCACGCATGGGGCGGGTGATCATAGCCATCCGCGACGCCGAGAGCCGCACCCGCTTCAGTGGCTATCAGGTGGAGTCCTACAAGCTCTGGCTGTTCGTGTTTTCCGCCATGCTGGCGGGCGTTGCCGGCGCACTTTACGTACCCCAGGTGGGCATCATCAACCCCGGTGAGTTCTCACCACTGAACTCCATCGAGATGGTCATCTGGGTTGCTACCGGAGGACGCGGCACCTTGTTCGGCGCTATTGTCGGCGCCTTCTCAGTCAACTATGCCAAGACCTTTTTCACCACCTTCTCGCCAGAAACCTGGTTATTCATTCTCGGCGGCCTGTTCGTGATGGTCACGCTGCTGCTGCCCAGGGGTATTGTCGGCCTGTTTGATCGGTTACTGCGCAAGGGAGACAAATCATGAATAGTCTGGATCAACTGCGCAGTACCTGGCGACGGGATCAGGTGTTCGACTTTCTGCTGCCGCCACCCGCCTTCGAAAAGCCGGTGGACACCAGCCATGGGCCGATTCTGTATGTCGAGGATGTCAGTGTCAGCTTTGATGGTTTCAAGGCCTTGAACAATCTGAACCTGTATATCGATGACGGCGAGCTGCGCTGCATCATCGGCCCCAATGGCGCTGGCAAGACCACCATGATGGACGTGATTACCGGCAAGACCAAACCCGATACCGGCAGCATCTGGTTTGGCCAGCGGACCAATCTGCTCAGGTTGTCAGAGCATGAAATCGCCCGCGGCGGCATTGGCCGCAAGTTCCAGAAACCGACCATTTTCGAGGCGTTGAGCGTATTCGAGAACCTGGAACTGGCGACGGCCTCGGACAAGTCGGTCTGGTTCATCCTGCGCCGCGACCTGAGTGGCGAACAACGTGATCGCATTGACGAGGTACTGGAGCTGATCGGCCTCAAGGAACTGATCCATCGCAATGCCGGCGAGCTGTCCCACGGTCAGAAGCAATGGCTGGAGATCGGCATGCTGCTGGTGCAGAACCCGCGGGTGCTGCTGGTCGATGAGCCGGTCGCCGGCATGACCGGTGAAGAGGTCGAGCACACCGCTGAACTACTGACCTCCCTGGCCGGCCGTCACTCGGTGATTGTCGTTGAGCATGACATGGCCTTTGTGCGCTCCATCGCACGCAAGGTCACTGTCCTGCATCAGGGCTCGGTACTGGCCGAAGGCAGCATGGATCAGGTGCAAAACGATCCGCGCGTGATCGAAGTTTACTTGGGAGAATAACGGCCGTGCTGAGCATCCAGAGCATCAACCAGTTCTATAACCAAAGCCATATCCTCTGGGATCTGAATCTTGAGCTCAAGGAAGGTACCTGCGGCTGCCTGCTGGGGCGCAACGGCGTGGGCAAGACCACCCTGCTCAAGTGCATCACCGGCCTGTTGCCGATCAAGGACGGACAGATCAGCCTGAATGGCCGCGACATTAGCCGCATGACCACGGAAAACCGGGCCCGCGCGGGCATTGGCTATGTCCCCCAGGGGCGTGAAATCTTTCCGCTGTTGACCGTTGAGGAAAACCTGAAAATCTCCCTTGGCGCTCGCCCCGACCGCGCCCGACAGATTCCCGAGCATATCTATCAGCTGTTCCCGGTACTCAAGGATATGAAAAACCGCCGTGGTGGCGATCTATCCGGTGGTCAGCAACAGCAACTGGCGATAGGCCGGGCCCTGGTGCTGGACCCCAAACTGCTGATCCTCGATGAGCCCACCGAGGGTATCCAGCCAAATATTGTTCGGGATATTGGCGAGGTTATCCGCAAGCTCAATGCCGAGATGGGCCTTACCGTGCTGCTGGTCGAGCAGAAGCTACCCTTCGCCCGGCGCACGGCTGACGACTTTTTCATCATGGAACGTGGTCGGGTGATGGCTGATGGACCCATTGCCGACTTGAGCGATGATCTGGTCCAGCGATACCTGACTGTGTGAGCCAATATCAAGGCAATGCCCGCCATTGCTTTGATACAAAGATGGTTTTTTGACGACTTTTGTGACGCAGCCGACTAAACTCACATGAGGTACTGTACGCCCGCATCAGGATGCTGTAATGGACAAAAGAGTTTGGCCACGTAAGGCTTCGCAACTTGACGCGCTGATCAGTTTTGGCGTGGATGAGACATGCCGCTGCACCATCAAGGATTTCAGCCAGGCTGGCATGCTGGTGACCTTGGATGATCTGATGTTGATCAGACTCAGGCGCAGTGCGGCTATTCCCCATGCCCACCCAGCGGTCATCAGCTTCGATCTGCCCGACCGCAAGGTCGGCATTGAGGTGGAAGTCGTTCGCTTTACCGATAACGCTGCCGGCCTGCGCATTCTCAAGCCCAGCCAGGCCCATTACAACGATCTGCAGCGCGCCAATGAACGACTCAAACCCGGGCAGACCGGCGCCTCGCGCAAGCTATTGGCCGGCCAGCACCAGCTCAGTCCGGAAAAACGCGAAAACCTGGCCAAGACCGCCAACCTGCACTTCAAGCAATACCTTGAAGACCGGTTTCTAGTCTATTTTGGCCAGTTGGAAACATCCCTGCTGGTCGATGCCGAGCGGCAGAAAAATCAGGCCGAGCAACAACCCTACTTCGATGCCATTGCACTGTTTCGCAAGCAACGCCAACGGGTGCTGGGTGCCACCATCAACCGTATCGTCATGAGTGCGCTGGATATTGCCCGTGGCCAGCCAACCCAAACTCAGGAAACGCCAAGTCACACAGAGGCAAAGAGCAATTCGCTCTCACTGGTAGACAAGGACGACTTCGAAGACTGGCTGGTCGTGAGGGTCACTATTTCCAAGTCCGAGATGCAGCTGCGCGACACTCTGATCGAGCTCCAACTCCGCATCGACGCTGCCTTTGGCAAACGCGATGGCGTCAGGGTGTTCAACCCTTACTCGCCAACCTCGCTGTGCAATACCTTTTTTGAGGTCATCCGCCATCTCGGCCTGAAGAACAAGATCGTTGATTTGTGCTTCAAGACGCTGCAAGACACCGTATTATCAGATATGGAGTCGGTCTACGCCCTGCTCAATCGTCTTTATATTGATGCCGACATTTTACCGGATCTGGATGTAACGACCTATCTGGCCGCGCAAAGCCTACAAGCTCGCCCGTCTCGGCCCGCGCCGAAGCCAGCAGCCGAACCCGCAGCAGAACCTGAGGCAGCGCTGGAACAAGCTTTCAACTCATCAGCGCAAGCAACGGGTGGGGTTTCGCAGCCAATCGCGGATACCGACCTTGAGCAACCGGTTGCCGCACCCTTGATGCCAGGCGACAGTCTGCACTATGCCAACAGCCCCTCCGCGTTTGGTACAGCAAGCCGCCTGATGAGCCTGCAGAAACAAATCAGTCCGCCGGGCTTGGCCGACCCATCAGCCGCACGTGGCGGCCCCAGAGCATCGGGCCAAGCGGTCTCAAACGCCGCCTTCCAGGCGATCGAGCAGCTCAAGAGCCAACTCCTTCAAGGCCAGATCAACCTCAACACCCCGGGGGCATTAAAGCAACAATTGGTCCAGGCCGGCGGCGAACACATCCGTCTCAGCGAGTTTGAGCATGACTCGATGGACATGATTGAAAGCCTGTTCGACAGCATTGTGCAAAACGAGCGGGTAGCTGACGACCTGAAGGATGAGCTGCGCAAGCTGCAGGTGCCCTTGCTGAAAATCATGCTCAAGGACCCGGAATTGTTCAGTGGCGAATTTCACCCCGCCCGACAAGCCGTGAATTACCTGGCACTACTCTCGGACAAGGGCAGCATCCACCTGGAGGCCAACAAGGACAGCATCATCCAGAGCATTCACCAGATCCTGGAGAGCGAGGATGATACCGAGGCCTTTAACCAGTCGCTGGACGGCCTGGGCTCTCTGGTGAACAAGGAAAAGCGTTTTATCGAGCATAACCTGCGGCGGATTCGCGAGACCTGCGCCGGTCAACAGCGTCTGATTCAGGCTAACCGTCAGATTGAACGTGAACTGGGTCTGCTTCTGAACAAGCCGGTACCGGAAGCACTGCTGAATCTGGTCAATCATGGCTGGAAGGAATTGATGCGCCTGAGTTACCTGCGTGAAGGCATAAACAGTCCGTCGTGGAACATGACCCTGACCGTGGTTGGCCAGTTGCTCTGGCACCTGCTGCCCGAGCGCAATCTCACCCAGCGTGAATTACACCGTAAAGAGCATTTGCTGAAACTGGCCAGCAAGGGCCTGTCCAAGGTCCCCGAAGATCGTATTAGCCATCAGTCGATTCTCGATGGCCTGGCCGAGCTGCTGAACCTGGGTGTCACCGCAGAAACCCCGATGGGTCTCTACAGCTCCGTCGAACTGGACAGCACAGCCCTTAGCGCGCGCCTTGAGGACCACGTGGAAACCGACAAGGATCTGCTGCGCTGGATCAAGCGTGCACGCAACTTCAAGGCGGCCCAGTGGTTTGAAATGACCCCGGATGAACAGGAGACCCAGCTGTTCCAGCTGGTCTGGGTATCCGATGACAGCAGTCAGTTCATGTTTGCCAATCACCATGCCACCAAGACGGCGGCCTTGAGCCTTGAGCAGGTCGCCATCATGCTGCGCGACGGCAAGCTCAGTCTGCTGACCGATGCAGCCATGCCAGCAGTCGAAAATGGCCTGGATGCCCTGATTCAGAAAATTTACGACAAGCTGGCCTTCGACTCCTCGCATGATCAGTTGACTGGCCTGCTGACCCGCAAGGAATTCTCGCGCTGCCTGGCCCAGAGCGTCTCGCGGGCGCAGGAGGAGCGCAGCCAGTTCAGTCTGATCTTTATCGACATCCTGCAATTCAAGGTTATCAACAATAGCTGTGGCTACGAAGCGGGCGATCGCTTCCTGCGGGAACTGGCGCGACGCATCAATGGCGTACTGGATGAGGACGGTATCGCGGCGCGCGTGGGGCCGGATCAGTTTGCCCTGCTGCTGCCCATGGAGGCCGACACCCAGGGGTTCAAGCTGGCCTCGGAGCTCAAGGCCGCCATCGAAGAAAACCGTTTTGTGCAGGACGACAAGAGCTTCGTGATCAATGCCGTGATCAGCATGCTCGGCTTTGACCATGAAAACAAACGGGTCATGGAACTGTTGCGCTCTCTGGAAGCCGCAGCGGAAATTGCCAAACGCGCCGGCCACAAGGATATTCAGGTGGTATTGCCGGGTGATGAGCGCCTGGAAGAGCTGGATGAGGTCATGACCTGGGTCACCCGCATCAACCGCGCTCTGGATGATAACAACCTGAAGCTACGCTGCCAGAAAATCACCCCGCTGAGCGATGAAGATAACGCCCTGCCGCATTACGAAGTGCTATTGACCGTGATCGACGGACAGGGTGAGCAGATCCCCCCGGCCGAGTTCATCAAGGTTGCCGAGGAATACAGTCGCATGGGGGCAGTCGACCGCTGGGTGATTGAAACCGTGCTGCGCTGGATGATGGCGCACAAGGATCAATTGGCGCTGTTTGGCGGCTTCTCGATCAACCTCTCCGGGCACTCAATGAACGATGAGTCCTTCCTCGACTTTATCTTCGATGCCCTGGTGCGCTACGAGGTGCCCCGCGACAAACTGATCTTCGAAATCACCGAGACCACCGCTGTAGCGAATCTTGAAGACGCCGCAGACTTCATCAACGAAATGCGCAGCATTGGTTGCCGCTTCTCGCTGGATGACTTTGGCGTTGGCCAGTCGTCCTATTCCTACCTCAAACGTCTGCCAGTGGATTTCATCAAGATTGATGGCGCCTTCGTCCACGATATCAGCCGCAGCGAAGTCGACTTTGCGCTGGTCAAATCAATTACCGAAATGGGTCATTACCTGAAAAAGAAGGTGATTGCCGAATACGTTACCACCGCAGAAACCCTGGAGATTGTTGAGCAGATCGGCGTCGATTTTGCCCAGGGCCATTTTTATGGCACGCCAGGCCTGCTTGAAGACCTGCAAGTATTCGAGGCCGAACACAGCCTCAGCGATGGTGCTCCTGCCTAGGGAATCGCTAAGCAATTCCCTAGCGCATCGCAACTGGCCAACTCAACCGGCTGATTCCGGTCGGCGCTGACGTTCATAGAGAAAACGCAGGACCTCCGAGCGATACTGGTTGTATTGCGTATCACCGGCCAGTGCCAATCGGTCGCGTGGACGCTCCAGCTCCACGTTCAATATCTCGCCGATGCGCGCCGACGGGCCATTGGTCATCATCACGATCTTGTCCGACAGCAGCACAGCCTCATCGACGTCATGGGTGACCATCAAAACGGTGTTCTTGAGCTCGGCCTGAATCGCCATGACGGAGTCCTGCAGGTGCGCCCGGGTCAGTGCATCAAGGGCACCAAAGGGCTCATCCATCAATAGCAGAGTCGGCTCCATGGCCAACGCCCGGGCAATACCGATACGCTGCTTCATGCCGCCGGAGATTTCCGCCGGATACTTGTGCATAGCGTGATCCATATGCACCAGGTGCAGATTGTGCTCGATCCACTGGCGCATTTCCTTGCGGTTCTTGCGGCCCTTGAAGATCTCCTTCACCGCCAACTCGATGTTCTGGTAGCAGGTCAGCCAGGGCAACAGGGCGTGATTCTGAAACACCACGGCGCGGTCAGGGCCAGGCTGATTGACCTCCCGGCCCTGCAGAATGGCTCCACCTTCGGTGGCCTGGCTGAGCCCGGCGACAATATTCAACACGGTAGACTTGCCGCAACCGGAATGACCGATGATGGAGACGAACTCACCCTTGGCGACCTTCAGGTTGACCTTGTCCAGCGCCCTGAACACCCCGCCTCGGGTTGGAAAATCAATCGATACGCCGCTCAAGTCAAGAAAGGCGGCCTCAGTTCGGGTAGCCGGAATCGTGGCTGTCTGTCCGGCGTCGAGCGTTGCGCTGATCATGCTCATGACTGACATGGGAATACCTCGTCGAATAGAAATTGAAAACTCATTGACCGGCCTGTTTGTCGTGCGACAACCACTTCTGCAGGGTGACCATGAACCAGTCCAGCAGAAAGCCGATAAAGCCGATGACCAGGACCGCAAACATGATGCGACCCAGCGAATTGGAGCTGCCATTCTGGAACTCATCCCAGATGAATTTGCCCAGACCGGGGTTCTGCGCCAGCATTTCAGCGGCAATCAGCACCATCCAGCCAATACCCAGGGAAATGCGCAGACCGGTGAAGATCATCGGCAGTGCAGCAGGAATGGCGATCTTGAAGATCTGCTTGCGTAGCGGCAGACGGATAACCCGGCCGACATTGATCCAGTCGCGATCAATCGAGCCAACGGCCACGGCAGTATTGATCAGCGTAGGCCACAGTGAGCAGAGCATCACGGTAATGGCCGAGGTGACAAAGGAGCGACTGAACATCGGATCCTCCGACACGTAAACGGCACTGACCACCAAGGTGACAATCGGCAACCAGGCCAGCGGTGATACCGGCTTTAGAATCTGTACCAGCGGACTGATGGCGCCATACAGGTTCTTGCTCAAACCACAGGCCACACCAATGGGAATGGCGATCAGGCTGGCGAGGACAAAGCCGGCAAACACGGTTTTCAGGCTGGTGAAAACCTGATCAACAAAGGTTGGCGCGCCGGCATAGCTGCGCCAGCGCAGCTCGGCATCCGGGTTGGCTTCCAGCAACCGCGCATTACGATCTTCCTGGCGCTGCATGAAGGCCGCTGCACGGGCCCGCTCGCGCTGGTGATCCTCAAGCAGATTACCGGCCTGCTCCCAGACCTGAACTGGTCCGGGCAGCACCCCGAGACTGGTGTTGATCTGTGCGGCAGCGCCCGCCCACAGCAGCAGAAAAAGCCCGATCGCAATCAGCGGCATACCCAACTGATTGAATAAGTCTCTGGCCTGCTCACGGGGGCTTTCACCACGCACCAGACGGACCAGCGGCACCATCCAGTTAAGGCCGGACATTTCCATGTAGTGAATGATTCTATTGCTCATGACATCACCTGCTTGTTTGCTGCGTGACAGGGTAGCCCGCGCTCTTCAGCACGGGCCGGTGGCTGTCGCTCAGATTGACTCGTCACCCTTGAGGCCGATCTCAAAGCTTTCCAGGTAAGCATTCGGGCTCCGCGCATCGTAGGGCAGGCCGTCAATGAACTCACTGGGGGTATCGCGTATGCCGTCCTCAGTGGCGAAGTCAGGAAAGTCGCTGGCCGCCATCTTGCCTTCGGCAATCAGTGCCTGAGCCGCCTGGGCATAGATGTCCGGGCGATAGACCCGCTGTGCGGTTTCCATATACCAGCTGTCCGGCTTGGCTTCCGGAATCTGACCCCAGCGACGCATTTGCGTCAGAAACCAGATGGCATCGGAATAGAAGGGATAGGTGGCGTGGTGACGAAAGAACACATTGAAGTCCGGCTCACTGCGCAGATCGCCCTTCTCATACTCGAAGGTGCCGGTCATTGAGTTGGCGATAACCTCGACATCAGCACCGACGTATTGCGGCATCGACAGAATGCGCGCGGCTTCCTGGCGATTGGCGTTGTCATCCGCATCCAGCCAATGGGCCGCGCGGATCAGCGCCTTGACCAGCGCCATATGGGTATTGGGATGACGCTCAGCCCATTCGTTGCTGACACCAAAGACCTTCTCCGGATTGTTCTTCCAGATCTGCTCGTTGGTCACCACAGGCACACCAATGCCCATGAACACCGCTTGCTGATTCCAAGGCTCACCTACACAGTAACCGTGAATGGTGCCGGCCTCCATGGTTGAAGGCATCTGCGGTGGCGGTGTGACCGAGAGCAGGACATCAGCATGCAGCTGACCCGAGGTATCACCGCGGTGCGGCGCGTAATAGCCGGGGTGTATGCCGCCCGCCGCCAACCAGTAACGCAGCTCGTAGTTATGCGTCGAAACCGGGAAGACCATACCCATGCGGAAGTTCTCGCCCCGGTCACGAAAGGCATCAACCACCGGACTGAGCGCGCTGGCACTGATCGGATGCACCGGCAGGCCATCTTCATGCGGCACATGCGGTTTCATCTGTGACCAGACATCGTTGGAGACGGTAATGGCGTTGCCATTCAGGTCCATGGAGAAGGCGGTGATAATGTGCGCCTCGGTACCAAAGCCTATGGTCGCACCGATCGGCTGACCGGCCAGCATATGGGCGCCGTCAAGCTCGCCACTGATGACGCGGTCCAGCAGTACTTTCCAGTTGGCCTGGGCCTCAAGGGTGACAAACAGCCCCTCGTCTTCGAAATAGCCGCGCTCGTAGGCAATGGCCAGCGGGGCCATATCGGTCAGCTTGATAAAGCCCAGGTGCAGGTCTTCCTTTTCCAGCACGCCCTCGGCGGAGGCTGTGGACAGGCCGAGCAGGCTGGCCCCCAAGGTCAACAATGTGCCTGCGCCTAGTTGTTTCAAGCTCAGTGACAGCCCGCGGCGCAACAGCCCGGGGCGATGGTTGGGATTTGACAGGGTCATGGGTTCTACTCCTCAAATTGGTTCAATGGATTGCCGGATCAGAAGGCCACCTGGGCCATCAGCCAGAACTTGCTGGTATCCGTGGCAAAATCGTCGGCGGAATAACGGGCATACTTGGCCAACAGGTTGACCTTGCCGAAGGCCCGGGAAGCCTGAAGATTCAGCTCCGAGCCATAGTCATCACCGCCACGGTCAGCGGAAAAATCATGGTAGGCCGCCAGCAGACCAACACCTGCGAGGTTGCCTGAGAGCTTCAGATAGCTGTCGCGCAGACCATCCGGCGGGGTCACCAGAAACACATCGGCCCAACCATTGAAGGCGTGGGCTGTCGCCAGCGGTGTGCTGAAAGCACTGCCATCAACACCCAGTACTTCATGGCCCAGCCGTGCCGTTACGGCCTTGTACTGCGCGCCAAGTTCTACCAGGCTGTAATCGGCATCAATGGTCGAAGCACCGCTGCGAAAGTCGTCCTGCTTGGCATATTCAAGGGCATATAAGACTTTGCTGCTGGCATTCAGCGCGTAATCACCAGCGAAGCGCAGACCCAGCGTACGATTGGAGCTGGCGGGCAGCGTCTCGTTATCCAGAAAGTAGCCATAGGCACTGAGCTTGCCCGCGGCAAAACCGCTGTAACCCAGGTTGAGCAAATGCGAGCTCATCTCGAACTCGCCGACCGGTGAGTCCTCACCAAAGATGCGATTGACCTTGTCGATGTAGGCATAGCTGATCTGGGTGTCAGCCAGACTGGTATTGACCAGACTGACGGCATCATAGGTCTGTTCGTTCTGACGCCAGCCGACATTGCCGATAAAACGTGCATTGTCATAAATGATGCGCTGGCGACCCAGCTTTAGCAGGGTATTCGACAGCCCGGCGTAACTCAGAAAAGCCTGATTGACCTCGGTGCCACGCGGATCGGCCACCACCGAGTAAGCGGTTTCAGCCGATGGGGTCTGGGTCGCATTGTTGTAACGCACCGATCCCAGAACAGTCACATCATCCATTTCCACGAAGGCGCCGAAGCCGTGAAAGCTGTCAGTGGCGTAGTTGATGCGGGTACGCAATGTCGAGGCATTGGCATTGCGCAGCGGATTATCCTGATCCACATGTTCGTAGCGATAGCGCAGGTCCACCCCGGCCTTGCCGTTGCTCAGTGCCTCCATCAAGGATGTGCTCTCGGCCTGGGCCGCAGCAGACAGCATGGCCAGCGCCATTGTCGACAGCCCGATCAGCGCCTGGCGCTGCCCCCCGAAATTGCCTGTATTCATGCTCAAACTCCCCCTGGCTAAAAAACGCGCACAAAAAAAGGCGTCCCCGTTATCAACCCCTTGGATTGATTCGGTGGACGCCTTTGTCCGTACTCGATGTAGTGTGGTGGAGCGATTACTGCCTGTATTGTTCGGCCTGCTCCCGTAAGGGTAAAAAGCAAAGCTCGTGCCACAAACACCAATTATCTGTTAATTAACTGTTTCTAAAAGAGATCAGCCGCATGAATACCTCCTTGACTGCATCCCGGGGTGCATCTGATCTGTGCAGGAATCATATGCACGCACTTGAACAGGTCAATCACAAGCAACAAAGTTGCATGTGACTGACACAGTTCCGACAAGCCCGGCGGTGTACTATGGTCAAGCTCAAGACCGTCAACGAGGATTCACCGCATGACCGAGACCACCGCCAAGCCGCTCCAAGGCGGCCAGCCCGATTACGACCTTGTAGTCATTGGTGGCGGCGTGAATGGCTGCGGCATCGCCATGGATTCGGCGGGCCGCGGTCTCAAGGTACTGCTGTTGGAAATGCATGATCTGGGTTCGGCCACCTCTTCAAGCAGCAGCAAACTGATCCATGGCGGCCTGCGCTATCTGGAGTTCTACGAGTTCAGACTGGTACGCGAGGCCCTCAAGGAGCGGGAAACCCTGCTGAGCAATGCGCCACATATCATCTGGCCGTTGCGCTTTCGCTTGCCACACCGCCCGCATCTACGCCCGGCCTGGATGATTCGCATCGGCCTGTTTCTGTATGACCACCTTGCCAGGCGCAAACGCCTGGCCGGCTCACACGGTATTCGCTTTGCCGCGCAAGGGCCGTTGGTCGAGGGCATCCACCGGGGTTTCGAGTACTCCGACGGCTGGGTTGATGATGCCCGGCTGGTGGTGCTCTGTGCCATGGCCGCAGCCCAGCGCGGAGCCCTTGTTCAGCCCCGTTGTCAGGTCGTTGCTGCGACCCGCGAAGGCAATCTGTGGCGGGTTCACTACCGGGACAACAACACGGGCAAACAACACTCGGTGCTCAGCCGTACCCTGGTCAATGCCGCTGGCCCCTGGGTCAGCCAGGTGTTGCAGGGCCCGCTGGCCCAGGCCAATCCCGAGCGCATCCGTATGGTCAAGGGCAGTCATCTGGTGGTGCCGCGCCTTTATTATGGCGATGAAGCCTATATTCTGCAGAACGACGATGGCCGTATTGTCTTTGTCATCCCCTACGAGAATGACTTCTCTCTGATTGGCACCACCGACGTCGACTATCACGGCGATCCCTCTGCCGTGATCATTTCTGATGATGAGGTCGAGTATCTGTTAAGCGTGGTCAATCAGCACTTCCGTCAGCCGTTGTCACGCGCCGCCATTGTCTGGCACTTTGCCGGTGTGCGCCCACTGATGGATGAAGCCGCACAATCGGCCCAGAAGGCCTCGCGCGACTACCGTTTCGTGATTGATGCACCCGCTGGCCAGGCCGCCCTGCTCTCGGTATTTGGTGGCAAGATCACCACCTACCGAAAACTGGCAGAGGCCGCCATGGACAGCCTCTGCCATCAGGCGGGGCTAGCGGGCCAGGCCTGGACCGCTTCAGCCAGTCTACCGGGTGGTGACTTCGACTCGCCGGTCGACCTGCTGAACGAACTGCAACAGCGCTATCCCTGGCTGGATAACGCATTGGCACAACGCTATGTGAGGACCTATGGCACCCTGTGCAAAGGCTTTCTCAGCCTGTGCCAGCAGTCCGAGGATCTTGGCGAGCATTTTGGTGCCGGTCTGTATGCCCGTGAGGTGACCTACCTGATCCAGCATGAATGGGCCCAGACCAGCGAGGATATTCTCTGGCGCCGGACCAAGCTGGGCCTGCATCAGGCGCAGATCAACCTGCCGGCCCTGCAGCGCCTTATCAATCAACTGCGCGCGCAGGACACGCAAGTTACCGCCGACAATGGGGTATAATGCGCGGCTGAATCCGCCATTCCTGTCAGACTACAAGGTTTTCAATGAGCATCGCCGCCGCCGAAGTCGCCAAACGCCGTACCTTTGCCATCATCTCGCACCCGGATGCAGGTAAAACCACCATCACCGAACGCCTGTTGCTGATGGGTCAGGCGATCAACGTGGCGGGTACGGTCAAGGCACGCAAATCCGACCGGCATGCCACGTCGGACTGGATGGCCATGGAAAAGCAACGCGGCATCTCGGTCAGCACCTCGGTGATGCAGTTTCCCTACCGTGACTGCATGATCAACCTGCTCGACACCCCCGGTCACGAAGACTTCTCTGAAGACACCTACCGCACCCTGACGGCCGTGGATTCAGCGCTGATGGTACTGGATGGCGGTAAAGGTGTAGAACCCCGCACCATTGCCCTGATGGATGTCTGCCGGTTGCGCGACACGCCGATTGTCAGCTTCATCAACAAGCTTGACCGCGATATCCGCGATCCGATCGAACTGCTTGATGAAATTGAGGCGGTACTGAATATCAAGGCCGCCCCGGTAACTTGGCCGATTGGCTGTTACCGGGACTTCAAGGGTGTGTATCACCTGGAAGGCGACTACATCATTGTCTACCAGGCCGGACACGGCCATGAGCGTACCGAACAACGTATCATCAAACACCTCGATTCGGATGAGGCCCGGGCCCACCTTGATGACCTGTACGACAGCTTTGTCGAGCAACTCGAGCTGGTGCAGGGTGCCTGTCACGTTTTCGAGCGCGAGGCCTTTCTCAAGGGCGAAATGACCCCGGTGTTCTTCGGCACAGCACTGGGCAACTTCGGTGTCGATCAGGTACTGGACGCGGTAGTCGATTGGGCGCCCAAGCCGCTGCCACGTCCGGCCCATGAGCGTGAAGTCCAACCGAGCGAGTCGAGCTTCAGTGGCTTTGTGTTCAAGATCCAGGCGAACATGGACCCCAAGCACCGCGACCGCATTGCCTTCATGCGTATCTGCTCCGGCCACTATGAAAAGGGTATGAAACTCTTCCATGTGAGAACCGGCAAGGAATTACGCATTGCCGATGCCCTGACCTTCTTTGCCGCCGAGCGCGAGCACCTGGAAGAAGCCTGGGCTGGCGATATCATCGGTTTGCACAACCATGGCACCATCCAGATTGGCGATACCTTTACCGAGGGCGAAAAGATCGGCTTTACCGGCATCCCGCACTTTGCCCCCGAACTGTTTCGCCGCGTACGTCTGAAGGACCCACTGAAGTCCAAGCAATTGCGCCAGGGCCTGCAGGAACTGGCTGAGGAAGGCGCCACCCAGGTGTTCTTTCCGCAACGCAGCAACGACATCATCCTCGGCGCCGTCGGGGTTCTGCAGTTCGATGTGGTTGCCAGTCGCCTCAAGGAAGAATACAAGGTCGAGTGCATGTATGAGCCGGTCAACGTCTGGTCAGCGCGCTGGATTGAGTCGAGTGACAAGAAAAAGCTCGAGGAATTCAGCAACAAGGCCATGGAGAACCTGGCCGTTGATGGTGGCGGACACCTGACCTACCTGGCACCTACTCGGGTCAACCTGAATCTGACCGAAGAGCGCTGGCCGGACATCACCTTCCGCGCCACCCGCGAGCACCACTGAGCGGCTCAGTTTCAAGCGGCAAGCCACAAGCTGCGAGTAGAACATGCGCACCCGAGTCTCTGCGCGCCAGTCTGATGGCCTGAATGACATTCTGTGCCAGATTCAGGCCACATGGCTGTTCATTGGCGCCAGCAACGCTAGACTGAAAGGATTCAGTCTTTTTGGCATGAAGCCAAGGTGTAGCTGTGGACAAAAGACTTTTCTCGCGCCAGCGCATTGCTATCAAGGCGATTATCCGCTTTGCCAATGGATCGGCGCACCACTGCCTGATCCGGGAGTTCAGCCATGATGGCCTGCTGATCAGTCTCGACCAGCCCAACGAGCAGCCCTCAAGCCTCAAGATTGACCAACCTGCGCTGATCGACTTCAGCCTGAAAAACCAGCCCGTAACCCTGCGCGTCAATCTGGCCCATATCACCGGTGCCGGTTTGGGTTTGCGCCTGACCGAACAGAACCCTGCGGATCTGTCCCTGCTACAACAGGCCGCCCAACAGCAGCAGAACGAGGCCATTGACAGCCTGTTGCGCGCCACACCCCAGCAGACACTGAACCTGGAGCAGCGTCGACATCTTATCCAGTCCACCAATCGACTGATGCGCAGCTACCTCGACAACCGCTTCGAAGCCTTTTTCCAGGCCATTGATCGAGCCCTGTTCGAGGCCGCCGAACAGCAACGCACCCATACTGATCAGCAACGCTATCTGGATTTGCAGATTCAGCTTCGCGCCCTCAGTCAGCGCCTCACGCAACAGACAGTCAGCAGTCTCTGTCGCCAGGCCAGTGAGATTGCCGAGGGTCAGCTCCCGGACACCGCCGCGCAGGACGCTCAGCCTGAACAGGGCAGTGCTGCAACACATAACAGCCTGTCCCTGGTAGCCAAGGACGCCTTCGAAAACTGGCTGGTGGTGCGCATGGTTATTTCACGTGCTGAGCAGCGTCTGCAGGAGCCCTTGCTGGCATTGCAGGTGCGTATCGAGGCGGCCTTTGCCATGCCCGGTCAGACGCGAATCTGGAACCCCTACTCCCCGGCAGCCATTGCCCTCAGCTTTGCCGACGCCATCGATAAGCTGGTCATGACGCTGGAACAACGCAAGCAGCTGTTCCAGCTATTCCACGATGTGCTGATGCAGTCACTGGACAAGGTCTATGCGCCGCTTAACCAGCTATTCATGGATGCCGGGGTCTTGCCTGATATTGATATATCGGCATATCTAGCCACGCAGCGCCAGGCCACCCAAGGGGCTGTCGACGCCAGTCCCGAGTCAACCTCCTCCACTGCTGGCCCGGTACCGGCACAAGCCCAGCTCAAGGAAACCGGCACCGGCAGCCAGAGCGCCTTCTCAACCGCCTCCAGGCTCCTCTCCGTAGAGCGTCAGCTGCGCCGCAGACCAGGACACGCGGCCACCATGCCGGCCATGATCAGCATGCCGCCGGAACAGCTACAGACCACTCTGCAGCAACTGCAACAGGCGGTGCTTCTGGGCAAGGCACAGCTCGAGTCTCCGGGCGCGCTGCGACAATTCCTGCAATCCTCAGTAGCGCCGGGCCAACGCCTCGGCAGTCAGGAGCAGAATTCGGTCGAGATGGTCGAGAGTCTGTTCGAGCATATCGTGCACAACGGGCAGATACTCGAGGATCTGCGCTGTGAACTGCGCAAGCTGGAAATCCCGCTACTCAAGGTCATGCTCAAGGATCCAGAGCTGTTCTCGGCAGAGCACCACCCTGCACGCCAGGCTATCAACCAGATCGCCCGTCTGGCCGATCAACGCAGTATCAACGTGGATGACAATCGTCAGGTAGTGATCGAGGCGATACGCACCCTGCTGGCCGACGAAAGCGACAACAATGAGGCCTTTGGCAAGATTCTCAGTGGTCTGGATGAGCGCGTACATCGCGAGCAACAGCTATTCGCGCGCAACCTGAGGCGAGTTACTGAAGCCTGCGAAGGCCAGCAACGGATCAACCAGGCCAACGCTCTGATCGAACAGGAGCTGACCACCCTGCTGGCCAATCATAGACTGGCCGAGCCCATCCTGGCTCTGATCGACAACGGCTGGACGGAGCTGATGCGCTTAAGCTATATCCGCGAAGGCGTCGGCAGCCTGGCCTGGGAAATGCCGCTGGTCGTACTGGATCAACTCATTGTGCGCACGGTTCCGGGCCAATGGGACGAAAAGCGGCTGCGCTTCAGCGCGAAAAAACTGATGAACCTGATCAGCAAGGGGCTGTCGAAAATCCCGGACTCAACTGCTCGCCACAAGGACGTCATCATTGACCTGGACAATCTGCTCCGCGACCCGGAGAACACCGAAGTCAAAACCCGTCATTTCATACCTGCCTCCGCGCCAGCCAGCAAACCGGATGCCACCACTGAAGCAGATCCGCTAGTGAACAAGGACCAGCAGCGCTGGCGCAAACGTGCCCGGCAACTGCAGCCTGGCCAGTGGCTGGAGCGTCACAGCCAGGGCAAGGACATCCGACTCTATTATCTTGCCTGGACCGACCCAGATAGCGGGCTTATGGTTTTTTGCAATCACCGCGGCAGTAAAGCCGAAGAAATGCCACTGGAAATGGTGGCCGAACTGCTGCGCAACGGCGGCCTGACCCTGCTCAAGGATGCCGATAGCCCGGCACTGGAACAGGGTCTCGACTCACTGGTACAGACCGTCTACGACAAGCTGGCCATCGAAGCGGCCATGGACCCCCTGACCGGACTCAAGACCCGCCGTGAATTCATACGCGCCCTGGGCGATGGTGTTTCCCGCGCGCGGGACGGCGAGGCGCGCTTCGCCCTGTTGTTCATGGATGTCATGCAGTTCAAGCTAGTCAATAACACCTGCGGTTATGAAGCCGGAGACCAGTTATTGCAAAGCATTGCCACGACCATCCGCGACACCATCGGTAATACCCCGGTGGCCGGGCGCGTGGGGGTTGATCAGTTCGCCATGATCCTGCCCGTGAACACCCAGAATGAGGGTTTCAGGTTGGCTGTGGCGCTCAAATCGGCGATTGAACTGAGGCGCTTTGTCAGCGGCGAGCACAGTTTTACCATTGCCTGCGCCATGTCGATGATCGCCATCGACAAACACAGCCCTGAACCCATGGAGCTGCTGCGCTCGATCGAAACCGTCACCGAGATGAGCAAGAAATCCGGTCACCGTGACATCCAGATCATCAAGCCCGGAGATACGCGTTTCCGCGAACGCGATGAAGTGATTTCCTGGGTCACCCGCATCACCCGCGCACTGGACGAAAACCGCTTGAAGGTACGTTGCCAGAAAATCGCCCCGATTGCCGATGCCAGCGCCGCCAACACCCACTATGAGATTCTCCTGACTGTGGTTGATGAGCACGGTGAGCACCTTGCGCCAGCCGACTTTATCAAGGCCGCCGAAGAGTTCAATCGCATGGGCGCGGTAGACCGTTGGGTCATCGAAACCGTGCTGCGCTGGATGGACGCCAACCCCGAGCAACTCGCCGGTTTCGGCGGCTTTTCCGTCAATCTTTCCGGCTGCTCACTGAACGATGAGTCGTTTCTGGATTTTCTCTTTGAATTACTGGTCAGTTACAACGTACCCAGAGACAAGCTGATCTTTGAAATTACCGAAACCGCCGCCATCGACAACCTGGCCGACGCCGCCGACTTTATTAATGAAATGAAGGAAATTGGCTGCCGCTTTTCACTCGACGACTTTGGCTCAGGGCAATCCTCCTACGCCTACCTGAAACGCCTTCCCGTGGATTTCATCAAGATCGACGGGGCCTTTATTCGCAACATTGCCGAGGACAATTTCGATTTTGCCCTGGTCAAGTCCATCACCGAGATGGGCCACTTTCTAGGCAAGAAAATCATCGCCGAGTACGTCTCAAGCGTCGAGATTCTGGAGATCGTCAGCCAGCTCGGGGTGGATTACGCCCAGGGCTTTCACATTGGCAAACCCATGTTGCTGGAGCAGCTAATGACCAGCGACATACCGCTGGAAATCTGAGCCATGTCCAGCCCCACAGCGCGCTATATCGATACCCATACGCATCTGGATTTTCCTGACTTTGATGCCGACCGCCAGCAGGTATTGGCCGACTGTCGTGCCCAGGGGGTTGCCCGGCTGGTTGTACTGGGGGTGCTGCGGGATAACTGGTCACGGATCTGGCAACTGTGCAGCAGCCATCCCCAGCTGTATGCGGCCTTCGGTTTGCATCCCGTGTTAAGCCATCAGCACCAACCCGACGACCTGATTGCACTGCGCGACTGCTTGGCCGCATACATCAGCCATCCGCAGTGTTGCGCTGTCGGCGAGACAGGCCTGGATTACTATGTGACGGACGCCGACCGCGACCATCAACAACGACTGTTCGAAGCGCAATTGCAGCTGGCTCGGGACTTCAACCTGCCCGTGTTAGTGCATGTCCGGCGGGCCCATGCTGTCACCATTGCCACCCTAAAGCGCTATCGGCTGCCGCGGGCCGGGATCATCCATGCCTTTGCCGGCAGTCCCGAGGAAGCCAGAGAGTACTGTCGCCTGGGCTTCAAGCTCGGCCTTGGTGGTGCTGCAACCTGGCCGCAGGCACTGCGCCTGCGGCGCACGCTGGCCTCACTGCCGCTGGACAGTCTGGTACTGGAAACCGACTCGCCTGACATGGCACCGGCCTTTCTGGCCGGGCAACGCAATAACCCGGCCGCCCTGGCGCAAATCTGCCATGAACTCGCCCAACTGCGTAACGAAAGTCCAGCACAGCTGGCCAACGCCTGCCTACACAACAGTTGCGAATTGTTTGGCTGGGCACCGGGTGATGTTAAGGTCTGATAAAGTCTTGGTCATTGAACATCCTTTTTCTGGAGCACTCCATGCCACTTGGCATCGCCCTGTTTGTTTTCTGGTTGGTCATGCTGCTGCGCTTTCCGCGGGTCATGTTGCCCTTTAGCGGCATTCTTCTGGCACTGATACTGTTGCTGGCGGGGGCAGTTGGCTTGCAGCAATGGTTCAATAGCCGCCTGATCGAGCAACTGGAATTCAGCGTCCTGTACCAACCGGAACAATGCGCCTTTGGCAAACCGCTTCAGATCAGCATTGCCAATCGAACTGAACGCACTGCCAGGACCGTCAGTTGGCAGTTGCTGGCCAACCAGCCAGGCCAGAGCGCCAACCTGCTGGACGTCAGTGTCCGTAGCGATGAGTACCAGACTGACCGACCAATCCAGGCCGGCGAGAGCTGGCAGAGCTGTTTTGCCATTCCGTCCTTGCGGCGGGGCTATCGCGCCTCGGAGCTGCGCTTCAGTGCCGACAACATTCAGGCTGAATTCCAATAAGAACCCACCACTTTGCATAAGGCCGACACCATGACCTCACCTGTTGCTTTGATCACCGGCTGCTCCAGCGGCATTGGCCAGGCGCTTGCCAACCGCTGCCTCGACGAGGGCTACCAGGTCTGGGCCACCGCGCGCAACCCGGACAGCCTGGCAGCGCTGGTTGCCCGTGGAGCGGTCGCGGTGACCCTGGATGTCAACGATGCCGAGCAGATTGAAGCCTGCGCAGAGCGGCTGCAAAGCGAAGCCGGGCGCCTAGACCTGCTGGTCAACAATGCCGGTTATGGGGCCATGGGACCCGTGCTCGACGCTGATCGCGACACCCTGCTCAAGCAGTTCGACACCAATGTCTTTGCGCCCATCCAACTGGTCCGCGCCTGCGCCGACTTGCTGCGCGCCAACAAAGGCCTGATCGTCAATATCGGCAGTGTCTCGGGGGTCACCACCACGCCTTTTTCCGGCGTCTACTGCGCCTCCAAGGCCGCCCTGCATGCCCTGTCAGAAGCCCTGCGCATGGAATTGGCGCCCTTTGAGATAGGTGTCCTGACCGTTCAGCCCGGTGCCATTGCTTCGGATTTTGGCAACAACGCCAGCGCCGCCATCACACTGGCCGAGGCATCCTGGTTCAAGCCCTGGGAAAAGGCTGTACAGGCTCGAGCCAAAGCCTCGCAAAAGGCCAGTTCAACGTCGTCTGCGGATTTCGCCGAGGAACTGATGGGCTATATCAAGAATCCGCTGCGCCCGGAAACCGCGCTGATTGGCACCAGCGCCCGCAGCATGGTGCGCATGAAGCGCTGGTTGCCCACTTCGATTCTGGAGACACAGCTGCGCAAGCGTTTTGGTCTGGACAAGAGCTGAAACCGACCAGCGCTCAGCCGTCGGGGTAAAGAATGGCCTCGGCGCGCCGGTCCGCCACCTCGGCTGGAGAACGGCCCTCGGCCAGACTCTGGGCAAACAACTGATCCAGCTGCGAGCCAATCTGCCTTACCCGCGCTGCAATGGTACCCGGGCTGTCGCCCCTGTGGGTCAAGGCCACATGCAGCAGGCCACCGGCGTTGATCACATAATCGGGACTGTAGAGAATGCCACGGCTATCGAGCAGATCAGCTGACTCGGCATCCGCCAGCTGATTGTTGGCGGCACCGGCGATGGCGGCACAACGCAGTTGATTGATGCTGCCCCTATTCAGAACGCCGCCCAGTCCGCAGGGCACAAATATATCGCAGGGTGATTCATACACGGCATCCGCGGCCACCGGACTGACCCCCAGTTCATCAATGGCCAGGCGTACCTTGCCGGCATCCAGATCGGTAACCTGAAGCTCCGCGCCCTCGGTAACCAGCAACTGGGCCAGGGCGTAGCCAACATTGCCCAAGCCCTGCAACACGATGCGCACACCATTCAAGTCATCGCTACCGAGCCTGGCGCGGGCAGCCGCTTTGATGCCCGCCAGCACCCCGAGTGCCGTGTGCGGTGATGGATCCCCAGCCTGTGTGGTACTGGTCACATGCCCGGTCTGCTGGGCGATGCAGTCCATGTCCTCATTTCCGGTACCGCTGTCCATGGCGGTAATGTAACTGCCGCGCAGGGATTCAATGCAGCGACCAAAGGCTTCGAACAGGCTCGCCCGATCTGGCACATGGGCGGGACGGATAATCACCGCCTTGCCTCCGCCATGTTCAAGCCCGGCCAGCGCCGCCTTGTAACTCATGCCGCGGGCCAGACGCAGGGCGTCATTGAAGGCGTCCTGCTGGCTCGCATAGGGCATATAACGACAGCCTCCCAAAGCGGGGCCGAGCCGACTGCTGTGAATCGCAATGATCGCCTCCAGACCGCTGACCCTGTCGGTGAACAGGTGGACAGACTCGGTCCGGTCGCTACGCATTTCTGCAAACATGCTGATCACCCCACTGGAGAACCGCTGAACACTATCAGAACACAGTCTTCACCCTAGTTGCTTAAGGACAAAAATCCAAACTTTGACCCTCAACGCCTGACCGGGCGCTTCTGCAACTTGCGTTGCAAGGTCCTGCGATGCATGCCCAACGCCCGCGCTGTCGCAGAAATATTCCCCTCATGCTCGGCCAGAACGCGCTGTATGTGTTCCCACTGCAAACGGTCAACCGACATCGGATGCTCCGGCACCAGGGTTTCGGGATCGGCCTGATCTGACAGCAACGCCGTCAATACATCATCGGCATCCGCCGGTTTGCACAGGTAGTTGCAGGCACCGCGTTTGATGGCTTCGACCGCAGTGGTGATGCTCGAGTAGCCGGTAAGAATAACCACCCGCAGCTCCGGATACAGCTCCAGCAAGCGCGGTAACAGCACCAGGCCGGAGTCACCCTCCATTTTCAGGTCCAACACCGCGTAGTCGGGCTGCTCTTCACGGGCCAGCTGCATGGCTTCTTCGGCATCGCCTGCGGTATTTACCCGTAAGCCCCGGCGTGACAGCGCCCGGGCCATGACCCGGGTAAAGGTCGGATCATCGTCCACCAGCAGCAACAAAGGCTGCTCCTCCAGCTCGCTTGGCTCATTCATCTGCTTTCTCCTGGGTAATGGGCAGGATCACTTCACTCAGCGTCCCGCCGCCCTCCTGATTGTATAGGCGCACACTGCCGCCGGTGCGCTCAACGGCAGCCTGGCTGAGAAACAGCCCCAGGCCAAAACCCTTCTTGTCCTTGGTGGTTACAAAGGCTGTGCCCAATTGTTCGGCCACATGCAGTGGCACGCCGGGGCCGTAGTCGCGTATCGTCAGGGTCAGACGCCGACTATCCCAACTGAGGCTTATCTCGATTCCCTCCAGGCAGGCATCAGCGGCGTTGTTCAATAGATTCAGTACTGCCTGCCCCAGCTCCGGGCTGGATTGCAAACTGGGCACAGGACCCGACGGCAGCGGCATCCACTGCCACGAGGCTTCGGGCCGCATCAACTGCCAACGGGTCAGCAGGCCCTTCAGCCAGACATCAGCCACTTCGGGTCGGCTGGGCTGCAGACGGCTTTGCTCAGCGCTGCGAACCATATGCTGCAGGCTGTCCTTGCACAGCTTGACCTGCTCCTGCAGCAGGGCCAGGTCCTCCTGCAAATGCGGATCAGCGTAGTCACTGCGCAAGTCCTTGAGCAGCACACTCATGGTCGAGAGTGGCGTAGACAACTCATGGGCGGCTCCGGCAGCCACACTGGCTATACCCAATAACTGGGTGTCACGCATGCTTTGTTCGCGTCGTTCGGCCAGGCGCTCGGCATGCTGGCGCAGCGCGGCCGCCATGCGCACCACGAACAGACTGATCAAGCCGGCACTCATGGCCAGATTCAGCCACATGCCGATGGTATGCAGATTGATCGAACCGCGACTGACCGGCAGGACAAAGGCGTTCAACGGTTCGTACCAAAGTAGCAGCACACTGTAGGCTGCCACCGCAAAGCCACCGAGCACCGCAGTGTAAAACCACGGCAGGGTGGCCGCCGCGATGGTCAGCGGCACCAGATAATAGGACACGAAGGGGTTAGTCGGACCACCCGAGTAGTACAGCAGGACGCTATGAATCAGCATGTCGAAACACAGCTGCAAGCCATATTCGAAATCGGTTACTGGCCAGCGCCGCGACAGGCGTAGCAGCGTCACTATGCTAACCAGCGCAGATAGACCCAGGGTCAGCAAAAGGGGTGCCCAGGGCAAGGGGAACCAGCCGCTGACATAGGCGCCCATGACCGACAGGCTTTGTGCCAGCAAAACCAGCAAGCGAATCAGAATTAACCGCCAGAGGTTCTGCCGGGTAGGCGACAGGGCAAGGGTCTTGGGGCTCATAAGAAACCGATTCGACACAGATTGGCGCTCCAGTATAGGCTCGGTATTGAACAACCAAGCTGTGTCACAGCGTCGCATAATTGCGTGCGGCGAACCATCCGCGCGATGTATCAGGATGCTCGGGAATTATTTACCCTGCGCCACTGTCAAAGCCGCATCCCTACAGGAGTTCAACTATGCGCCCATCACTGTTATCCGCCCTGCTGACCGGCAGTCTTCTGCTTGGCTGCATTGGCAGCTTGTACGCTGCCGAACAAACTTACAATCAGGTTGCCCTGCGTGCCGAAGTGCAACGCGCCGTCAATCATGATCTGCTTCGCGTGCGCCTGTATGCCCAGGATCAGGATGACAATGCGGCAGACCTGGCCAACCGCATTACCACGCGTCTCAATGCGGCACTCGCCATTGCCCGTGGCCACGAGAGTGTTCGCGTTTCCAGTGGCAGCCGCAGCAGTCAACCGGTCTATGACGATAAGGGTCAGACCATTACCGCTTGGCGCGAACGTGGAGAAATCATTCTTGAAAGCAATGACTTTGCCACGCTCTCCAACCTGACCGGCGAACTGCTTGGTCAACTGAGCCTGAACGACATGCAGTTCAGCCTGTCAGCCGTCAGCCGCCGTAGCACCGAGGATGAGCTGATTCGTGAAGCCATCGAGGCCTTCAAGGCACGTGCCGAGATTGCCAGCCAAAGCCTCGGTGGCAACGGATACAAGATCGTCAGTCTCAACCTCAACAGCCAATTCATGCCGCCTCCCATGCTGCGTCAAGCACGCATGTCGAGCATGTCAGCGGATATGGAAATGGCTAGCCCTTCGGTTGAAGGCGGCCAGGCCGATGTCAGCGTCAGCGCCGACGGCATCATCGAAGTATTGATGCCCTGAAGCCGGCTCAGGGGCGCATGAACGCGTAATCAGCATCCTCGTCGAGGTTCTCGGCGAGGAACTGCAGTTCATGGGCAATATCCGCCTGGGTACGCTCACGCCGATAAACGCCAATAATTTCGCTGATCATGGCACGTGCCAGAGCCTGGTCAGTGAAGCCCTCGGCCTCGGCACGGGCAATATTGTCCTGCATCAAGGCTGCCGCCAATTTATATACAGACATGTTCCGACTCCCATTCCAAAGCCCAATTGAAGCATAGCTAGCCAAGCGCGACATTGATCTGGCTCAGGATCTGTCATCCGGACCTAAGGGTTCTTGCAAATAACGGTCGCCGTCAAAGGTGTCCAGCCAATCCGGATAAAAAACTACCAGACCGGTGATCACGGTACCGTTGATAAAGGCTTCGGGAAAAGCCACCAACAACAGATAACCAAACACCTCCAGCAATGAGTCCGGCGCGGCCATCTGACCCGACCAGGCCAACAAGCCAATACCCGCTAGCACGGTGACAACCGCTGCCAAAGCCGCCGAGGTAAAACCACTGACAAAGATGTAGGCAAACAGGTTGCTGGGTCGCAGCCGCTCCAGAGCCTGACTGACCAGCACGGTCACCATTACCGGTAACAGCACGCGCAACAGGCCGTTGATGCCGAAAGCCTCCGGCTCATCCAACCCCAATACCAGCAGCGCCAGTTGCGCCAGCGTCCCCGCGAGGATTGCCAGGTGCCAGTTAAGCAGCAGGGTCACCGCGGTCAGGCCGATAAAGTGGAAGGTCAGGCCGCTATCAAAGTCCCGACGCACCAGCCACAGGACAAAGAGCACAAAGACACTGCCGTAAAACAGATGCTGACGCCGGCTGTCCGCCAGCAATTCGATCCACGGCACACGCATGGCGGCCCAGAGCAATACCCCGGTGTATAACAACAAGCCCAGTACCATCTGGGTCGTGGTCAGCAGGCTGACAGCAAGCATGGAAACACTCCGTTGGCTGGAGTGTCTGATCATAACAATCCGTCAGCGCCTTCACACTGTGGCACAGCGTAGTGTTACAGCCTGAATTGATGCAATCCACGTCAGTCAGGTCTAGAATGCCTGAAAGTCAGCTCAAGTTGACGCAGCGTCGCCTTGCACCAGCTCAAAATAAAAGGTCAGCACATGCCTAGCCGCCTGTACCCTGAAGACCAGAAAAAGGTCGATGAGTATCTCAACCTGCCCGCCCAGAAAGTGGACCGCAAGCCTTTCAACATCTGGCTCCTGCTGGGCATTATCTTCGGCGCCGTCGTAGGCATGGGCCTGCTCGCGCGCATGCTGGCGGGCCTGGTTCTGGGATAACGCCGCGAGACTGCGTCAGCGCTGATCACAGTTTCATTTATCAGTGAGTTTCAGCCATGACGCAAAACACGAGCGATAGTGCCCTGCCCCGTATCCTGATCGTCGGCGGAGGTGCCGGCGGTCTGGAATTAGCCACCCGTCTGGGCCGCCGCCTGGGCAAGCGCAAGCGCGCACGCATCACCCTGGTCGATGCCAACATGACCCATATCTGGAAGCCGCTGCTGCATGAAGTGGCCGCCGGCTCCCTGAACTCCACCGAAGACGAACTGAACTACGTTGCCCAGGCCAAGTGGAATCACTTCCACTTTCAGCTTGGCGCCATGCGTGGTCTGGACCGTGAGCGCCGGCTGATCAAGCTGGGGGCCATACTCGATGATCTGGGCCAGGAGTTGATACCCGAGCGCGAGCTGGGCTATGACTATCTGGTGCTGGCGGTGGGCAGCACAACCAACGATTTCAATACACCCGGTGCGGCTGAGCACTGTCTGTTTCTGGATACCCGCGCCCAGGCCGAGCGTTTTCACCGCCTGCTGCTGAATCAGTACATGAAAGCCCAGGCCCGTGGCGAACAGGGCGTCAGTGAGCGCATCAATGTCGCCATCATCGGTGCCGGCGCAACCGGTGTCGAGCTGGCAGCCGAACTGCACCATGCCGCACGGCTGCTGCAAGCCTATGGGCTGGATCGCATCAGACCTGAAGACCTGCATATCAATCTGATTGAGGCCAGCCCAAGGGTGCTGCCCGCCCTGCCTGAGCGCATCGGCACTCCGGTTACCGAGACCCTGAAAAGTCTGGGCGTGTATCTGCATACCGGTGCGGCAGTAAAGGAAGTGACCGCCGAGCATCTGCTGTTGGCCAACGGCGAGTGCATCCCCGCCTCACTCAAGGTCTGGGCCGCGGGTATACGGGCACCGGCCTTCCTGACCGAGCTGGGCCTGGAAACCAACCGTATCAATCAATTGGCGGTCTACAGCACCCTGCAAAGCACGCTGGACAAACGCATTTTCGCCTTTGGTGATTGTGCCGCCTGCCCGGCCGGCGAAGCTGGCACCTTTGTGCCGCCGCGCGCACAGGCGGCCCACCAGCAAGCCAGCCTGCTGGCCAAAAATCTCGGCCGGGTACTTGAGGGCAAGGACCTGCTGACGTATGAGTACAGGGATTACGGCTCACTGATTTCCCTCGCCAGCTTTAGCGCCGTAGGCAATCTGATGGGCAACCTGACCGGCAGCGTGATGCTCGAAGGCAAGCTGGCCAGACTCTTCTATATCTCGCTGTATCGCATGCACCAGATGGCCTTGTACGGCGTTCCACGTACGCTGCTGTTAATGCTCAGCGACCGTATCGGCCGCAGCACAGAACCGCGCCTGAAGCTGCACTGAGGGGCACAACAGAGCGTCGCCGGGTCTGCGCACATCAGCGCCGAACCCGGCGAGGCAACGCATTCGCGTAACAGACAGAATTCATACGGACAGGTAAAAGTACTTCTCGGAAGAAGCTGGAGGAATCAGAGTATGGGCTTGGATCGTGCGAAGACGTCAAACGGAAGGTTTGACGCTGATAGATGAGTGGTGGGTCGTGTAGGATTCGAACCTACGACCAATTGGTTAAAAGCCAACTGCTCTACCAACTGAGCTAACGACCCGGTGCTCAACGTACAGAAAATGGTCGGGGTAGAGGGATTCGAACTCTCGACATCCTGCTCCCAAAGCAGGCGCGCTACCAGGCTGCGCTATACCCCGATTTTCTTGAATTGGCTCCGCGACCAGGACTCGAACCTGGGACCCAATGATTAACAGTCATTTGCTCTACCAACTGAGCTATCGCGGAATTACTTCAACACTTGAAGAGGCGGTAACAGCTGTTACATAACCCCTGCCAAGGCGCGCCATTTTACCGGCCAGCGCCAGCCTGTCAACCCCAAAATGCACAGTCAATCGTGGCATTCTCGTAACCAGTCGCGAAATAGCCTCGGACAACAGTTCAGCTCGGCTTTTTGCGGCAAAAAACAAGACGACATCAGGCTATAAAAAACAAAACCCGCCATCAGGCGGGTCCGTTTTCAGTACCGGGGTCAGCTTAGAGCTGTGGCCCTGCCTTGACGATGTCTTCTGCTACCTCGAACTTCTTGAAGTTCTCGACAAAGAGTTTAGCCAGGGCCTTGGCCGCTTCATCATACTCAGCCTGCTCGGACCAGGTATTACGTGGATTCAGCAGCACGGTTTCAACCCCCGGAACCGCCTTGGGCACGTCCAGATTGATGACCGGCAGATGTTCGGTTTCGGTATTGATCAGCGCACCGGACTGAATCGCTGCAATGATGCCGCGGGTAGTCGGGATGCTGAAGCGATTACCCTTGCCGTAGGGACCGCCGGTCCAACCGGTGTTGACCAGATAGACCTTGCTACCGAAGGCATTGATGCGCTTGATCAGCAGCTCGGCATACTCGCCAGCCGGACGCGGGAAGAACGGCGCGCCAAAGCAGGTAGAGAAGGTCGACTTGATACCGCCACCCGATCCCATCTCGGTTGAACCGACCAACGCGGTGTAACCGGACAGGAAGTGGTAGGCCGCCTGGTGATTGTTGAGGATGGAGACGGGCGGCAACACACCGGTCAGATCACAGGTCAGGAAGATGATGGCGTTCGGCTCACCAGCACGGTTGGCTTCAACGCGCTTCTCGACATGCGCCAGCGGATAAGCCACACGGGTGTTCTGGGTCAGGCTGACATCGGTGTAATCGGCTACGCGGGTTTCCGCATCAATCACCACGTTTTCGATGATGGAACCGAATTTGATGGCATTCCAGATCACCGGCTCATTCTTCTGCGACAGGTCGATGCACTTGGCGTAGCAGCCGCCTTCGATATTGAACACCGAGCCTGTCGCCCAGCCGTGCTCATCATCACCGATCAGATTGCGCGCCGGATCGGCAGACAGGGTGGTCTTGCCGGTACCAGACAGACCGAAGAACAGTGTGGTATCGCCCTCGTCACCGACATTGGCGGCACAGTGCATGGGCAGCACGTCCTTGGCTGGCAGCAGGAAGTTCTGCACCGAGAACATGGCTTTCTTCATTTCCCCGGCATACTGCATGCCGGCCAGCAGCACCTTGCGCTGGGCAAAGTTGATGATCACACAGCCGTCGCTGTTGGTGCCGTCACGCTCAGGCTCACAGACAAAGTGCGGGGCATTGATAATCTGCCAGCGCTCCTTGTTGGCCGGATTGAACTGTTCGGGATTGATGAACAGGGTACGACCAAAGAGGTTATGCCAGGCGGTTTCGGTGCTCATTACCACGGGCAGGTAATGGGCCGGATCGGCACCCACATGCACATGCGAAACAAAGCTGGTGCGTTCAGCCAGATAACCGGCAACACGCTGCCACAGGGCGTCGAACTTGTCCGCCGGGAAGGGCCGATTGATCGGACCCCAGGCAATAGCGTCACGGGTCGTGGACTCCTCAACGATGAAGCGATCCATCGGCGAACGGCCAGTACGGGCGCCGGTATTGACTACCAGCGCACCGGTATCGGCCAACTGACCTTCGTTGCGCTGAATGGCCAGTTCGATCAGTTGAGCAACGCTCAGATCAGTATGTACGGTGTGGATACTTTGCGTCATCAAACGTCATCCTCTTCGGCTGTGACCGAAATCTCCATTAAGACCGATGGTCGGCCTCAGCTATATATAATCGCTTGGGAAGCGCAGAAGTATTCCCAGGTCAGCGTGCAGGCGCAGCATTATGCCAAAAAAAAGACAAGCGCGCTAAACCTCTTCCGCGCAACTTTTGCATGATGCTGATAGGTACCGGCTATAATCGTTGAAATGCCCGATTTAGAGGCATCAATGTAATTTTTTTGCCTGTTCCTTGAGATTGCTGAACAGCTCATCCAGCTCATTTTCGCCGTAGCGATAACGGGTATTGCAGAATTGGCAGTCTATCTCAATTTCACCACCGCGCTCCTGCAACAGGCTTAGTGCATCCTGATGACCAAGGCTGACCAGCGCATTGGCTGAACGCTCAGCCGAACAACTGCACTCGAAGCAGACTGCGCGCGGCTCAAACAGCCGTACCTCCTCCTCATGGAACAGACGGAAAAGCACGGTCTGGTTATCCAGCGACAGCAGCTCTTCGGCGCTCAGGGTTTTGGCCAGGATACTCAGGTGTTCCCAGGTGGCGGCGCGCTGCTCCGGGTCCTTCTGGCGGTCGGCGGGCAAGGCCTGCAACAGGAACCCGCGGGCACGCCGCCCATCAGCCTGCAGACGAAACAGCGTTGGCAACTGTTCGGAGGTATCAAAGTAAGCTGTCAGGGCCGCCGCCAGACTCTCACCTTCCAGCGCAACAATGCCTTGATAACGCTGGCCATTATCCGGATCAATGGTCATGGCCATGACCGCCTCGGGCATCAGTTCTGCCAGAGTATAGCCCTGCAGATCATCGGCATACCGGGCTATGGCACGGACCCGCTGATCACTTGAGCATTCGACCATCAGCAGTGACACCGGTCCTGGAGAGCGCGCCTGCAACACCAGCAGGCCATCAAATTTCAGGGTCGTCGACAGCAGCACCGCCGCTGCCAGCATTTCGCCCAGCAAGGCCTGCACTGGCTCCGGGTAGTCGTGCTTGGCCAGCACCTCACGGTAGCTCTGGTCGAGCGAGACCAGCTCGCCACGCACATCGGCGTGTTCAAACAAAAAGCGCTGGGAGGTATCTTCAACTGACATGCGAACAACCCATGGGACTATAAAGAAAACGATTATACCCCTCAGTCGTCAGCCGAGGTATTACGCTCGTCGCGAAAACGGAATATCTGCCGGCGCTGTTTTTTACTCGGCCGGTGCTCGCTGATCAAGCCGCTGGCTCCCAATGCCTTACGTTGCAGCGCCTTGGCTTCACGCTGGGCCACACTTTCAGGGGTTTCTTCATAGAGCAGCTGAGCTTCACTGGCGCCGCGGCGCTGATCAACCAGGGACTTCACCACCACCGTGCGCAGATCAAAGCCCTGACGAATCTGGTATTGATCTCCCAACCGCGGCTCCTTGCCGGGCTTGCAGCGCTCGCCCTGACACTGCACCTTGCCGCCCTCGATTGCTGCCTTTGCCAGTGCCCGAGTCTTGAAAAAACGCGCGGCCCAGAGCCATTTGTCCAAACGTACCTTGCCATCTTCCGCCATAGGGTCTGTACTCCTCACCTTAGGGGCAGTGTATCAGGCTTGTGGCCTTGCGAGACTTGGCCCATGATGCGCCCCATTCGCGTTGCAACAGGACAGGCTACCGATGAAAACCTTTGACCACCTCAACGTGATTGGTTTGCGCGAGTGGATCGGCCTGCCTGATCTGGGTATCGACTTGATCATGGCCAAGGTCGACACTGGCGCCAAAACCTCTGCGCTGCATGCCAGTGACATCGAAACCTTTGAACGGGCCGGTGAAACCTGGGTCAGATTCAACGCCCATATCGGTAGCCAGAAAAAACAACGCAAGCAGCCCTGTGAGGCACGCCTTGTGGAGTTCAAGCGAATCAAGAGTTCCAATGGCCAGTTACAGGAACGACATGTGATTTGTACGCCCATGGTGCTGGGTGACCGATCATGGCTGGTCTACTTTACCCTGACCTGCCGCAAGGCCATGCGCTACCGGGTGTTGCTCGGTTGCACGGCGATGCTTGAAGGCCAGTTGGTCATTAATCCCGGCGTCCGCTTTGTGCAGGACAAGCCACAAACTGCTTTATTGCTCAATGATGCCTGAAGGAACCCCCATGAAAATCGCGGTACTGTCGCGCAACCCCAAGCTCTACTCCACCCGTCGCCTGGTTGAAGCCGGGGAAGAGCGCGGCCATGAAGTGCGGGTGATTGATACCCTGCGTGCCTATATGAACATCACCAGCCACAAGCCGTCGATTCACTACCGTGGCGAAGAGCTGACCGGTTTTGATGCCGTGATCCCGCGGATTGGCGCCTCCATTACCTTTTACGGTGCGGCGGTGTTACGGCAGTTCGAAATGATGGGTGTGTTTCCGCTGAACGAATCCGTCGCCATTACCCGCTCGCGAGACAAGCTGAGATCACTGCAACTGCTGGCACGCAAGGGTGTCGGCCTGCCGGTGACCGGTTTTGCTCACTCGCCCGACGATATCCCAGACCTGATCAGCATGGTTGGCGGTGCGCCGCTGGTGATCAAGCTGCTTGAGGGCACTCAGGGCATTGGGGTGGTGATGTGCGAAACCGAGCAGGCCGCCGAGTCGGTTCTCGAAGCCTTCATGGGGCTTAAAGCCAACATCATGGTACAGGAATACATCAAGGAAGCTGGCGGCGCGGACATCCGCTGCCTGGTGGTTGGCGACAAGGTGATCGCCGCCATGAAGCGTCAGGCCAAGCCCGGCGAGTTCCGCTCCAACCTGCATCGCGGCGGCAGCGCCAGCCTGATCAAGATCACCCCCGAAGAACGCATGACCGCGGTACGCGCCGCCAAGGTCATGGGCCTGAATGTGGCCGGCGTGGATATCCTGCGCTCGAATCACGGCCCGGTGGTCATGGAGGTCAACTCCTCCCCCGGTCTCGAAGGCATCGAGTCAACCACCGGCCGCAATATCGCCGGCTTGATCATCGATTACATCGAAAAGAACGCCAAGCCAAACCAGACGCGGACCAAAGGCAAAGGCTAGCGCAAGCTGGAAGCTGGAAGCTGGAAGCTGGAAGCTGGAAGCTGGAAGCTGGAAGCTGGAAGCTGGAAGCTGGAAGCTGGAAGCTGGAAGCTGGAAGCTGGAACAGGATGGTTTTTACGCCGTTGCCGTCAAGTCATTACTCCAAAACAACAACAAGACAATTGGCCCTACGGAGTACTTCCAGCTTACAGCTTACAGCCTTCCGTCAGCCCTTCAACCAGCTCGACATAATCCCCCACCGCCGCAAACTCCTCGGTATCCTTCGGCTCGCCGCGGCTATCCGGCTGCTTGACCGCCAGCAAATGGGCAACGCCGTACGAACGTGCGCTGCGCAGGATAGGCAGGCTGTCGTCGATAAACAGGGTGCGTTCGGGATCAAAGGGGATCTCGGCCTGTAGCGCATGCCAGAACGCCTGGGCCTCCTTGGGGTAGCCGTAATCATGGGAGCTGACCAGGCGCTGAAACCAGGTCATCAGCTCGACCCGCTCCATTTTCAGCGACAGTGAATCGCGGTGGGCATTAGTGATCAGCACCACCTGCTTGCCGGCCCGCTGCAGCGCCTGCAGAAACAGGTCAGCATCGGGGCGTAGGCTGATCAAGTGGGCAATTTCGCGCTTGAGCTCGACAATCGGCAGACCCAGTTCGCGGGTCCAGAAATCCAGACAATACCAATCCAGTTGCCCTTGCTTGGCGCGCATCAACGGATAGACCTCGGCCTTGGCCCAGGCCAGCGATTGACCATGGTGATCCGCATAGCGCTGGGGTAAGTATTCGAGCCAGAAGTGGTTATCAAAATGCAGATCCAGCAGAGTGCCGTCCATATCCAGCAGCACGGTGTCGATGGCAGTCCAGTTGAGCATGGGCAATGTGGGCTTTGGTGGAATGTGCCGTTATGATACCCAAGCCATCGCCCAATCACCACGGAGTACCCATGCCGCAAAAGCCCGAGATCCTCGAGGCACGCATTGTTGCCAAGAGCCGCCTGTTTACCGTGGAAGAAGTGCAGTTGCGCTTCAGCAATGGCATCGAACGCACCTACGAACGCCTGGTCAACAAGGGTCAAGGCTATGGCGCAGTGATGGTCGTGGCATTACGCGACGCACGCACGGCGCTGTTGATTGAAGAGTATTGCGGCGGCATGGACAACTACCAGCTGTCCATTCCCAAAGGCCTGGTTGAGCCCGGCGAGGATGTGCTCGAGGCTGCCAACCGCGAGCTGATGGAAGAAGCCGGCTTTGGCGCACAAAGGCTGGAATACATCACCCATCTGTCGCTGTCACCCGGTTACATGAGCCAACAAATTGCCGTGGTGCTGGCACGCGACCTGTATGAAAAACGCCTGCCGGGTGATGAGCCGGAACCCATCCGCGTCGACAGTGTCGATTTGTATGCCCTGGGCGATCTGGCCATGCAGGACAACTTTACCGAAGGTCGCGCCCTGGCCGCGCTGTATCTGGTCCGTGACCTGCTCGAGCAACGCGGTGAACTGCAGCGCTGAGACACGTGACATACCCGGCAACACAGGCCGGTATCAGGTGCATGGACAGCCACTGACCAGACGGACCACACTGATCATCATTTACAGGAGTCCAAGCATGTTCCTTCGCCGCGTTCCAGAAAACAAACTGCGCCTGCCAAGCCCGGAAGAAGCACTTCCCGGCCGCGCCGAGCCGATGGCTACCAGCAGCACTCATGCCGTACTCGGGACACCTATCAAGCCGCCTTTCCCGGACGGCATGCAACAGATCATTTTCGGTATGGGTTGCTTCTGGGGCGCCGAACGGCTGTTCTGGCAATTGCCCGGTGTTTACAGCACCGCCGCAGGCTATTGCGCCGGTTTTACGCCAAACCCCACTTACGAAGAAGTCTGCTCCGGTATGAGCGGTCACAATGAAGTTGTGCTGGTGGTATTTGACCCGGACAAGATCAGTCTGCAGCGCCTGCTGAAAACCTTCTGGGAAGCCCATGATCCAACCCAGGGCATGCGTCAGGGGAACGATATGGGCACGCAATACCGCTCAGGCATCTACGTCAGCGATATGGCTCAGCGCGCCAGCGTCGAGGCCAGCAAGGCAGACTATGCCGATCGGTTACAGGAAGCCGGACTGGGCGCCATCACCACCGAGATCACGCCTGCACCCACTTTTTACTATGCCGAGGCCTATCACCAGCAGTATCTGCACAAAAACCCCAATGGCTATTGTGGTCTAGCCGGGACCGGGGTTTGCCTGCCGGGTAATTGATCAGTTGCGCTTGCTCAGCGCCTGCAGGCAATCGCCTGTCAGCTTGGCGAAACGTTTGAAGGCGCTGAACTGCGACTCGGTCAGCGCCCGCCCCGACAGACGCATATCCGCGTAAAGTACGCCAATCTGCCGTTGACCCGCCAACACCGGCGCGATGAAGAACATGCCCTGTCCGAGCCAAGCAGTAATGGCTGGCGTCACCAAGTCCTGCAAACTGGCTGCCGCTGGCGAACCCATCCAGATGGCTTCTTGGTTGCTCAAGGCAAAGCTGAAGATGTGCTGCTCGCCGTCGACACAGGGCAGATTGAAGTCCTGTGGCCAACTCTGGGTACCCTTGCCGGCTACACGTCGTGCTCGAAAGCGGGTCTGGTTGTCTGCCAGCACAGCCAGCATCACCCGCTCCAGGCCGGCGCCCAAATGCAGGCCGTTGATAACACCGTTCAGCGTGTTCTCGATATTGATCGGACTTTTGACCATCAGCGACATGTTCTGCAGTGACAGCTTGAGCATGTCCAGATTGGGCTGAAGCAGTGCATCCTGAACCGCCGCACGCGCCGACTGGGCGGGCACGGCGTCCATTTGCAGCAACTCGGAGAGGTCGAGCGGCAAATCGTCAGTACGGGGTATCCAGGCACGCAGATCAGCATTGGCACAGGAGCCGGCAACACTGACCGCCTCATCGGCACTGGCAAGCATCTGCTGCATGGCCTCCTCAACCGTTGTGCCAGTCAATTCAGCCACCGGCTTGAGCAATGCTTGCACCTCGACTGAGGCCCAGCCCTGGTAGGCGGCTTCGGCAATCTCGGCACCCAGGTTCACAGCACGCGCTGCAGGGCCTTTGGCCGCGCGACTGGCCTGGATCAACTGCCCAATCTCGCCCATATTCCAGGTTTTCAGCAACCCCAGGGTCAACTGATCAAAGCCGGTTCCCAGTAGGCGGCGCACGGTCTTTTCATGCTCGACCCCAGGTACTGACAACGCATCCGCCAGCACCTCGGCCTGTTCCCCGCCATTGCTCCAGAACGCCATTTCGCCAAGATTGCGCAGCAGGGTGGCAATGAAGATTTCTTCTTTTTCCGGCAACGCTATGTAATCAGCGAGGTTGCGGGCCTGCATCGCACCGTGGAAAGAGCGCGCCAGCAGCGATTGCAATTGCTGGCGCGGCGCATCCCGCAGCAGGCCATCCAGCAGACTGACCGACAGGCCGATCATGCGCACCTGATCGAAGCCAATCACCACCACGGCACGGGAGATGGTCTTGACTATTTCTCTTCCCGGATTGCAGTACACGCTGTTACTGACCCGTAGCACTTTGGAGGTCAGGGAGGCATCACGCAACAGCACCTCAGCCAACTGTTTTATCGAGGCGGTTTCTGATTGCGACAAACGCAGCAGATCATGCACGACCACAGCCATGGCAGGCAGTTCAGCCTTGTTGAGTTGTGCCATCCATTGCTGCAGACCGTGGATTTTATCGCTCACAGTGTTTCCCAGAAAACCAGTCATGTAATATCAATATAGCATCATTCAACCCCTGCACCGCAGCAACACCTCAGGCGCGTGTTTCAATCAGCCGAACCCAGTTTTCCAACAACCGCAGCTGCGCTGCAGCCAGTTTGATGCACACCAGCAAGGGCACTGCCAGCAGCACACCGACAACACCCCACAGCCAACCCCATATAAGCAGCCAGAGCATGATAATAAGCGGATTCAAACGCATATTCCGACCCAGCACCAGGGGCGTCACGAACTGTGCTTCAAGCATATTGATGGCGAAATAAACCAACGCGGGGACGAAAGCAAAGGCAACTGTACCGTATTGCACCAAACCGGCCAGACAGAGAATCACCGTACCGATCAGGGGGCCAACATAGGGGGCGAAGTTCAGCATGCCAACCATGACGCCCCACAACAGCGCATCCTGTACCCCAAGCATCCACAGCGCCGCCGCCGTCGTCAGGCCCAGGCAGGTATTGATGACGCTGACGGTCAAAATGTAGCGCGACAGTTCGATCTGGATAGTGCGCACCAGCAGGATACTGCGCTGCTTGTCCTGAACCTGCGGAAAGATATCGATAAAGGCGGCAAACAACCGCGGACCGAAAATCAGCAGAAACAGGATCATGATCAGCGCCGTCAACAACTGGGCAATCATTACCGGTGCGGCGCTGAGTGCCGACAACGCGGCTTCCAACCCACCCTGGACGAGACGGTCGCTGACTGCATTCGTGCTGGAGGCCGGTTCGGATTGTGCTACTGGTGCGTCTGGCTCACCAGAGCCAAAAAGGCCAAAGAATCCTCTGCTTCTGGGTTCTGCGCGGATCGGCTCAGGCACCATGATCGTATCCGGGCGCAGGGTATCGGTCAGGTCGCTGACCTGCCGGGACAACTGGTGCGACAACTCCGGAATTTTCTGTGCCCAACGCTGGGCTGGCTCCGCCAGTTGATAGGACAGCAGGCCAAAGGGGACGCAGATCAAACTCAGTATGAGAATGGCCGACAGACTGCGGGGCACGTAAAGCCGTTTCAACACGGCCACCAGCGGGCTCAAAAGCAAAGCAAACAGCAGCGCCACCACTAATGGCATGAGCAGCGTTTTGGCGAAGTACAGTGTATACAGCAACGCCAGACCCAACAGGCATTGCAACAGTCTGACCAGCACCGGTTTGTGTCCGGGGTTCACAGGCTGCCGGGCATCAGCAGAGGATGACATCATTGAGTCCTTGCGCATAAGAGAGGAACAGATAGGTATTATTGTTGCGCGCCAGCCCGTAACCCCCGCAACAGCGAGGGCCAAAGCTGGAACCCGGTCATCAGTAACGCTCTGCCACGCTGCAAGGGCAGCAGCATGACCAGGCGTTGCAGCAACATTCCGGAGAGAAAGGCACCACCGATTCGCCAGACAGCGGGCAAGCGACCAGTCCAGTCAAGCCGCTCGGCCAGTCGCACCTGAAGAGCGCGCTGTTGGGCAACCAAGTGCATGTCGGTTGCCTGAATCTCACTGATCAGCTTTCTGCGCCCCATGACGGATCCCCTCCATAAAGGATTGCCACTGACGACGGCTAGCAGGCAAGGCGAAACTGCGCCGATAGCCTCTGATCATACGCAGTAAAACCGCCAGCATCAGCAGTTGCACCCCGATAAAAGCTGCCATTCCGGCAGCAACCGATTGGCTGAAATCAAATGCCAGCCAGGCCAGTAAAACCGAGAAACCGCACCAGGCAAGAAAAACCAGCGGCAGAAGCGCCAGACTGACCAGCAGCAGGCGTCTCGCATCACCCAATGCCAAGCGCAATTCAAGCTGCAACAGCCTTGAAAAGCCCTGGCCGGTGGCTTGCAATTGCTGCAAGAGTGCCGTCCAGGCTTGCACCGAATCGGGGCTAACCGATGCATCAACACTGGGCTTTTCAGGCTCAGCAGCATCACTCATAGGCGTTACTTCCTGGAAAACAACTGGGAAATCAAAAAGCCTGCAAGAAAGGCCAGCCCCATGGTTGCCAGCGGTTTTTCCTGCATGAAACGGCCCGCTTCATGGCTAAGGTCTTCAGCTTTGGCCTTGCCCTTGAGCAGTTGATCCAGCGCATCCTGCTTCAGGTCCAGTCCAGCTGCCTCTGCCGCCAGCTTGAAATGTGACTTGGCTTCAACCAGATTATTATAGGCGGCCACTACGGCTTCTTTTCCAGCATCGATTTCCTGCTGTTTGCCTGGTACATCTTTACTTGCTGACATGATGGTTCTCCTTCCCGTGAGTGAGGTGATCCAGTGGAACGGACCATGGAGGCTGGGCGTGCGACTGAATACCAGCCGCCCATATGAACACATACCGCTGGATTATGTTGGCCTATTCGCCTGAACGAAACAGGCTCAGCACCATTGTCTTCAGCATTCAGCTTGTCATTCTAGCCTATTACCTCCACAGCATAGCTGACCCCGGGATCGGACCTTGGTTCGATCTCGTCTATGCTGAGGACACAATCACCAGCAGAGGAGCTCCCCGAAAATGGGCAATGAAACAGAATTCGACATCATCGTATATGGCGCAAGCGGCTTTACCGGGCGCCTGGTCGCGGAGTATCTGAGTCAGGAGTATGCAAGGGACAGCTCCCTACGCTGGGCCATGGCCGGGCGCAGCGCCGAGAAGCTGGCGCACGTGCGCGATGAGATCGGCGCACCCGCCGATATCCCCCTGGTGGTTGCCGACACCAGCGACCCGGCCAGCATCGAGGCCATGGTCAAGCGCACCCGTGTCGTTCTGACCACCGTGGGTCCTTATCAGTTGTATGGCGGCGTGGTGGTGGCGGCCTGTGCCAAGCACGGCACCGACTATGTCGATCTGTGCGGCGAACCGGCCTGGATGCGCCAGATGATCGATGCACACGCTGAGACAGCCAAGCAATCCGGCGCGCGCATCGTGTTCTCCTGCGGCTTTGACTCGATCCCCTTCGACCTCGGGGTGTTCTTCCTGCAGCAGGAGGCGCTGCGCCAGACCGGCAAGCCCATTCAGCGCATCAAGGGCCGGGTTCGCAAGATGAAAGGCACCTTTTCCGGTGGCACCGCTGCCAGCCTCAAGGCCAGCATGGCCGCCGCCAAGGCGGACCCGGGCATTCTGCAACTGATGACCAACCACTTTGCCCTGACGCCGGGTTTCACTGGCGCCGAGCAACCGCCTGCCAGTACCCCCGAGTATGACGAGTCACTGGGCAGTTGGGCGGCACCCTTCATCATGGCGGCGATTAATACGCGCAACATCCACCGCTCCAATCTGCTGCTCAAGCATCAGTACGGCAGTGATTTTGTCTACGATGAAATGCTCCTCACCGGCCCAGGCGATCAGGGCAAGGCGATTGCCGATGCGGTGGCGGGCGACCGCAGCCTGTCCAGCGACAAAGCGCCAAAACCGGGTGAAGGCCCGAGTAAGGAAGAGCGCGAAAACGGCTTTTACGATGTGCTGTTTATCGGCACCGCCGCCAACGGCAAGACCCTGATGGCCAGCGTGTCCGGCAAGAAGGATCCCGGTTACGGATCAACCTCGCGGATGATTGCCGAGACTGCTATCTGCCTGGTGCGCGATGCCACCAGCACCCCCGGGGGCATCTGGACCACCGCCCCAGCGATGGCCGAAGCCCTGATCAAACGCCTGGTGGCGCATGCCGGCTTGCAGTTCAAACTGGAAAGCTAAGCGGTATCTGAATACCGCTGTGTGCCGCGTTGCCGCTGACCCCGGCAACGCCTTTCAGGGCTCGCCAACCAGCCAGTCCATACGCCAATCTCCTGCACCTGACTGCGCCAGTTGATCAGCCAGCCAGGGCAGCACTTGTTCCAGTTCCTCCCAGAGTGGCCAGGGTGGATTGACCAGCATCAGCCCCGACCCATTCAGGCCCATGGCGTTATCCGCTGGCCGCACATTCAACTCGACGCGCAGCACCTTGGGCAGCTCGGCACTGCTGACTTGCCGGTAGAAGTCACGCAGCAGGCGCTGGTCCTTGATCGGATACCACAGGGCAATCACGGTCTGGCGCATGCGCTGGATGGCCAGCTGCATGGCCTTGACCGAGCGACTGAGGTCGTCGGTTTTCTCGAAGGGCGGATCCAGCAGCCACAGTGCGCGCTTCTCCGCAACCGGCAGAAAGGCTTTGGGCAGCTCGTAGCCATCACGCTGATGCACGGCCACCTGCGGATTATAGGCAAAGTTCTGCCGTAACAACTCGGCATCCTCAGGGTGCAATTCACTGAGAATCATGCGGTCCTGCTCACGCACCAGGTCTGCCACCAACTGCGGCGAACCGGGGTAGTAGCGCAGCTGGCCGTCAGGGTTATGCTGCGCCACGGCATCGCGCAACGCCGCGATCATTGGCGGTAGATCGCGGCGCGACCAGAGCCGGGCTATGCCGTCATGGTACTCGCCGGTCTTGCCCGCCGCCTCACCCGCCAGGTCATAAAGCCCGGTCCCTGCATGACTGTCGAGGTAGCAATAGGGACCGTCCTTGCGCTGCAGCAATTGCGCCATGCGCAGCAGGATGGCGTGTTTGAGCATGTCGGCGTGATTGCCGGCGTGATAACTATGTCGGTAATTCATGATGGGATCCGCGAACAAGGCCAGGGCATTCTAGCAGTTCAGACCTGCTGACTGCTTGGGGTAACCCGCAAAACCTCTTCGATGGTGGTCAAGCCGGCAGCGACCTTTTGCGCACCGGACAGCCGCAGACTGTGCATGCCCATCTTGTAGGCCTGACGGCGCAAGGCATTGAGATCGATATCGGCTTGCACCAGCGGCTTCAGCCCGTCCTCCAGCAGCATCAGCTCATATACTCCAGCACGCCCGCGGTAGCCGGTATCCCGGCACTCGGGACAGCCCACTGGCCTGTGCGCCTGGGTCGGCAATGGCGCATTCCAGGGCTTGGTCAGTTCCACCCAGGCCTCGGCATCCACTTCAGCCGGGGCCTTGCAGTGCGGACACAGGGTCCGTACCAGACGCTGGGCCATGACCCCAAGCACAGTGGCCTTGATCAGGTAGGCGGGCACGCCCAGTTCAATCAGGCGGCTGACTGAACTGGGCGCATCGTTGGTATGCAGGGTCGAAAGCACCAGGTGCCCGGTCAAGGCCGCCTGAATGGCCATCTCCGCCGTTTCCAGATCACGGATTTCGCCGACCATGATGATATCCGGGTCCTGGCGCATGAGGGCACGCACCCCACCAGCAAAATCCAGATCGATATTGTGCTGCACCTGCATCTGATTGAAGCTGTCTTCGACCATTTCAATCGGATCTTCAATGGTGCAGACGTTCACTTCCGAGGTCGCCAGTTGCTTGAGCGTGGTGTACAGGGTGGTGGTCTTGCCTGATCCGGTCGGACCAGTGACCAGTACAATGCCATTGGGCTGATGCACCATGGCCTGCCAGCGGCGTTGATCCTCGGCGGAAAAGCCCAGTTGGTCGAAACTGCGCAGCAGAACATCCGGGTCGAAAATCCGCATCACCATCTTTTCGCCGAAGGCGGTCGGCAGGGTCGACAGGCGCAGTTCGATTTCATTGCCCTTGGGTGATTTGGTCTTGATCCGGCCATCCTGGGGCTTGCGCTTTTCCGCCACGTTCATGCGCCCGAGGGTTTTCAAGCGGCTGATCACGGCAATCGCGACCTGCAACGGGAACTGATAGACGGTATGCAACACCCCATCGATACGCAGGCGCACTGTGCCCGCCTCTCGCCGGGGCTCAAGATGAATATCACTGGCTCGCTGCTCAAAGGCATACTGAAACAGCCAATCAACGATATTCACCACATGAGCATCATTGGCATCCGGCTCCTGACCCTGGCTGCCCAGGTTAAGCAGTTGCTCGAAATTGCCGATCGCCGAATTGCGCTGATCACTGGCATTGGCCCCGGAGACCGAACGGGCCAAGCGGTAAAACTCTATCGAATAGCGTTGCAGGTCGGCCGGATTGGCTACGACTCGACGAATCTCGCGCTTGAGTACGTGGACCAGATTGGCTTCCCAACTGCTGACAAAGGGTTGCGCGCTGGCAATGACAACCTCGCGCTCATTGACTTCAACCGCGAGAATCCGATGGCGCTGGGCAAAGGCAAAGGACATCAGCGGGGTTACCGCGGCCACATTGATCTTCAGCGGATCAATACGGTAGTAAGGCTGCCCTGCCTCGGCCGCCAGCCAGCGGCTAAGCCCCTCGATCTCCAGCTTGCGGCCAGGGTGACTGAGGTCGTCGGGTGCCTGGGCGGCAATAAACTCCAGAGGATGCAGCTTCAAGGTGTCGGCACTGGCCGAGCGCCTGAGGGTACTGATCTGCTCGGCACTGTCCAGACTCAGCATCGACTGTTCGACTAGTGCATTGAGCACATCGGCCAATTCAATCAAACGGTCAGCGCCTGGGCTGGCCAGATCGGATAATCGCTTCATACTCGCTCGCTTCGCCTTGTGTTCATCTCTGATGCCGAAATCAGCCGTTCAGTTCACGCCAGGCATTCAACTTGCGTAAGCGTTGCCCCTGTTTGCGCAGCGCATCCAGTAGCAGCGGCCGTTGCTCGGCCTCAATCAGCGGGTATTGTTCAAGCAGCGCCTGCAGTTTGTTGAGCTCGCCAAACAGACGATCCGGCTCGGATGCATCAAGAAAACCACGAAAGCCTGACAGCAGAAAATGCAGACGAGCCAGTCTGGGTTGCTGATCCATCCATTCGCTTATGGCACCATCCCCTTCATTATGATGCGGTACGCGCAGCTCCTGAATTTCCTTGGCTACCGCAGCCAGCAGCCATTTTGCCAGCGGCAGGGCACCAATTCGATTGCCCTTGGGTGGCCGGTTGCGGGTCCAGTCGCGCTGTCTGAGCCACAGCGCCAGACCAATGAACAACTGCCCCCAGACCGGATCCGCAAGCTGCTGTTCAAACAAGGCGGGCGCCTGCTCACGGGCCGCGCGACCGACCTCATCGTCGGCCCAACCGGCCAGCACCAGCGGCCGGAACTGCTGCAGCAGACGATCCAGCGCCGGCACAAAAGCCTGTACCGACGAGCGCGGCAGGGCCAGATCATAGACCGCAAAGGAGGCCCGCAAACTGCTCAGGGTCTGCGTCAGCTCACGGAACAAGCGCCACTGAGCGGCATGCCGGTACTGCTCAGCCAGACGCTGGCTGTAGCCGAGCAACTGCCAGCCGGCACCGGCAATCACCTCATCAACACAGCTGTCGAGCTGCCAATCAGGGCTGGCCGGACGCAGGTTATAGCTGGCCGAATCAAACAGCCGGTAACCGCGTTCGGCCTTGCTGATATCACAGGGCATCAGTGGCAGATCGGCTGCCAGCGCCAGCGCCAGCTCCAGCAAGGCCTCGGCGGGTCCCTGGCGTACCTCCAGCTCAAGCTCACAGATCACTTCCTGCTGCTCACCTGCAAGCACCAGCCCGTGGTCAAGGGCCGCCTCCACTTCAACCTGCTGGCCATCGCGCTGCCAACGCAGAAGCGTCTTGCAGCGCTGAAAATCGGTGGTAAACAACGGCTGCAACAGCCCCTTGTCCAGATCAGCCAGCGCCGCCGGCCAACAGCCATCGTCCAGCAGATCGGTATCCAGTTGCTCGGTCTTCAGATACCAGTCCCACTCATTACGCTCGGATAAGCCGGCCACACTCTGGCCGCGGGTTTTCAGGGTCTGGATCAGCTGATCTCCGTCGCGCCGGAGGCGCAAGGCTACTCGGGCGGCCGCCAGATCCCGGTTTGGCGTATCGAAATACTGGTTGGTCAAGGTACCGGTCTGCCATTCGCCCTCACTGCGCTCGAGCAACAAGGGATGCTGGCGCAAGGCTTCAAGGGTGGCCGGGCTGATACGTAACTTGATTTCGGTTTCTTTAACCATGAACACTCTCGAACTGACGTGATACAGGCCCAATGAGCGCCTGCAATACATAACTTAATGACCAAAGGATGACGCTTTTTTTACCGTTAGATGACGCAAGGCCACTCAACACCTATAATCCGCGACTTGAACCACTCTCGGAGGCGTCATGCCAAGCAATCCCTTTCTCAATCTGTTCGGTCGCTCGCCGATTGGGCCCATGCAGCAGCATATTGGCAAGGCCCATGAATGTGCAGCACAACTGGTGCCCTTTATCGACGCGGTTACCGCCAATGACTGGGTTGAAGCCGAACGCATTCAATTGCAGATTTCCCAGCTTGAACGCGATGCTGACAAGCTGAAAAAAGATGTGCGCGTGCACCTGCCAAAAAGCCTGTTTCTGCCGGTGCCACGCTCTGATCTGCTGGAACTGCTCAGTGTACAGGACAAAGTGGCCAACCGCGCCAAGGATATCGCCGGCCTGATGCTGGGTCGCCAGATGGCCATTCCCGAACCGATTCAGCCAGCCTTCAAGGCCTTTGTGCAGCGCTCGGTCGATGCTGCAGCGCAGGCGCTCAAGGCCATGAACGAGCTGGATGAGCTGCTGGAAACCAGCTTTGCCGGCCGTGAAGTCACCCTGGTGGAAAACCTGATCGAAGAGCTCGACCGTATCGAACACGACACCGACACACTGCAGATCAAGTTGCGGGCCGACCTGTTCAAGCTCGAGTCCGAGTTGCCGCCGGTCAACGTGATGTTCCTGTACCAGATCATCGAGTGGGTCGGCGATGTAGCCGACCGCGCCCAGCGCGTTGGTAACCGCCTGGAACAACTGATGGCCCGCTAGTGGTCAGCCCTGACATACACCTGTAAAGAGTATTGATGACATGACCCTGATTGAGCAATACGGCACGATACTGCTGATCCTGGCCTGCCTGTTCGGCTTCTTCATGGCCTGGGGTATCGGCGCCAACGACGTGGCCAACGCCATGGGTACCTCGGTCGGCTCCCGCGCCCTGACCATCAAGCAAGCGATCATCATCGCCATTGTCTTCGAGTTCCTCGGAGCCTATCTGGCCGGTGGCTCCGTCACCCAGACAATCCGTAGCGGCATTCTCGATTCAAGCATGATCAGTCCGGAGCAGATGGTCTTCGGCATGATGGCCGCGCTACTGGCCGCCGGTACCTGGCTATTGATTGCCTCGATGAAAGGCTGGCCGGTCTCCACCACCCACTCGATCATTGGCGCAGTGATCGGCTTCGGCGCGGTCGGCGTGTCGATGGAAGCGGTGAACTGGGCCGGTGTTATCCCGATTGTCTCGAGTTGGGTGGTTTCACCGGTGCTGTCGGGGATCGTGGCCTTTATGATCTTTGTCAGCGTACAGAAACTGATCCTCGATACCGAAGATCCATTCCGTAATGCCAAACGCTATGTACCCTTCTACATGTTTGCCGTCGGGTTTATGGTTACGCTGATGACCGTGACCAAGGGACTTAAGCACGTCGGGCTGGATCTTAATCCCTGGCAGGCGCTGGGCCTGGCTGTTCTGATCGGCCTGCTGGTAACCGCATTAGGCGTGGCCTTGCTGAGCCGCGTCAAGCAGGATCCGGAAGCGGATAAGGGCTTCCACTTTGCCAGCGTGGAAAAAGTCTTTGCCGTACTGATGATTTTCACCGCCTGCTCCATGGCCTTTGCCCACGGTTCCAATGACGTAGCCAATGCCGTTGGCCCGCTGGCAGCCATTGTCGGCGTTATACATTCTGGCGGTGAGATTGCCGCACGCTCGGTGGTACCCAGCTGGGTTCTGCTGATTGGCGGTATTGGCATTGTCATCGGTCTGGCCACCTACGGTTACCGCGTCATTGCCACCATCGGTCGGCATATCACCGAGCTGACCCCCAGCCGTGGCTTTGCTGCCGAACTGGCCACTGCCACCACCGTGGTTTGCGCCTCGGGCATTGGCTTGCCCATCTCCACCACCCATACCCTGGTTGGCGCGGTGCTCGGCGTCGGTATGGCGCGCGGTATCGCCGCCCTGAACCTGCGGGTAATCGGCACTATTTTCAGTTCCTGGATCATTACCCTGCCAGCCGGTGCCGGTCTCTCAATTGTGTTTTTCTTTATCCTGACCGGCATTTTCGGCTGACGCTGGCTGCCTCGCAGCGTAAGCTGGAACGCATATTCCAGCTTACGTCGTCAGGAGCCTGCCATGGCCACCTCTACTCTCAGGGCGCAGTTTGATGCCCTGCTGCAGATACCCTCTATCAGCTGCACCCAGCCGGACATCGATCAGTCCAACATGGGTGTTATCGAGCTGCTGGCCGGCTGGTTTGAAGCTCTTGGCTTTGATTGCCGCATTCAACCGATTCCGGGCGAACCCGGCAAAGCCAACCTGATTGCCAGTCTCGGCACCGGCCCTGGCGGCTTGGTGCTGGCCGGGCATACCGATACCGTGCCCTGCAACCCTGACCGCTGGCAGCACAACCCCTTCGCACTGACTGAAGCAAATGGCCGCTGGTACGGACTGGGCAGTTGCGATATGAAAGGCTTCTTCGCACTGATTATCGAAGCGCTGAAAAGCCACCTGGAGCAACCCTTCAAGCAGCCGTTGATCATTCTTGCCACGGCTGACGAAGAAAGCTCGATGAGCGGCGCCAGGGCGCTGGTCGCCAGTGATCTGCTGCAGGCTCGTCACGCGGTGATTGGTGAGCCAACCGGCCTGAAACCGGTTCGGGTGCACAAGGGTATCATGATGGAGCGGATCGATATCGTCGGCCAGGCCGGACACTCCTCCAATCCGGCCCTCGGCAAGAACGCCATGGAAGCCATGCACGCGGTGATTGGCGACCTGATGACCCTGCGGGCCGGCTGGCAAAAGCGCTGGCAGAACCCGCTGTTCGGCGTGCCGGTGCCTACGCTCAACTTCGGCTGCATTCACGGCGGCGACAACCCCAACCGGATCTGCGCCAAGTGTGCGCTGGAATTTGATATCCGCCCGCTGCCAGGCATGGACCCGGATGCGCTGCGGGCCGACATCAACGAGGTGCTGCAACAGATTGCTGCCGAACGCCAGCTGGAGATCACCTATAAGCCACTGTTCCCCGGCGTGCCGCCCCTGGACACCCCCGCTGATGCCGAGATTGTGCGCATCTGCGAAGAGCTGACCGGCTATAGCGCCGAAAGCGTGGCCTTTGCCACCGAAGGCCCCTATCTGAACCAGATCGGCATGCAGACCCTGATTCTCGGCCCCGGCGACATTGATCAGGCGCATCAACCGGATGAGTATCTGGCCATGGACCGCATCGACCCGATGATCAAGATCCTGCAAGGCCTGATCGCCCGTTTTTGCCTGTAAGCCAGGGACTGCTCTGACTAACGGAAGGGCGGCTCGTCAAAGCTACGCAATTTCCGTGAGTGCAGACTGTCGCGCTGACTGCGCAGCAACTCCAAAGCGGCAATGCCGATATGCAAATGCTGGGTTACCGCCTTCTCGTAAAAGACTCCGGCGGCACCGGGCAGCTTGATCTCGCTGTGCAAGGGCTTGTCCGATACGCACAGCAGCGTGCCATAGGGAACCCGCAAGCGGTAACCCTGTGCGGCAATAGTGCCGCTTTCCATGTCCACGGCAATCGCCCGTGCCTGATTGATCAAAGGCCGCTCCTGCGCCCAACGCAACTCCCAGTTGCGGTCGTCGTAAGTCAGCACGGTACCGGTGCGCAGTCGCCGCTTCAGCGCCTCACCGCGCTCACCGGTTACCTTGGCAGCGGCCTCCTGCAAGGCCATCTGTACTTCAGCCAGGGCCGGCAGTGGAATATTCGGTGGCAACACCCGATCCAGAATCCCGTCGCGGCGCATATAGGCGTGGGCCAGCACATAATCGCCTATGGTTTGCGATTGCCGCAGACCACCGCAGTGGCCAATCATCAGCCAGCAGTGCGGACGTAATACCGCCAGATGGTCGGTAATGTTCTTGGCATTTGACGGGCCCACCCCAATGTTAACCAGCGTTATGCCCTGACCCTCTTCGGCCTGCAGGTGATAGGCAGGCATCTGGTAGCGGTGCCACACCACCTGCTCGAGTATCGCCTGCATCTCGCCTTCGGACAGCCCACGCTCGATCACCACATTGCCCGGCAGAACCATGCGCTGAAAGCGGGTGTCCGCCTGCAGCATGTCCAGCCCGTGACGAATGAACTGATCAACATAGCGATGGTAGTTGGTCAGCAGAATCCAGGGTTGCACATGACGCCAGTCGCAGCCTGTGTAGTGCACCAGCCGCCGCAGGGAGAAATCCGTGCGCGCCGCATCGAACAGCGCCAGCGGTAGCATATCCAGCGTGTCCCAGTCGTTCAGGCCATCGGCTGTGGCATCGGTCACCGATGACAAGTCAGTACTGGGAAACACCCGCGCCAGTTCGCTGGCAGTCACCCCGGCACTGGCCAGCTCAACATGCTCGACCACATAGGGATAGGGAATGGCCTGCTCGCTCAACCCGACCTCGACCCTGACGGTGAACTCACTCATCAGCGGTCGCAGCTGCTCCAGCAGGTAATTGCGAAAGGCACCGGGGTGGGTCACCGTGATGCCATAGGTACCGGGCAACTGGACTTTGGCGTAGGCCCTGACACTGGTTGGTACATCGCCGGGGCACTCATAGGTCAGGCGCAGCGCGGGGTAACAGAAGGCCTTCAACTGAGCCGCATCGGGACGACGACGATCATGCAGATAAGCCGTCAGCGCCTGAGCAAGGGCTGATGACGCCTGCCCATACAGTGCTGCCAGAACCTCAACAGCCTGCTCTGCTGTCGTGACCTGCTGATACCCGCCTGATGGCTCTGCCATGCGTTTTCTCCCTGATTATTGATGAGTCTATCTTGCCTGTTTTTTGCGTTCCAGGTACAGGCAAGCACAATCACCACTTGAAGCGGATCAGACAAAGTCCCTACACTGCGGTTTTGCACGGATTGCCCAGCATGTCTGATTACGTCAACTGGTTTCGCCACTCGACGCCCTATATCAACACCCACCGCGACTGTACCTTCGTGATGCTGTTGCCGGGTGAGGCCTTGGCGCACCCGAATTTCAGCAACATAGTGCACGACATCATGCTGCTCAACAGCCTGGGCGTGCGGCTGGTTCTGGTACATGGCTCGCGGCCACAGATCGAGGAGCGCTTGAACGCGCGCGGTATCAGCTCCCGCTACCATCAGGATTTGCGCATTACCGACAGCGATACCCTGGCCTGCGTGATGGATGCGGTCGGCAGCCTGCGGATCGCCATAGAAGCGCAACTCTGTATGGCGCCCTCCGCCTCCGGACAGGGCTCGCGCCTGCGCGTGGTCAGTGGCAACTTTGTCACCGCCAAACCCATAGGCGTGCTTGAAGGTGTTGACTTCCACCATACCGGTGAAGTCCGGCGAATTGATCGCAAGGCCATCAGTCGGCACCTGGATGAGCAATCCATCGTGCTGCTGTCATCCATGGGCTACTCGCCGACCGGTGAAGTGTTCAACCTGGCCTGTGAAGATGTGGCCACCAGCGCCGCTGCCTCCCTGGAGGCCGACAAGCTGATCCTGTTCGGCCCGGATGCCGGTATCTTCGACAGCCGTGGTCAACTGTTGCGCGAGCTCAAGCCAACCAAGACCGTGGCACTGCGCGAAAGCCTCGGCAACAGCCTACCCGGCTCACTGCTGACCGCTGCCTGCAAAGCTTGCGAAAAGGGCGTAAGGCGCAGCCATATTGTCAGCTTCAGTGATGACGGTGCACTGCTGACCGAGCTCTTTACCCGTGATGGCGGCGGCACGCTGGTGAGCCAGGAAGCCTTCGAACTGATCCGCACCGCGACCATCGAGGATGTCGGTGGCCTGCTGGAACTGCTCAGACCCTTGGAAGAAGCCGGCATTCTGGTGCGCCGCTCACGCGAGGTACTGGAAACCGAGATCGGCCAATTCACCCTGATCGAACGCGACGGTCGGATAATCGGCTGTGCCGCCCTCTACCCGCTGGAAGAATCCAGCTCGGCGGAACTGGCCTGCGTGGCCATCGACCCGGATTACCGGCATGGCGGCCGTGGTGATCAACTGCTCGAGCATATCGAAGCCGAAGCCCGCGCGCTGAAACTCGACACCCTGTTTGTGCTGACCACCCGCACCGCGCACTGGTTTCGCGAGCGCGGCTTTGTGCCCAGCTCGGTCGAACGCCTACCGGCCAAGCGGGCATCGCTGTACAACTACCAGCGTAACTCCAAGGTGTTTGAAAAAGCCCTTTGAGCCCCGGCCTGCGCCCGAGTCCAGACTGGGCGCAGGTTGATCAAACAGCTTGTACCCGCACGGAACCTGCATGCGGGTCACTCATCTGAAAGTGATCTTTGGACACAGAATGACCGGTGACGATCAGCCTGTTTTAATGTAAGTTCCATTTTCCAATAGCCACCCTTTACGGACCCCATGACTCTCCTGATAGCCTTTGCTGTCCTTTCCATTCTGGTTTCCTTCATCTGTTCCATCCTTGAAGCCGCTTTGCTCTCCCTGACGCCCAGTTACATTGCCCATCAGAAGCAGGACAAGCCCAAACTCTTCGAGCGCCTCAAGCAGCTCAAGGACAACGTCGATCAGCCGCTTGCTGCCATCCTGACACTCAATACCGTGGCCCATACCGTGGGTGCCACCGGTGTCGGAGCACAGGTCACCATCGTGTTTGGCGATGGCTACCTGGGTATTGCCTCAGCCGTCATGACCCTGCTGATTCTGATCCTCTCGGAAATTGTGCCAAAGACCATCGGTGCCCGTTACTGGCGTGCCATAGCGCCCTTTTTGCCGTCCTTGTTAGGCGCAATGATCCTGCTGCTCAAGCCGTTCATCATGCTCTCGGACGTGATAATGCGACTGGTTGGCGGCAAGCCGCCTGAACATGATGTCCGCCAGGAGATCAAGGCGCTGGCCATGCTCGGTCGGGAGCTGGACAAGCTGGATGACGACGAGCAGCGGGTCATCAGCAATATTCTCGACCTGCATGACGTCAAGGTTAGGGACATCATGACCCCGCGCATCGTCTGCGACTCTGCCCTCCCGGATGAACCCATTGCCGAACTCAAGCTGCGCATTCGCGAGAGTCAGTTCTCGCGCTACCCCGTGGTGGCTGAAGACGAGTCACCACTGGGAGTGGTCTTCCGCTATGACGCCTTGATGGCTGAAGATGAAAGCCAGCCGGTCTCCAGCATCATGAAACCGGTCAAGGTCACGCTGGAGACCACCAACGCGGAAAACCTGATGAGCCAACTGATGCAGGAGCGTCAGCACATGAGCCTGATTTACGACGAATTCGGCGGCTGGCAGGGTCTGGTTACGCTGGAAGATATTGTCGAGGCCATTATCGGCAAGCCGATCATGGACGAGACCGACGACATTCCGAATATGCGCCGCTTTGCCCGTCGCCGCTGGGAGCACCGGCTGAAGGACAGCAAGACAACCTGACCGATACGTGACCAGCCCACGCAGGATCCTTTCCCGGCTTGGGCTGAACGTGAAAACCGGCCCTAAAAGAGTAGATGGGCAACCAACCCCGCCAGTGCACATAAGCCCAGCGTCTTCATCACCGACAGTTTGAAACCAAACAGCAGCACCGCAGCACTTAGCGCAATAACCGCCGAAGGCCAGTCCGGCGCAGCATCAAAGCCTTCAGGCCAGAGCACGTGATAAGCAAAAAACAACGCCAGATTGACAATCACGCCCACCACCGCAGCGGTAATACCCGTTAGTGGTGAAGTAAAACCCAGCTGACCGTGGGTCGACTCCACCAGCGGGCCACCGCCGAGAATAAACAGGAAGGACGGCAGAAAGGTAAACCAGGTAACCAAGATGGCCGCTACCGCACCAGCCAGAAACGCCTGATCCTGGCCGAATACCTCAAGTACATAGCCACCGATAAAGGCAACAAAAGCCACCACCATGATCAGCGGACCCGGTGTGGATTCGCCCAGCGCCAGGCCATCAATCATGTGTGCGGGCGTAACCCAGCCATAACCACTGACAGCACCTTGATAGACATAAGGCAACACCGCATAGGCACCACCAAAGGTCAGCAGGGCGGCCTTGGTAAAAAACCAGCCCATCTGCGTCAAGGTACCGTTCCAACCAAACAGCATAAACAGGACCAGCATAGGCACCAGCCAGAGCAAGGCGCCCACAGCCAACAAGCGCGCCAGGCGGTACCAGGTGAAACGTGCATGCTCTGGTGTGGGAGTATTGTCGCCGATCACCGCAGTCTCATCGGCTGTTCCTTTGGCATCATGGCCACCGCCCGGCTGAAAGTACTCAGGAGCATAGCGTCCACCGATAAAGCCAATCAGGCCAGCGCCCAGTACAATCAGCGGGAACGGCAGGTTTAAAAAGAAGATCCCGACAAACGCCGCCACTGCTATTGCCCACAACCAGTGGTTCTTCAACACCTTGCCGCCAATCCGCCAGGCCGCCTGGAACACGATGGCCGTCACCGCAGGCTTGATACCGTAGAAGATACCCGCCACCAGAGGCACATCGCCGTAAGCGATATAGATCCAAGCCAGGGCGATCAGGATGAACAGCGAGGGCAGGACAAACAACACCCCAGCGACAATCCCGCCCCAGGTACGATGCAGCAGCCAGCCGATATAGATAGCCAACTGCTGGGCTTCTGGACCCGGCAGCAGCATGCAGTAGTTCAATGCATGCAAAAAACGCCGCTCGGAAATCCAGCGACGTTTTTCGACCAGCTCCTGATGCATGATCGCAATCTGGCCAGCTGGTCCACCAAAACTGATCAACCCAAGCTTCAGCCAGAACAGAAAAGCCTGATAAAAAGGCACAGATTGAGCATCTGTTTGCAGCCCATGGGGCCGATTTTCCGACTGATTGCCTTTCATAACGCCTCTCTCAAGACGATTTGACCCTGGCCACCAGCCTGCACACCACTGTAGAAGAAACAACAGAACTCACCAATGTGCATCAGAAAACCTCAGGCCAGCTGAATTCGTATCAGACCGTAGTGCGCGGAAAAACCGCATGCGAGCGTCCCGGATTATGCCCGCAACAAATGACACTACAAGGTAAATAACAGGCTGCGCTTCGTCGGCCACGAACCGCACGGCAATACCGTGGTCATAATGATGGGCTTCAACCCATTTCAGCGAGTATCTTTTCTAGGCACAAGGAATGCAAAGATGAAAAAAACAGGGATCACGACGCTCCGTCATCTTCTGATTGTTTCAATGATCACCCTGCTTGCCGGCTGTGCTTTGGGTACCAGCAAGCATCGCAGCAGCAGCGTAGTTTCCTATCTGTACCCAGACAAGAATGAGCATATCGACGTTGCCAGCGTACCTCGACTTGAGCTGCCTCTTCGCGTCGGTGTCGCCTTTGTCCCGGATGGCAGCCATGGTCATGACAGCCTTACTGAACGCGACAAGCTTGAACTTCAGACTGCGGTAGCCTCGCACTTCGAAGCCCTTGACTATGTGCGTTCGATTGAACTTATCCCCTCCAGCTATCTGCGCACAGAGGGTAGCTTCAGCAATCTGGAGCAAATTCGCAGCCTGTTTGGCGTCGACGTCATCGCCCTGCTGTCCTACGACCAGACCCAGTTTACCGATGAGGGTCTGGCCTCCATCAGCTATTGGACGCTGATCGGCGCCTATCTGGTCCGCGGCGAAAAGAACGACACGCATACATTGATGGATGCAGCTGTCTACGATATTCAAAGCCGCAAACTGTTGTTCAGAGCGCCCGGCGTCAGTCACATCAAGAGCAACGCCACACCTGTAAACCAATCCGAGCAGTTGCGCGTAGACAGCTCTCAGGGCTTCCGTGATGCCAGTGCCGATCTGGTGACCAATCTGAATCAGCAATTGGCTCTGTTTCAGGACAGACTCAAGGAGACGCCAGACGATTATCAGGTTATACACAAGCCCGGCTATACCGGCAGCGGTAGCAGCGATGCAGCGTTCTTGCTGCTGTTACTGCTGCTGGCCGGCGGATGCCTTTGGCGCATCAGGCGCCCGGCAATGTGACCCGGCGCTTACCTCTCATTACAGGCGGTTTTGCTGCCCTGTGCATCGCGGTTTACATGCTGCCGCCACTGGCCGCCTGGTGCATTTATGACCGGGCAAATGTCCTACAGGGCGAGGTGTGGCGGCTGCTATCGGCTCACCTTGTGCACTTCAACAGCCGACATCTGATCTTCAATGTGCTCGGCTTGGCGCTGACAGCAGGCTTGATGGAAGCACATAGCCGCCGACGCCTGTGCGAGCTTACCGGATTGATGTTGCTGGTCATCGGCCCTACGCTGTTTCTTCTGCATCCTGACATGGCCTGGTATGGCGGTCTGTCAGGCCTGGTCTACGGCTACGCTTTTTACTGCGCCCTGTATTTGCACGCAACCCAACCATCGCTGAAATGGCTCAGCCGCGTTGCGATGCTAGTCATCAGCCTGAAGATACTGGCCGACAGTCTGGGGTCGGGCTTTTCCCTAGCCGCCACTGACGGTGCAGAGCTACAGACCATGAGTTCTAGCCATGCAGCCGGGGCCTTAACCGCAGTGCTGTTCTATATGACCAGGCGCCATGCAGCCAAGGCTTCTGGCTGAGTAGCGCCCTGCCTTTGCTACCTGATCAGCCTTTCAGCACATCAAAATCACTCGCCGCATGCCGCTCCGGCAACTGCTCGGCCGCATCGCCCCAGGTGCGATTGACCATGCGCCCACGCTGAACCGCCGGGCGCTGGCCAATCTCCTTGACCCAACGCTGCAGGTGGGTATAGGTGTGAGCCTCCAGAAATTCAGCGGCGCCATACACCTGATTGGTCACCACACCGCCGTACCAGGGCCAGATCGCCATGTCGGCAATGCTGTACTCGGCACCGGCGATGAAAGGCTGTTCGGCCAGCTGCCGGTCGAGTACATCCAGCTGTCGTTTGACCTCCATGGCATAGCGGTTGATCGGGTATTCGTATTTTTCCGGGGCATAGGCGTAGAAGTGGCCAAAGCCGCCACCCAGGAAAGGCGCGCTGCCCATCTGCCAGAATAGCCAGTTCAGGCACTCGGCGCGCCCGGCAATATCCTGGGGAATAAAGGCGCCGAACTTGTCAGCCAGATACAGCATGATCGAGCCGGATTCGAACAGGCGCAGCGGTGGATTCTGGCTATGATCGAGCAAGGCCGGGATCTTCGAGTTGGGATTGATCTCGACAAAACCGCTGCCGAACTGCTCGCCCTCATTGATACGGATCAACCAGGCATCGTATTCGGCACCGTCAAAACCCAGTGCCAGCAACTCCTCCAGAAGGATGGTGACCTTGACGCCGTTGGGCGTGGCTAGTGAGTACAGCTGCAGCGGGTGCTTACCTACTGGCAGGGTCTTGTCATGGGTTGGCCCGGCAATCGGCCGGTTGATATTGGCAAACTGGCCACCACTGGCCTTGTCCCATGTCCATACCTTGGGTGGCGTATAGCTGTTGTCGGTCATTGCATTCCCCTGATTCTGCTGGCTTGGTCAGCATGGATAACCAGACCATACTGACCGATTTCAGGATAAATGTTTACCTCTACCCGTTCGAAAGATTACCCGCCCAGATACCTCAGTCGCCTCTGCTGATTTCGCCGTCCTCCAGAAACACCCGGGTATTGACCGGGCGTATCCAGGCATCGCCGCCCTGCACCAGGCCGAGAGCCTTGAACTGGTTCTTCGACAGTTCGGCATGCACGACGTCAGCGCTGTTGTCGGTGCGCAGTTCGAGCCGCACTGTGGGACCCACTACCGAGACCAGTTCGATCTCGGCATGCAGGGCGCCATGACTGCGACTGCCCAGCACTTCGATATCGTGTGGGCGTACATAGGCCAGTGCCTGACTGTCACCTTGCCCGGCGTATTCGGGGGCGTCGAACTGGGCATCGCCGATGCGCGCCACGCCATCATGTACGCGGGCATGGAACAGGTTGACGTTACCCAGGAACTGGTAGACGAAGGGGTTGGCCGGATTGTCGTAGACGTCCTCCGGGCTGCCATCCTGCTCGACCCGGCCCTTGTTCATCACGACCACGCGGTCGGAAACTTCGAGAGCCTCTTCCTGGTCATGGGTCACGAACACGCTGGTGACGTGAATTTCATCATGCAGGCGGCGCAACCAGCGGCGCAGTTCTGCGCGTACCTTGGCATCCAGTGCACCGAAGGGTTCGTCCAGCAGCAATACCTTGGGCTCGACCGCCAGGGCACGGGCCAGGGCGATGCGCTGGCGCTGACCACCGGACAGTTGGGACGGCAGGCGATCGGCGGTCCAGTCCAGCTGCACCATTTCCAGCAGGTGCATGACCTTCTGGCGAATCACCTCCTTGCTTGGTCGCTGGTTGCGCGGCTTGACGCTCAGGCCGTAGGCGACGTTCTCATACACGCTCATGTGCTTGAACAGGGCGTAGTGCTGGAATACGAAGCCGACGCCGCGATCACTGACATGCAGGTCGGTGGTGTCTTCACCGTGAAAGCGAATGCGCCCGCTGTCGGGCTGTTCAAGCCCGGCGATGATGCGCAGTAAAGTGGTCTTGCCTGAGCCTGAGGGGCCAAGCAGGGCCGTCAGCTCGCCGTCATTCAGGGTGAGGCTGACGTTATCAACCGCAACAAAATTGCCGAAGCGTTTGTTGACCTGTTCTATTTCAATGCTCATGGGAAAACCTCAGGGTTGATTCTGTCTGGCTTATCGATACATGTTGCACGGCAGCGCTGCGGTATGCTGCTGTGGATTCAATGGGCACGACCTGACTCCTCTCGACCACGCTCATCCAGCCACTCGACAAGACTCTTGATTGCAATGGTTACCAGTGCCAGCCCGGTCAGCAGTGACGACACGGCAAAGGCCGCAGTAAACATGTATTCGTTGTAAAGCACTTCGATATGCAGCGGCATGGTGTTGGTCTCGCCGCGGATACGCCCCGAAACCACTGCCACCGCGCCAAACTCGCCCAGGGCGCGGGCATTACACAGAATGATGCCGTAGATCAGACCCCATTTGATGTTCGGCAGGGTGACATACCAGAAGGTCTTCCAGCCGTTGGCCCCCAGTGTCAGCGAGGCTTCCTCCTCTTCCTTGCCCTGCTGCTGCATCAGCGGAATGAGCTCGCGGGCGATAAAGGGCATGGTGCCAAAGGCAATCACGATAATGATGCCGGGCACGGCAAAGATGATGCGTATATCATTGGCTGCCAGCCATGGCCCCAGCCAACCCTGTGAGCCGAACAGAATCACGAAGATCAGACCCACCACGACCGGCGAGATGGCAAAGGGCATGTCGATCAGCGAAATCAGTATCGGCTTGCCGCGAAACTCGTGCTTGGCAATCGCCCAGGCCGCCGCCACGCCAAAAACCATATTGATCGGCACCACAATCACCACAACCAGCAGCGACAGGCGAATCGCCGCCAGCGCATCGGGTTCATTGATGGCGGCAAACCAGACCTTAAGACCTTGTTCGAAGGCGCCATAGAGCACAACAACCAGCGGCAGGACCAGAAACAGCGCAAGGAAGTTCAGCGCAATACCGATCAGAGTCCAGCGCACCCAGGTGGGCTCTTCCGTGGCCCGACGCCAACGCGCAGCCAACGCCGGATTAGCCTCATAGGCCCCTGTTTTACTTGTCATGGGATTCTCCTGGTCATACGCCACGTTTCGAGGTCCACCACTGCAACCCGTTGATCAACAACAGCAGAGCAAAGGCCGCCAGTAACATCACCGTGCCAATGGCCGCCGCACCGTTGTAGTCGTACTGCTCGGTCTTGGCGACGATCAGCAAGGGCGTGATTTCCGTGCGGTAGGGCATATTTCCCGAGATAAACACCACCGACCCGTATTCACCGACCGCGCGGGCAAAGGCCAGGGCGTAGCCGGTCATCAAGGCGGGCAGCAGTGACGGCAGGATCACCCGGCGGAGTGTGGTAAAGCGGCTGGCACCGAGACTGGCCGAGGCTTCTTCGCGTTCGGCCTCCAGATCCTCCAGTACCGGCTGTACCGTGCGCACGACAAAGGGCAAACCGATATAGGTCAGGGCAACCACCACACCCAGCTGGGTATAGGCGACCTTGATTCCGGCCACCTCAAGATACTGACCGACCCAGCCGGTAGAGGCATACAGGGTCACCAGCGCAATACCAGCCACGGCAGTCGGCAGTGCAAAGGGCAGATCAACCAGGGCATCGATGATCTTCTTGCCTGGAAAGCGGTAACGCACCAGCACCCAGGCCACCAGACCACCAAACACCAGGTTGATGGTTGCACCTATGAGTGAGGCGCCAAAGGACAGCTTGTAGGACGCGACCACCTGCGGATGGCTGACAGCTTTCCAGAACTCGTCCCAGCTCATCATGGAGGTGTATAACAGCAAGCCTCCGACCGGGATAAGAAAGATGAAACTCAGATAGAACAACGTAAAACCCATCGTCAACCCGAAGCCGGGTATAACGCGACGCCTTTTGGCCACGAACATAGATCACCTCAAGCAGAATCCCGGGCGTATATCGCCCGGGTTGGTAAAGCAGGCTCAATCAGCGTCTGGAAAGGGATTCCAGGATGCTGTCGAACTTGCCGCCATCGTTGAAGTGCGTATCCTGGGCGCTCTGCCAGCCGCCGAATACCTCGTCGACAGTGAAGAAATCGACTGAAGGGAAGCGGTCAGCAAACTCGGCTGCGATGTCCGGATCGCTTGGACGGTAATAATGCTTGCCCGCCAAACGCTGGGCTTTATCGGTGTAGAGGTACTCAAGGTAGGCCTGGGCAACTTCGCGAGTGCCTTTACGGTCAACGTTCTTGTCCACCACCGTAACCGGTGGCTCAGCCAAAATGCTTACCGAGGGCACGACGATTTCAAACTCACCCTGACCAAGCTGTTCTACTGCCAGAAACGCCTCGTTCTCCCAGGCGATAAAGGCATCACCTATACCCCGTTGCACAAAGGTATTGGTGGCACCGCGGGCCGCCGGATCGAGCACCGGCACGTTGGCATAGATCTGGCTGACAAATTCATAAGCCTTCTCTTGGTCACCGTCGTTCTGCTGCAGCGCATAACCCCAGGCCGCCAGGTAGTTCCAACGTGCCCCTCCCGAGGTTTTAGGGTTGGGGGTAATCACTTCAACATCGTCACGGATAAGGTCATCCCAGTCCTGGATGTTCTTGGGATTTCCCTTGCGCACCAGCAACACGATGGTCGAGCTATAGGGTGAGCTATTGCGTTCCAGACGCTGCTGCCAGCCTTCGGGAATCAGTTCACCGTTCTGCCGCAGGGCATCCACATCGTAGGCCAACGCCAGGGTCACCACATCGGCATCCAGACCGTCGATAACAGAACGTGCCTGAGAGCCAGAGCCACCATGAGACTGACGCACGTTGACGCTCTGGCCTTTAGTTTCCTGCCAGTACTGACTGAAGGCCGCATTATATTCGCGGTAAAACTCACGGGTCGGGTCGTAGGACACGTTCAGCAGGTTAATGGTCTGAGCCAGCGCGGGGGTGGCAAATAGGGTGGCCAGGCCACCCACTATCAGGGTATTGCGAATCAGTTTTTTCATTTCGTGCACTCTGTAAAAGCCATGTCATAAGCGTGTTGGCAAATCTGTTTTATCAGCGCATCCGGCTGAGGGTGCTTTTACACAGGCAACAGCGTGCTCTGGCAGGCGTGAAAGCATGCATGGGATTCTCCATGGTCAGTTGAGCTTCACACCTCTGGTGGTGCCAGTCGGTGGGAGGTAGGTCGTTAAAAGGTACTTGGCACTTCCCGTGGCCGGGTCAATCAGGACGCCTTGGTCGGTGGCTGAATGCGGATTTTTTCTTTCCGCTCGATCTGCACTACTTGACCGTTATGCAAGGTAATTTCCACGGCACCAAACTGAATATCTTTAAGTGCCGCTGCAATGGCTGAAATTACCCGCTCGTCGTCCACAGCCGCATTGAGTTGTGATGTTGCGGTCATGGTCCTGCTCCGTGGGCTATCAGATCGACGCACTGGCGCGTCGATGAGAGGATACTAACCGAACCTTTATATTCTTTAAAAGAATGATTTTTTATTTTATTAGATCAATAAAGAATATATTGATTACCCTACACGCTCATCGCGTCAAGCAGCAGCGCACTGGCTGCACTTGCCACGCCGAATTGATATGCTTGTCAACTTTGACAACGCCCAACGAGATCACTGTCATGCCTGATTACCGCTCGAAAACCTCCACATTTGGCCGCAATATGGCTGGCGCCCGCGCGCTTTGGCGCGCCACCGGCATGAAGGACGAGGACTTCCAGAAGCCGATCATCGCCATCGCCAACTCGTTTACCCAGTTTGTGCCCGGTCACGTGCACCTCAAGGATCTAGGCCAGCTGGTGGCGCGTGAAATTGAAAGGGCCGGCGGTGTAGCCAAGGAATTCAATACCATTGCCGTGGATGACGGTATCGCCATGGGTCACGATGGCATGCTCTACTCGCTACCCAGCCGCGAGATCATTGCCGACTCGGTGGAGTACATGGTCAACGCCCACTGTGCCGATGCCATCGTCTGTATCTCCAACTGCGACAAGATCACACCCGGCATGCTGATGGCCGCACTGCGCCTGAATATCCCCGTGGTGTTCGTCTCCGGTGGGCCAATGGAAGCGGGCAAGACCAAGCTGGCCAGCCACGGCCTGGATCTGGTCGATGCCATGGTCGTGGCCGCCGACGACAGCGTCAGCGATGAAACCGTGGCCGAATACGAGCGCAGCGCCTGCCCCACCTGCGGCAGTTGCTCAGGGATGTTCACAGCCAACTCGATGAACTGCCTGACCGAGGCGCTGGGCTTGTCCCTGCCCGGCAATGGCTCGACCCTGGCTACCCATGCGGATCGCGAACAGCTGTTCCTGCAGGCGGGCCGTACCGTAGTCGAGTTGTGCAAAAAATATTATGCCGAGGGCGATGAGAGCGTATTGCCGCGCAATATCGCCAACTTCCGCGCCTTCGAGAACGCCATGACCCTGGATATCGCCATGGGTGGCTCGACCAACACCATACTGCACCTGCTGGCAGCCGCGCAGGAAGCTGAAATCGACTTCGATCTGCGTGATATCGACCGGCTCTCACGCAAGGTACCGCAGCTGTGCAAGGTGGCGCCGAACATCCAGAAATACCATATGGAAGATGTGCACCGTGCTGGCGGCATTTTCTCGATTCTGGGCTCGCTAGCCCGCGGCGGGCTGCTGCACACCGATGTACCCACGGTGCACAGCCCGAGCATGGCTGATGCCATTGCTCGCTGGGATATCACCCAGACCAGTGACGAAGCAGTACATACCTTTTTCAAGGCAGGTCCCGGGGGCATTCCAACCCAGACCGCATTCAGTCAGAGCACCCGCTGGGACACCCTGGACCTGGACCGTGAGCAAGGCTGTATCCGCAGTGTCGAGCACGCTTACTCACAGGAAGGCGGTCTTGCCGTGCTGTACGGCAACATCGCGCTGGATGGCTGCGTGGTTAAGACCGCTGGCGTGGATGAGTCCATTCATGTGTTTGAAGGCAGCGCCAAGATCTATGAAAGTCAGGACAGTGCGGTGCGCGGGATTCTGGCTGACGAGGTCAAGGCCGGCGATATCGTGATTATCCGCTACGAGGGACCCAAGGGCGGTCCCGGCATGCAGGAAATGCTCTATCCGACCAGTTATCTGAAATCCAAGGGGCTGGGCAAGGACTGCGCGCTGCTGACCGATGGCCGCTTCTCCGGCGGCACCTCCGGTCTGTCGATCGGGCATGCTTCGCCCGAGGCCGCTGCCGGCGGCGCCATTGGACTGGTGCGCGATGGTGACAAGGTGTTGATCGACATTCCCAACCGCAGCATCAACCTGCTGGTCAGCGACGAGGAGTTGGCTCACCGCCGCATCGAGCAGGACGCCAAAGGCTGGAAGCCGGTTGAGAAACGTCCGCGCAAGGTCACCACCGCCCTCAAGGCCTATGCCCTGCTGGCCACCAGCGCCGACAAGGGTGCCGTTCGTAACAAGGCCATGCTCGAGGACTGATCCCTGCTGCCCTGACGGTCTCACGGCCGTCAGGTTCCCTCACATCTCAGCAGTACTGCACTAACAAAGTGCGCCAGTTTCCTGTCGGGCAACCACCGCCCTCCGCATTACGTCAATCACTCGGCACATGCAAGCCTCTGATCAACCATTTGTCGGTAAAACCTACCGTTTGCCTTACAGCGTGCAGGCATCCATATTGTGACGGAGTTAACATTCATGGCATAACAGTGTCATATCACCACACCCCTTCCAATTGGGCATAGACGCCAGTGGATACAACTGCACACAGATTGTTGCTGGTTGAAATGGACCCGGACAAGCGCGAACAGCTGCTTGCCCTGTGCCAATCTGATATCGACCACCCCGTGCTGGTCGATGTGTGCACGCGCCCGAAGGAAGCCCTCAATCGCCTGGCCAATGGCAATTACACTGCCTGTATCATTCCTGATGACAGCGTCCTGTTGCGCGATGTGCGCCGCGTGTCCAGCCAGACATTGTGCCTGGTGATCAGCGATCAGGCCGGCCACGAGCAGGACCAGCAAGCGCTGGAAGACGGTGCAGATGACGTACTGCATCGCAACACGCTATCCAGCTCCAGCCTGAATCGCGCCCTGCTGCACGCCGGTTTTCGCCGACAGCAGGGTGGCAAGCTGGCACTGCAGGCAAAACAGGACCCACTTACCGGTCTGGGCAATCGCGCGCAGCTTGAAGAAGAGCTTGATCGCTTGCTGTTACGCAGCAAACGCACACCCACACGCTTTGGCCTGCTGTATATCGACCTCGACTATTTCAAGCAGATCAACGACAGCTTTGGCCATGGCCTGGGCGACTTGCTGCTGGCGGTGATCGCCAACCGGCTGCGGCGCAGCATGCGGGATGTTGATCTGATCACCCGGATCGGTGGCGATGAATTTGTCGCCTTGCTGCATGATCTGCATGACCCCAATGATGCCGCCCTGATCGCCAGCAAGATCATTCATACACTGAGCGAACCGATTACCTTGAACGGTCATCACCTGCTGATTTCCGCCAGTGTCGGCATTGCCACTTTTCCTCAGCACGGCACTTCGGCCAGCGAACTGCTGAACCACGCTGATCAGGCCCTGTACCGTGCCAAAGCCGGCGGGCGCAATGGTTTCAGTTTCTACAGCCCTGATGAAGAAGCCCAGACCCAGCACAATCTGGATGTCGAACAGGGCCTCAGACACGGCCTGCTGGAAGGTCAGTTCCGTTTGCATTATCAGCCCATAGTCGATACCCGTCAGGGCCATACGGTAGCCTGGGAGGCGCTGCTGCGCTGGCAGCACCCACAGCTCGGGCTGCTGACGCCCGATGCCTTCCTCAAGCTGGCCGAGCACAGTGGACTGATTCTGCCCATGGGCCACTGGGTCATAGGCCAGGCGCTGACAGCGGTTAAGCAGTGGCGCGACGCCGGAATTGATTGCCGGCTGTCGGTCAACCTGAGTGATCGCGAGCTCAAGCAGCCGCGCTTTGCCGACCAATTGCGGCAGTTGCTGATGCGCAGCAAAGTGCCCGCCAGTGCCATTCAGGTGGAACTGCGCGAGGACACCCTGCTGACGCATGCTAGCCAGGCCGAGAAGCTGTGCAAGACCATTGCCGCACTGGGCGTGGATATCTGGCTGGATCATTTTGGCGAGGAATACGGTGCCGTTGGCTATCTGGCCAGACTACCGATCAAGGGCGTCAAACTGGATGCCCGGCGTATGGCCGAGCAGGACACCGATCAAGCCAACTACATGCGCAACCTGATCAGCCTGACCCGCAGCATGGACAAGCAAGTGATCGCCAATTTCGTGGAAAACGCCCAGTACGCCGAGTTGCTCTCAAGTTGGGGCGGGGACTACCTGCAAGGCTATTGGATTGGCCGACCGCGCACCCTGGATGATGTGATCAATCAGCCGGCGACCCTGTCCAGGATCTGATAACGATGCGCCGGATAATCCGCGGTGCCCGCCACTGCCCGGTCGTCAACCAACCTCCAGTCGTCGGGATTCACCACCGGAAACCAGGCGTCCCCTTCCGGCTCGGCGTCAACCAGCGTCAGATACAGGCGATCAGCCCGATCGAGAAACTGCCGGTACAGGGTCTCACCGCCAATCACCATGATCTCGTCAACTCCATCCAGCGCCGCCTGCGTAGCAGCCTGATCCAATGCCGCCTCGATACTCGGCTGCACTGAGGCGCCGGGAATACGCAACCCGCCCTGATTGCTGATAACGATATTGGTGCGTCCCGGCAGCGGTCGCCCGAGTGATTCGAAGGTCTTGCGGCCCATGACAATGGGCTTGCCCCAGGTCATGCCGCGAAAATACTTGAGATCCTCCGGCAGATGCCAGGGTAACTGGTTGTCACGTCCGATCACCCGGTTCAGCCCCATGGCGGCAATCAGCGCAATACGCGGCTGACTCATACCGCCACCGGTGCCTTGATATGCGGGTGCGCCTGATAGCCTTCAAGGGTGAAGTCATCGTAGGTAAAGGCAAACAAATCGGTTACCGCCGGGTTAAGACGCATGGTCGGCATCGGATAGGGCTCACGGGACAGCTGCAGCTCGGTCTGCTCCATGTGATTGCTGTACAGATGACAATCACCACCGGTCCAGATGAATTCTCCGGGTGTGAAGCCACAGACCTGCGCCACCATCAGGGTCAACAGGGCATAACTGGCGATATTAAACGGCACACCCAGGAAAATATCCGCCGAACGCTGGTATAGCTGGCAGCTCAGCTTGCCGTCAGCCACATAAAACTGGAACAACGCATGACAGGGCGGCAGCGCCATCTGATCCACCAGCGCCGGGTTCCAGGCTGAGACAATCAAGCGGCGTGAATCCGGATTGGTCCGCAACATCTCCAGCAACTTGCTGATCTGGTCAATCGACTCGCCATTGGGCGCGGGCCAGGAACGCCACTGGTAGCCGTATACCGGACCCAGATTGCCCTCTTCATCCGCCCACTCGTCCCAGATCGATACGCCGTTTTCCTTGAGATAGCGGATGTTGGTATCACCCTGCAAAAACCATAGCAGCTCATGCACGATGGACTTCAGGTGACACTTCTTGGTGGTCACCAGCGGAAAGCCTTCGGCCAGATCAAAGCGCATCTGATAACCGAACACACTATAGGTGCCAGTGCCGGTGCGGTCAGCTTTGAAGGTGCCGTGATCGCGCACATGGCGCATCAGATCCAGGTACTGTTTCACGCGTTGCGTCCCTCTTTACGGTAGGCCCACACCATCAGCGCAGCGCCAATCAAGATCATTGGCAAGGATAATAACTGACCCATGGTCAACCAGCCAAAGGCCAGATAACCCAATTGCGCATCAGGCACCCGGACAAATTCGACAAGAAAACGAAATGCGCCATAGCAGATACCGAAGAGCCCCATCACCGACATGGTCGGGCGCGGCTTACTGGAGTAGATCCAGAGAATGGCAAAGAGCACCACACCTTCAAGGGCAAACTGGTACAGCTGGGATGGGTGACGCGCCAGCTGCAACGGGTCGGTGGGAAAGACCATGGCCCAGGGCAGGTCGGTTGCCTTGCCCCAGAGTTCGGCATTGATGAAATTGCCGATCCGTCCTGCACCCAGACCGATCGGCACCATAGGCGCGATAAAGTCCATCAGTGCCAGAAAGGACACACCTTGCCGACGGGCAAACCAGGCCACCGCCAGCAGCACGCCGATCAGCCCGCCGTGAAAGGACATGCCACCCTTCCAGACCTGCAGCATCAGTGCGGGATCATTCAGATAGGCGTCCAATTCATAGAACAGGACATAGCCCAGGCGTCCGCCGGCGATAACCCCCAGCGCCACCCAGAACACCAGGTCTGAGAGCTTCTCGCTATCCCAGTCGGGAGCAAAATCGGCCAAACGACGACGCGCCAGCCACCACGCCCCGCCAATACCAATCAGATACATCAAACCGTACCAGTGAATCTGCACCGGCCCCAATGACAGTGCCACCGGGTCAATCTGTGGATATGGCAGCATCACCACTCCCTACAAGAGAAAATTGATACCCACACCCAGCAACAGCAGGGCGAACAGGCGTTTCAGCAAGCGTTGCGACAACCGGTGCGCCAGCCTGGCACCAAACCCGGCAAACAGCATGCTGGTCGCAGCGATACCCAGCAGCGCAGGCAGATACACATAACCCAGACTCCAGTCCGGTAATGGCTCTGCGGCCCAGCCGGTCCAGATAAAACTCAGTGCCCCGGCTATGGCTATCGGCAAGCCACAGGCCGACGAGGTGGCTACCGCCTGTTGCATCGGAACACTGCGCCAGACCAGGAAAGGCACGGTGAGTGAACCGCCGCCAATACCAAAGATCGCCGAGGCCCACCCTATCACGCCGCCTGCGGAGGTCAGTATGAGTTTGCCCGGCACTGCTTTTTCGGCTTTAGGCTTCAATTCAAAGCCCATCTGAATGGCAATACAAATGGCAAAAACACCGATGATTTTCTGCAACAGCGGCCCGGCTATCTGCGCCGCCGTCATGGCCCCGAGCACAGTACCAAAGACAATCCCCAGGGTCATCCAGACAAACAGCGGCCAGCGTACCGCGCCCTTGAGATGATGCGCGCGAATGGCATTGATCGATGTAAAGGCAATAGTCGCCAGCGACGTCCCCACCGCCATATGCGTGGCCACCTCGGCAGAAAAGCCTTGTAACGCAAAACTGTAGACCAGCACCGGCACGATAATCATGCCGCCACCGACGCCAAACAGTCCGGCCAAGGTGCCAGCAAAACCACCGAGAATCAGATAAAGCAGAAATTCCACAACACCCCCGAAGACGCCGGATCAGCGCTTGAATATGCGGCGCTAGTGTAACGGAAATCTTGCCAGAGGGTCTCATACCGCCGTGGCCAATTCCGCACATCGCGAAATCACCCTGGGTTTTCCGCCCAACAGCCTGAATACCTGCCAGGCGACAGGATTTTCACATGCGCCAATCCAGGATCATCCTCGCCAGACCGATCAGACACCGACAACCGAGCGAAAAATACGTACACTCAAGGCAGAGAAAGGAGATACCCATGTGTCTGATGGCCTTTGCCTGGCAAATCGGTGAACATCCACTGACCCTGCTGGGAAACCGTGATGAATTCCATGCCCGGCCCAGCCGCCAAGCTGGCTTCTGGCAAGCAGAGGGCCTGCCGGATCTGTTGGCGGGCAAGGATCTGGAGGCCGGTGGCACCTGGCTTGGCGTCACCCGTCAGGGTCGCTTTGCCGCGCTGACCAATGTTCGCCAACCCGGGGGTCCCGTGGGCACGCGTTCCCGCGGGCACCTGGCACTTGACTACCTCGCCTCCGACCAGTCACCAGAAGCCTACCTGCAGCGCATCGCGGCAGAGGGGCATTTATACAGTGGTTTCAACCTACTGGTGGGCGACTGCCAGCAACTCTGGCACCTGAACAGCCTGGAAGCCCGACCACGGCAGCTGCCACCCGGCATCTATGGCCTTAGCAACGCGTCCCTGGACAGCCCCTGGCCAAAACTTCTGGATCTGCGTAACGCACTAGCGGCCCACCTGAACGATGATCCGGCCAGCCTGCTGGACCTGCTCGGCAATACCGATACCTATGCCGATGAACGTCTGCCCGCTACCGGCGTCAGTCTGGAGTGGGAACGCCTGCTGTCAGCCCGGTTTATTCTCGGCGACACATACGGCACCCGGGCCAGCAGTCTGCTGCGCCTAAGCAAAGATGAGATCACCTTCACGGAGCGGTGTTTCGGACCAAATGGCACAGCGCTGGGGGAAAACTGCTGGCTGCTGGAACGGGTTCAGCGGCCCTGACGCAGCACCTTCTCCAGCCCCATATTGCTCAGGGCCAGATGCAGGGTGCTTTGTACCAGGTGCGGATTGTCGATTTCGATCACTTCATCCAGCAGCGCCTTGGCATCCACCAGACTGATCTGCCGCAACAGCCATTTGACCTTGGGCAGGTTGGTGGCATTCATCGACAGCACGTCACAACCCATGGCCATCAACAACACCGCCGAGGCCGGATCGCCGGCCATTTCGCCACAGACACTCATGGGCTTGCCCGCTTCACGGCAGGCGACGGCGATCTTGATCAGAGCCTGCAGCACCGCTGGATGCAGCGAGTGATAGAGGTCGGCTACACGCGGATTATTGCGATCCACCGCCAGCAGATACTGGGTCAGGTCGTTGGTTCCCACGGATAAAAAATCGACCATCTGGGCCAGCTCACGGGCCTGATAGACCGCGGCCGGCACTTCAATCATCACCCCCACAGGTGGCATCGGCACATCGATACCCTCATCAAGGATCTCGCTGTGAGCACGGTGAATCAGATGCAGCGCTTCCTCGACTTCATACACACTGCTGATCATCGGCAGCATGATGCGAAGATTGTTCAGCCCCTGACTGGCCTTGAGCATCGCACGGGTTTGCACCAGAAAGATTTCCGGGTGATCCAGGGTTACCCGGATGCCGCGCCAACCGAGGAAGGGGTTGTCTTCCTTGATCGGAAAATAGGTCAGGGCCTTGTCGCCACCGATATCCAGGCTGCGCATGGTCACCGGCAGAGGATGGAAGGCACTCAGTTGCTCCCGATAAGTAGCCTGCTGCTCCTTCTCACTGGGGAACCGGTCCTGAATCATGAAAGGCACTTCGGTGCGGTACAGCCCCACGCCCTCTGCGCCGCGATCCAGCGAGCGCGCTACGTCAGCCAGCAAACCGGTATTCACCCACAGCGGCATACGGTGGCCATCGGTGGTGACGCAGGGCACATCACGCAGTTTCTCCAGCCCCTGCACCAGTTCCAGCTCTTCGCGCACCAACTCCATATAGTGGCGTCGCAACTCCTGCGAGGGGTTGGAATACACTTCGCCGTGGTTGCCGTCGACAATCAGCTCAAGCCCGTCCATGCGCGTGTAAGGCAGATCAACTGCCCCCATCACGGTGGGAATACCCATGGCCCTGGCCAGAATCGCGACGTGTGAACTGCCGGAGCCGAGGACCGAGACCAGGCCCACCAGCTTTTCCTTGGGCACTTCACCCAGCATGACCGGCGACAGCTCCTCACTGACCAGGATGGTCTGATCCGGGAACACGCGGTCCTGCTTGCCGGCCTCCTGCAAATACGCCAGCAGTCGCCGACCGAGATCCTTGACGTCTGAAGCGCGCTCACGCAGGTATGGATCGTCCATCATCTCGAAGCGGCCAATATGCGCATTGACCACTTCACGCAGGGCACCCTGAGCCCACTGGCCTTTACGGATGACCTGTCTGACCTCGTTACCCAAAGCCGCATCATCAAGCATCATCAGATAGACGTCGAACAGGGCCAGCTCTTCCGGGCGCAACTGCGTCGCCAGTTTCGCCGACATGCCCTGCATATCGCTGCGCACGGCTTCCAGGGCATTGGAAAACAACTGCAGCTCGGCGTCGATATCCTCAACTGTTTTGTCCGGTACGGCCTTGAGGTCGGCCGGCGGCAGAATCACCACGGCCTGGCCTATGGCTACGCCGGGGGCACCGGGCACCGCATCAAAACGGGTATCCTGAACGGCCTCGCCAGCCCAGCCCAGACCATGGATCGAGCCGGTTGCCTCAGCATGGGCAATCACCCCGGCCAATTGCGCGCTCATGGTCACCAGAAAGGATTCTTCACCTTCATCAAATTCGCGGCGTTCCTTCTGCTGCACGACCAGCACACCCATGACCCGACGGTGGTGAATGATCGGCACACCAAGGAACGAGGCATAGCGCTCTTCGCCGGTCTCGGCAAAGTAACGAAAACGCGGATGGGCAGCGGCATCCTGCAGGTTGACGGGCTCCTCGCGGGCGCCCACATAACCGATCAGGCCTTCATTGCTGGCCAGACTGACCACGCCTACCGCGTCCTTGTTCAGACCTTCAGTGGCCATCAGCACATAACGCGACACATCCGGATCAAGCAGATAAACCGAGCAGACTTCGGTGCCCATGGCCTCACGCACGCGCTGCACAATGATATCCAGCGCCGCAGACAGATCCTTGGCTGAGTTGACCTCCTGGACGATGCGCCGCAGCGTGTTGAGCATACTCATCAGAGCACCTGATCGCCGAGGGGCAAACGCGGGGCCAGTTCTTTCATCGCCTTACGATAGACATCGCGTTTGAAGGCCACAACCTGGCCGAGGGGATACCAGTAGCTGACCCAGCGCCAGCCATCGAACTCGGGCTTGCCTGACTTGGTCATGCAGACCCGCTGCTCATCGGCGGTCAGACGCAGCAGGAACCATTTCTGCTTCTGGCCGACACACACCGGTTGGGAGTGATTGCGGATCAGCCGCTGCGGCAAGCGATAGCGCAACCAGCCGCGGGTGCAGGCCAGCACCTCGACATCCTCGGGTAGCAGGCCGACTTCTTCGTGCAATTCGCGGTACAGCGCCTGCTCAGGCGTTTCATTACGCTGAATGCCGCCCTGGGGAAACTGCCAGGCATCCTGCCCTATACGGCGCGCCCATAGCACCTGTCCTGACCCATTGGTCAAGATAATGCCTACATTAGGGCGAAAACCATCAGGGTCTATCACGGCCAGTATCCTTCAGTGCGTATGCAAGGCATTGTTCCACAAAGACGCGCGCAGCGGCAATTGCATCGTAGCAGGTAATGGCATGCTGCATTATGCTAGTCAACCTCGCACTGCATAGACTGGAGAAACGGCGTGGCACTGGCGATTTTTGACCTGGACAATACCCTGCTTGGCGGTGACAGCGATCATGCCTGGGGTGAATTTATCGTGGCCCATGGCATTGTTGATGCCGACCAGTACAAGGCCCGCAACGACGCCTTCTTCAATGACTATCTGGCAGGGCGTCTGGATATTCAGGTGTACCTGAATTTCTGTCTGCAACTGCTGGCCGAACATCCGCCGGAACAATTGCGAGCCTGGCATGCTCAGTTCATGGCCGAGCGCATCGAACCGATCATTCTGCCCAAGGCCCTGGCCTTGATTGACCAGCATCGCCAGGCCGGGGATACGCTGATGATCATCACCGCCACCAACCGTTTTATCACCGGCCCGATCGCGGCGCGTCTGGGCATCGACATCCTGCTGGCCACCGAGTGCGAGCGGGTCGACGGACGCTATACCGGCCGCACTACCGATATACCCTGCTTCCGTGAAGGCAAGGTGACACGTCTTGAGCGCTGGCTGATGGAGAACGGTCAACAACTTGAAGGCAGCTGGTTCTACAGTGACTCGCAGAACGACCTGCCACTGCTGAACATGGTCGACAACCCGGTTGCCGTTGATCCGGACGAGGTGCTCCGCGCGCACGCCGAAGCGCTGGGATGGCGGGTCGTCAGCCTGCGCTAAAAACAGCCGCAAGCTACAAGCCTCAAGCCTCAAGCAAAAGATAGATTCGTGTTCGATGATGCCTTACTGGCAGACGCTGCCTTGTTAGTGTCAACGACAAACCTAACTCTCACGCGGATTACTTGCCGCTTGAAGCTTGTAGCTTGAAGCTGGCGGCCAACGGCCGCCCTAAACAGGCAAGACCCGACAGAACAGTGACTTGATATAGCCGGTTTCCGGGATGGCTGGATGCAGCGGATGATCCGGGCCCTGGAAGCCGCGTTCGGTGATGATCAGGCTGCGGTCGAGGTGGCGACTGGAGGCCAGCAGAATGTCGCGCAGGCTGTCCTCGGCCAGGTGCATGGAGCAGGAGGCTGACACCAGAATACCGTCCCTTTTCAGCAGTCGCATGGCTTGCTCGTTAAGGCGCCGGTAGGCCGCTTCACCATTGCGGATGTCCTTGCGTTTCTTGATAAAGGCTGGCGGATCGGCAATCACGACATCAAACTTCTCACCGCCGGACTTGAGCTCGCGCAGGGCATCCATGACATCGCCCTCGACCACGGCCATCTTCTCGGCCACACCATTGAGTGCAGCATTCTGCTCGATCAGATCCAGCGCCGGCGCTGAGCTGTCGACACACATCACCTCGCTGGCCCCAAAGACCGCCGCCTGCACACCCCAGCCGCCAATGTAGGAATACAGGTCCAACACCCGCTTGCCCGCCACATAGGGCGCCAGGCGCGCACGATTCATGCGGTGATCGTAGAACCAGCCGGTTTTCTGACCATGCCAGACCGGGGCCAGGAAGCGCACGCCATTTTCTTCCAGTTCGACCTGTTCAGGTACCTCGCCATGGGCCGCTTCAACGTAGGCTGGCAGGTTTTCTGCGGTACGGGCGCCGCTGTCATTCTTGAACAGAATACCGGTGGGCTTGAGCACCTGTACCAGCGCCTCGACGATGGCATCACGCACCCGCTCCATCCCCGGCGTGGCAATTTGCACCACCAGATAATCGCCAAAGCGATCAACCACCAGCCCCGGGAGCAAGTCGGCATCACCGTAGACCAATCGATAAAAAGGCTTGTCGAACAGCTTCTCACGCAAGCTCAGGGCCACCTGAAAACGGTGTACCAGCAGCGACTTGCCCAGACCATGGGCGGTATCGCGGTTATGCATGCGGGCACAGATCAGGTTGGCCGGACTCATGCACACCAGCCCCAGCGGCTTGCCAGAGGCGGTTTCCAGCAGGGCCTCCTGTCCTGACTCAAAGGCGGTCAAGGGCGTCTGGGCGGTATCCACTTCGTTGCTGAACACCCACAGGTGACCGGCTTTGATGCGTCTGTCACTGTTGGATTTGAGACGCAGGCTGGGCAGGGTCATATTCGCTCCTCGACTTCGGACGGCAGGGTATTCCGCCGGCCGGGCATTATACAGGCTGTCCAGTGTCGCAGTCTGCGGCTAAACTCGGATGATCCGATGAAATCAGATGAGCGCCGTCGATGAGCCAGGATCTTACTGAAGAGCAGATCAAAAACGCCCTGCAGGGCATCAGCGTGCCACCGCAGCCGCAGATCATGGTTGACCTGCAGATGGAACAGGTGATGCCCGACCCTGACCCGAAGACCATCGCCCGGCTGATCAGCCAAGACCCCGGCCTGTCCGGCAGCCTGCTGAAAATCGTCAACTCGCCGTTCTTTGGCCTGGCCAATCGCATTTCATCGATCCAGCAAGCGGTCAATCTGCTCGGCGTCACGCGGGTCATCAACATCATCAATGCCCAGTCGATTCGCGGCGAGATGACCGATGAGAATATCGTCAATCTCAATCGTTTCTGGGACAGCGCGCAGGACGTGGCCATGACCTGCATGACCCTGGCCAAGCAGATCGGCTGCGTCGAACCGGACGAAGCCTACGCCCTGGGGTTGTTCCACAACTGCGGCATTCCGCTGATGCTGAAACGCTTCCCGCATTACATGCAGGTCATGGAAGAATCCTATGCCATGTCCGATGCCCGTATTGTCGACGTAGAAAATCAGCGCCTGAATACCAATCATGCGGTTATCGGCTACTTCACGGCCAAGTCCTGGTTATTGCCCCGCCATCTTTGCGAAGCCATTGCCAGTCATCACAACACCCAGAATATTTTCATGCAGGATGAACATATCGACACCGGTTTGAAAAATCTGCTGGCTATCCTCAAGATGGCCGAGCATATCTGCGAATCACATCGGGTGCTGGGCAGCCAATCGGTGGATCACGAATGGGCCGCCAGCGGCGCACAGATTCTGGAGTATGTCGGCCTTAGCGAGTACGACTTTGAATCCATTGAAGTGACCTGTCGGGAAATGATGGCCACCGGCGAAGGCCGCTATTACCAGGTTTAAAAAGGAAAATAACGCCATGACTACACCCCTCGTTCTGACTGTAATCTCCGCCGACAAACCCGGCCTGGTGGAAAGCATCGCCCAGGTCATCACCCGACACGGTGGCAACTGGCTGGAAAGCCGGATGGCGCGAATGGCTGGGCAGTTTGCCGGCATTCTCAGGGTGGATATTGCTGCGGACAGAGTAGATGCCCTTCGTACCGACCTGACTGGGCTGACCAGCCTGGGCATCAACGTGCAGGTCGCTGTCAGTGGCCAGGCTGACGAGCCGGCGCTGCAGGTGATGCGCCTGACCCTGCTGGGCAATGACCGACCCGGCATCGTGCATGAGGTCTCGCAGATTCTGGCCCGGCATGGCGTTAACGTCGACAAACTTGAAACCGAATGCAGCCCCGCCCCCATGAGCGCCGATCTGTTGTTCAAGGCCAGTGCGCGACTGGGCATTCAAGCTCAAACCGATCTTGATAGCCTGCGCGCCGACCTCGAACACCTGGCAGATGATCTGATGGTCGAGCTCAGCGAAACAGACTGAATCAATCCGCCAGCAAGCGCTTTATCGCCTCGCGCAGGTCCTGTATCTGCAGCGGCTTGGTCAGATAAGCGGCAACATCCAGATCACTGACCCTGGCACGATCAGCCGGCAGCGCGCCGGCACTGATGATGATGACCGGCAGGTCCCGCGTTCGCGCGCTGCTGCGCAGCGAACGCAGCAGGCGGTCACCCTGCATATCCGGCAGATCGATATCCAGCAACAACACTTCGGGCGGCCGCTCGGTGATCAGGTGCAGTGCTTCCAGCCCGTTCTCAATCAGTCTGACCTGTGCCAGATCATTCAATGCATGCTGAACCAGAATTTGACTGGCGCGGTCATCCTCGACATACACCAGATCATGCAGATCCGCACTGGCGCCGGCCTCCCAGTCGCTGCGGGCACTGACTGACAACTGTGCCTGCTGCAACTCGATCCAGAAACAGCTGCCCACACCCAGGTCACTGCGCACCCCCATACTGCCACCCATCAGCCCAGCCAACTCACGACAAAGTGCCAGGCCTATACCGGTCCCTTTGATCGCTCCGTTCTCATGGCCAAGGCGTTGAAAAGGTTTGAACAGCAACGACTGGTCAGCCTGGCGAATACCCACACCATCATCCTCGACCAGCAGCTGTACGCGACCATCCACGAGCTTGCAGCCAAGCCGGATAGTGCCACCAGGGCGATTGTATTTGATGGCATTGCTCAGCAGGTTCAGCAGTACCTGACGCAGTCGGCGGGGTTCCGCACGAACCAGCAACATGGTCGACGGCTCTTTCAGCTCCAGATTGATACCGGCCGCGCTGCGCTCCGGCTGCATCTGCTCAGCACAGGCCTTGAGTATGGCCCAGGCATCCACTGACTCAAGCTGAATCTCCGGCCGTTCGGCTTCAATCCGGGCCAGGTCCAGCACATCATCCACCAGCAGGCACAAGTGCTGACTAGCGATCAGTATTTCATTGACCTGACGCTTGAGCTGCGTAAGTGGCATTTCACGCTCGATATCCAGCGCCATCAATTGGGCAAAGCCCTGAATGGCGTTCAAGGGTGTACGCAGCTCGTGGCTCATGCTGGAGAGGAAGCGTGTCTTGGCAATGTTCGCCGACTGAGCCTGCAAACTGGCGGTACGCAGTGCTTCCTGGGTAGCCTTGATCGCATCAATGTCGACATGGGTACCGGCAATGCGTGCCGGACGTTGCAAGCGACGGTCAATTTGCACCACCCGGCCACGGGCCAGCAGCCAATGATAGTTACCTTCCGCGTCGCGTAGACGGTACTCGGCATCCAGGCGTCGATCCAGACTGCGCGGCAACAGACTGTCACGCGCCACAGACAGATCATCAGGGTGCACACGAGCAAGAAAATGCTTCACATCCAGGCGATTATCCGGCAAGCCGAAACGCGCCGGGAGACGACCTTGAAACTGGATCAGTTGCTGCCCGACATCGACTTCCCAGAGGCTTTCGGTCGTTGACTCGAGCACCCGCTCCAACTGCTTGCTGGTATCCAGTCGACGCTGCTCACTGTCTGCCAGGCGGCTGCCCAAGCCTGCCGCTGTGGCGGACATGGCCTGCAGCTCGACAATCGGCGATTGGATTGGCGCAGGAAACCACTTGCCCTCACCAATTTCATCGAGCATCTCCCCAACCCCGGCAATCGGCTCCTGTAGCTGGGTACTCAACTGCCGCGAACGAATCCACATGGCGACAAAAAACAGGGTATAGAACAACAACAGGCCAAGAATCAGCAGATAGCCAATGCGCTGAAAATGGCTGGCCAGATCATTGGTCTGCCGAAACACATTGGCCTCATCGACCAGCGTGATCAGCTTCCAGCCGGTCTCAGGTATATCCGCCCAGGCCGCCAGTTGCGCTCGACCACCCAAGACCACCGGCTTTAGCCCTTGGCTCTGGCTCTCCACCAGCATCGCCAGGTCGCGGGTATCGGTGCGGTTGATAAGGTTGAAATCACCCGGTTTGAAAATCTCCTGACGGATGGCCTCGTGGTAACTGAAGCTGGTCAGCTCATCCAGACCCAGGTCGCGCTCACCCGCCTCCGGCAACGCCATGATGTTCAGCTCATCGCTGACCAGCAGGGCGTATCCGTCCCAGGGCAGATCAAGACTGGCAATTTCTTCAAGAATGTTGTCGACAGTGATGTCCAGCCCGACCACCCCTTCGAGAAAGTCGTCCCGATACACCGGGGCCATGGCGGACATCATCCAGCCCTGACCGGCTGGATCAACATAAATGTCGGTCCAGGTAACCTGCCGCGCGGGATTATTCACCGCATCAGCGAGGTAATAAAAATTGTACTCGGGAATAGCCATATCATGGGGGTACTGCTCCGGTGTCAGAAACCAGGGCCAGATACGGTTGTAACTGTCGTGAGTGTTGAAATACACCGCCGCGACCAGACTGTTGCGCGCTTCGATGGACTGCATCAGCGGGTCCAGACGCGACAGTCTCAGTACCTTGTCCATGTCCTGCTGCTGTTCTGGCGTGGCTGTCGAATAGAAGGATGCCGCACCACCCCTGTCCTGTGGACTGTAGAGCACACCTGAGTCTGTGCGGGCAAGATTGTCGCGCTCTGCATCAAGGCTGGCACTCAGCGGTACCTGTAACGCCTCAAGGGTCTGGTCAGCAAACAGGCTGGTCAGGTCGGCCACCGACTGCAGTCGCTGACTGACCAAACGCGCTTCCTGTGCCGCCGCACCCTGCAGGTCCAGCAGCGCCGTCTCACGCAGATGCGACACCTGGGCATCCCGAATAGCAATATTGGTCAGCAGATACGCCGCCACCAATACGGTTTCCACCAGGACCAGAGGAATCAGCGCACTCTGCACAAAGGCGCGCCACATCCACTGCCTGAGTCCTGTTCGGTTTTCCCTTTGCATGCCATTCAAGCCATTGAGTTGATTGATATCAGTCCCTGCGCAATGATCCTTTGCTATTCTGTGCCGAAATGCCAGACCACCCAGGATCCCCGTTATTGTGAATCATCTGCACGCATTCTGGCATACCCTTAAGCACGCCTTTGGCAACCTTATGCCGATTGTGCTGGTGGTTGGCCTGTTTCAGATCTTCGTGATTCGTCAGGTGCCGGACGGACTGGGCAGCATGTTGCTCGGCCTGGGCATTGTCATTCTCGGTGTGGCCATCTTCCTGCAGGGCCTGGAGCTGGGTATTTTCCCGGTCGGCAAGAATCTCTCCAATGCCTTCGCCCGACGCGGCTCACTGCCGCTGCTGATGGCCTTTGGCTTCAGCCTGGGCTTCTCGGCGGTAGTCGCCGAACCAGCCTTGATCGCCGTTGCCCAGCAGGCCGAAGAGATCAGTGGTGGCCGCATAGACAGCCTGATTCTGCGCTTGCTGGTAGCCCTGTCGGTTGGCCTGGTGGTCGCCGTGGGGGTACTGCGCACCCTGCTTGGTCACCCGTTGCACTGGTACATGATCATCGGTTACCTGCTGGTCGTGACAGTCACTTTTTTTGCGCCCGCTGAAATAGTCGGTCTGGCCTACGATTCCGGCGGCGTCACCACCAATATTGTCACCGTGCCGCTGATTGCTGCACTGGGTATTGGTCTGGCCAGTTCGATTCGGGGGCGCAACCCGTTGGCCCACGGTTTTGGCCTGGTTGCGCTGGCGGTTATGGTGCCGATGATTGCCGTGCAGTTCTACGGCATCGTGGTCTATACCCTGTTCCCGGTTGAAGCCAGTCTGACCGAGGTGCAGATGCTCGCGAGCCAGGCCAGTGAGGGACTGCCAATAAAAGATAGCCTGGGTCGGCAACTGCTGGTCATGCTGATGGACCTGTTCGGCATGCTGCGCGATGTATTGCCGATTATCCTGGTGATTCTGTTTTTCCAGTACGGCGTGATCCGCAAACCCATTCCCTACGTACGTCGGGTTATTCTCGGTTTTGCCATGGTCATTCTCGGCCTCTACGCCTTTGTTATTGGTCTCAAACTCGGCCTGTTTCCAGTCGGCCGCAGTATGGCAGAGCAGTTGATCGGTCTGGATACGCTGCTGTACATCTACCTCTTTGCCTTTGCCATCGGCTTCGCCACCACCATGGCTGAGCCTGCTTTGATCGCCATAGGTCAGCAGGCCGAAGAAGCCGCCAACGGCAAATTGCAGGCCAGGCATATCCGTTTACTGGTCGCGCTCGGCGTAGCTATTGGCATCAGTATTGGCGTACACCGGATCATCACCGGCGACTCAATCCACTACTACATCATGGCCGGCTATGCGCTGGTCATTCTGCTGACCTTTCTGGCGCCGCGCTTTATTGTGCCCCTGGCATTCGATCTCGGCGGGGTCACCACCTCAGAGGTAACCGTACCCCTGGTTACCGCTCTGGGCATCGGACTGGCAACTAATATAGAAGGTCGCAGTGTACTGATCGACGGCTTTGGTCTGATTGCCTTTGCCTCCATTTTCCCAATCGTTACCGTCCTGCTCTACGCTATTGTCATGGAGCGGATCAAGCCTGCCATAGGAGAGACACCATGAAATTCTCGGTTTTGGTGGCCATGCTGGCCGAGGACCTTGAAGAACAGGCCATTGAAGTGGCCAAGGCCGCCGGCGCCGGCGGCATGACCATCCTCAACGGCCGCGGACTCGGCGCCGAACAGAAAAAGACCTTTTTCGGGCTGACCTACGAGGGCAGCCAGTCCGTACTGATTCTGGTACTGGAAAAGAAACTGTCACTGCGGGTCATGAAACGCCTGGTCGCCGAGCTGGACCTGAACAATCATAGTCGCGGGGTGGTCTTTACCCTGCCGCTGGAACATATTGCCGGCATTGATCACCGGCAGATCGAACAATTCGAAGAACTGATCAAGAACGAGATCTGACCCTTTCAGGAGAACTGCCATGCTGGTCAAAGACATCATGAAGTCCAATGTCGTCACCGTTTCAGCCTTTGCCACCGTGCGCCAGGCAATGAAAACCATGCGCGAACATGGCATCAAGTCACTGGTCGTGCAAAAGGGCAACGAACATGATGCTTACGGACTTATCACTTACAACGACATCCTCAAGACCATAGTCGCTGAAGAAGGCGATATTGACCTGATCAACGTCTATGACATCTGCACCAAACCGGCACTGATTGTATCCCGTGAGCTGGAAGTCAAATACGTCGCCAGGCTGATGGTCAACATGTCGATTCACCGTATTCTAGTGACCAATGCCAACGAACTGGTGGGCATCATCACTATGAACGACATCGTCAGTGCCATCCTCGAAATGGCCGACAACGAACAGTAAAAAACCCGGGCAGTCACGCGACTGCCCGGGTTTTTCCTGGCGCTTGAAGCTTGAAGCTTGAAGCTTGAAGCTTGAAGCTACTGTCTCCCGATGTAACCAGGATTGAATACCACCTGATCGCCCTGGATCATGTCGAAAATATCCTGCGCAGCAATAGCCGGGTCTTCCCAGTCTGCAGCCCGGTCATTTTCCGGATTGGCCAGCGGGCCCACCGAATGGCGGCTGATCTGAGTGCGCATGCCGGCCGGCGCGGCAATAAATACCTTGATATTAGCCTCGGCCAATTCCTGAGCGGCTGTCTGGAACAGGCCGTGCAGAGCGTGCTTGTTACCGGCGTAGTGTCCAAGTCCGGGCGGCGCAGCGCGCATGCCAAGAATCGAGGAGACGTTCAATATGGTCCCGCTACCCTGCTCACGCATGATCGGAATAACCCGCTGAGCCAGATCGACATAGGCCCAGTAGTTGACCTCGAACATATGTTGCGCCTTGGCAATATCCATCTGCTCCAGCGTAGCCAGATAGGAATAGCCGGCGTTATTGAACAGGTAGTCAATGCGACCGAAGGCCTGCATGGCCGCATCAATGACGTGCGGGCGCTGAGCCGCCTCAGCCAGATCAACCTCAACCACTACCGCCTCACCACCCTGACTGCGGATCTGTTCCGCCAGCGCCAGTGATGGTTCCGGACGGATATCCACCAGCACCAGCTTCATGCCCTGCGCTGCGCCGATCAACGCCAACTCGCGACCGAGGCCGTAACTACTGCCAGTGATAACCGCGACCTTGCCGGCAAAGGGCTGTTCTGCCGATGCTGAGGACGAGGCATTGACTGCCAAGCCTGAGAGTAGAAGAACCAGTCCCAATAAAGGGCTGACAAGCCACTTTAACTGTACGAATGAAAACAACTGACGACCTGACATGAAAGACTCCTCGGTTATTGATGCGCATACCTTAGCGGAGGCCAGACGGTCTGCGACTTGCCGAAACAATTGGAGACAATACTATGACCTCCGGCGTGATTACGTCATAAAAAACTTGACCCGTCCCAAACGCCTACCATATGGTAGGCAAATGGACACCAGAACCCAGATACTCAGCATTGCCTCAGACCTGCTTCAGCGACAAACCGTCAATGGTTTCAGCCTGCAGGATGTAGCTGATCGCGTCGGCATTCGCAAGGCCAGCCTGTTCCATCATTATCGAAACAAGGATGCCCTTATCGCCGATGTTCTGGAAAACAGCTTAAACGCGTTTAGCAAGCGCGTTGAGAACATGCAGCAGCAGCCCCCTGAGCGCCAACTGGATGCCTTCCTTGGGATCTATCAACACAGCATCGGGGCCGGCACCCGACTGTGCTCGGTCACTGGTGTTACTGGTGACTGGGACCACCTTGGCGAGGAGCCTCGACGCTGGGCTCTGGCTTTGCTCAATGAGCAGCATACTTGGCTGGAGAAGATTGCCGAGCTCGGCGGCCTGGCCAACACCCCTGAACAGGCCGAGTGCTGGGCGGAACAGGTGATGATCAGGGTCCAGGGTGCCATGCTGCTATCGCGGGTCAAGAACAGCCCACTGCCACTGGAGCACACTATCGCGCAACTGCGCAGCGAGTGGCCAGGCAACAGCCACAAAGGCTGAAAGACAGAAACAAGCATTCCAGCCCTTCAGGGGCTTTTTTTAGTCACCAAATAACTACCGACTGGTAGGTAGTTAAGGAGCACCTCATGAACATCTCACGACTAGGTCGCAGGTTTCGCATACGGCTGGTTCAGGGTCTGTCATGGCTTTTTCCCGAGTACTTCGGTGCTATCGGCACGCGACTATTCCTGCAACCGCAACGCGCAGCACCTGTTACGCGCTGGCAGGATGCCTTTGCTGGCTTTGAGAAGTCGGAAATAGCCATCCAGGGACTGCGCATTCCCTACTGGCACAAGGGCAACGGACCACAGATCCTGCTCGTGCATGGCTGGGAAAACGACCATTTTGCTCTGGGCGGTTTTGTCCAACCCTTGCTCAATCAGGGTTACTCAGTGGCCGCACTGGATCTGCCGGCCCATGGCGAAGCTGAGGGCCAGTCCGCTCCGCTGCCGCTGATAGCCCAAGCCATTGCGGCGGTGAGTAACGCCCTGCCGGGCCTGCATGCGGTTATTGCCCACTCGGTCGGCGGTGCAACCAGCGTTCTGGCCATGGAGGAGTACGGACTGAATGCCAAGAAACTGGTACTGATTGGCGCGCCGCAAGCGGCCAGCAAGCAGGCGGTAGGCCAGGCGCTGGCTAACGGACTGTCTGCCAGGGCAATCAAGCGCATGCAGCGGCAGCTACAACAGCGGTTAGCGGCCCCTCTGGAGCGCTTTCAGGTGGACCGTGGACTGGCGCTCATACAATGCCAGGTTTTGCTGGTACACGCACAGGATGACCGGGTCGTCCCTATTCAAGCAGCGCATCAGAATGCCGCCGCACGCCGGGCGCAAACGCTATGGCTGGATCAAGGCGGACACAACAGGCCCCTGGGTGATCCCCTGGTTATCGAGTCAGTCATCGACTTTCTGAAAAAAACCAGGGGTCGAAACCGTCTACCGGCTGGACTACGCTATCATCCACGTTTCGCACACAGCAGCCGCCAGCAAAACGCCGATCACATTCAGGCAGAACCGTCATGAACAGAAATGTTGCCGTACTGACCGCCGCCACCTGCGCAGTGGGCACTCAAACCTTTGTTTTCGCCGGTCTGTTGATTGAACTGGCTGCCGATATGGGCATCACCGTCGCGGTGGCCGGTTATCTGGCTGCCGCTTACGCCTTGACCTACGCCTTTACCGCGCCCTTTATTGCCCTGCGTACCGGCCAGTTGGAGCGTCGCCGGTTGCTGTGGATCGCTTTACTGGTAATGGGCGCGATCAACCTGACTGCCGCCATGGCCAGCACGTTCACCGAGTTGATCGCCCTGCGTATATTCGCCGGGCTGGCCGCCACGCTGGTCACACCCGTGGTGCCTGCCGTGGTGGCGAGCCTGTTACCCCCTGAACGACGCGGCCCGGCACTGGCCATGGTGATGGGCGGCATGGTCCTGGCGTTCATGTTCGGCATGCCGCTAGGCAGCCTGATCGGCGCACAGTTTGGCTGGCGCTCCACGTTCATTCTTGCCGCCATACTCTGTATTGGCGCTGCGCTGGCGATCCGTCTGGTACTACCCCGGGTCACTAGCGAGGACCAGACTGGCTGGCACCTGCTGAAGCTCGGCTGGCACCCGCCAGTGCGCCGCCTGCTGATCATGACTCTGACGTCCTTTTGCGCCACCTTTTGTGTCGTGCCCTTTATTGCGCCGGTAATGAAAATCATCATTGGCAGTACCGAATGGGTGGCACTGTCACAGATGCTGGTAGGCGTAGGTGCCCTTGCCGGTGTCATCCTTGCCGGCCGACTGGGAACACCCAGCAATCCGGGCCGGGTTCTCAAGCATGCCTTCGTCGCCGTGGCGGTCACCCAGCTGCTCTATTCAACATCCATGATCTGGTTGCCGGGCATGGGCGCCATCAGTTGGCTGGGCTTGAGCTGTGCGGTGGTATTCGGCGCATCTGCCTTGTTCTTCATGACCCCGCTGATGCAGGGGCAATTGATCGAAGCCGCGCCGCATGCCCGACAAGTCAGCCTGGCACTGAATGGCTCCATGATGTTTCTCGGCCAGGGCGCCGGTGCAGCGGTGGGCGCCCAGGTCACCCAGGCTTTTTCCATGCCAATGATCGGGCTGGCCGGTGCAGGCGTAGCCATGATCGGCTGGTATTGTGCCCGGCGCCTGGAGGCCAGCCCCATTCACCTCGCCAGCCAGGGGGCTGCCTGAGAGGCTGATCAGATACTGCGCTGGTTTACCCGGGCTGAGAGGGCATCTGCCGATTCACGGCGTTCGGAATAACGGTCAACCAGATAGTCGGCCTGTTCGCGCAGCATCAGGGTGAATTTCATCAACTCCTCCATGACGTCGACAACGCGATCGTAATAGGCCGAGGGCTTCATGCGGCCATGCTCGAACTCGAGAAAGGCCTTGGGTACCGAGGACTGGTTGGGGATACAGACCATCCGCATCCAGCGGCCCAGCACCCGCAGTTGATTTACCGCATTGAAGGATTGTGAACCGCCGCAGACCTGCATCACCGCCAGGGTCTTGCCCTGGGTCGGGCGCACTGCGCCCAAGGCCAGCGGCACCCAATCGATCTGTGACTTGAACACCCCGGTCATCGCACCATGACGTTCCGGGGAGCACCAAACCTGACCCTCTGACCATTGCATCCAGTCACGCAACTGCTGCACCTTGGGATGATCATCGGGGACGTCATCGGGCATGGGTAAACCGGATGGGTCGAAAATACGCGTTTCCGCGCCCATCCGTTGCAACAAGCGCGCGGCCTCTTCAACCAGTAAGCGGCTATAGGAGGTCGGGCGGTTCGATCCGTACAGCAACAGAATACGTGGCGGATGCTGCCATTTCAGCGGCTGGCCCAGCCGGGCTGTGTCCAGCGCGGGCAGCAAACCAGAATCCAGCGCAGCCAGTTCATCTTTCATTGTCATACTCCTTGAGCAAAATTGACGGGGTCGATCCCTGCCCGCATCGGAACACTGGTGCAGCACCAGACTAAAGCGGAATGCCTGCAGGTCAGATCAGCAGCAGCGTCGCCAAACCCAGGAAGGCAAAGAAGCCGACCACGTCGGTAACCGTGGTGAGAATCACACCGCCTGCCAGCGCGGGATCAATACCGAAGCGCCGCAGTATGAGAGGAATGGTCAAGCCGGCGAGCGCGGCACAAACCAGGTTGAGCAAGATCGCCGCAGCGATAATACCGCCAATCTTCCAGCTGTCGAACCAGACATAAGCCAACAACGCTACAACCACCGCCCAGATCAGGCCGTTGAGCAAACCGATACCCATTTCCTTGACCAGCAGCACCCGCGCATTGCCGCCCTCCACCTGCCCCAGGGCCAGACCGCGAATGACCAGCGTCAGTGTCTGACTACCGGCTATGCCACCCATACTGGCGACAATCGGCATCAACACAGCCAGTGCCACTATCTGTTCCAGCGTGCCCTGAAACTGACCAATTACCCAGGCCGCCAGGAAGGCGGTGACCAGGTTGATCCCCAACCACACCGAGCGACGCCGGGTACTGGTTAGAATCGGCGCAAACATGTCGGCCTCATCATCCAGACCAGCCATGTTCATAATGGCGCGATCGGAATCCTCGCGGATGGTATCCATCACATCATCCACTGTGATGCGCCCAAGCAGGGTACCCTGCTCATCGGTAACCGCCGCCGAGAGCATGTCGAGATCCTCGAACTTGCGCGCCACTTCCTGGGTGGAAAGACTCACATCCAGCGCCTGGAAATCCGCATCCATGACCTCGCTGACCTTGGCCGACGGCACGCTGGTCAGCAGTCTGCTCAGGCGCAATACACCCTGATAGCGGTTCTTGCGGTCCACCACCATGAGCTTGTCGGTATGATCAGGCAGGTCTTCCAGCAGGCGCAGATAACGCAGAATCGAGCCAACCTTGATATCGGCGCGCACGGAAATATGGTCGGTATTCATCAGACCGCCGGCACTGTCCTCGGGATAGGACAGCATGGCCACCAGTTGCTGGCGCTTGATCTCGTCCATTGACAACAACAGCTGTCTGCCCGGGCCGGCCGGCAGTGCCTGTATCAGGTCAACCAGATCATCCAGATCCAGCTTGCGCGCCGCAGCCAGCAGCTCTTCCTGCTCCATTTCCAGCGCCAGGGTGGCGCGCACCTCATCATGCAGGTGCACCAGCACTTTACCGGCGCGCTCGGCATCCAGGGTTTCCCACACGCTGCTGCGTTCAGGCGGTGGCAGTGCCTCCAGCAGACCCGCGGCCTTGGCCGGGTGCATATGCTTGAAGACCTTGGTGATGCGTTTGAATTTGCCCGCCTCAAGGGCCTCGCGAATACTGCTGACCTGGCTGAACTCGTGCTCTTCACCGGCCTTGAGTGCCGCTTCCAGGCCCACTTCCTCAGGGTCACGGTGCAGGGCAACGGCCAAAAGCGGATCGAGGTGTCGCAACACGGTCGCTTCCTGCTCGTCGGCAATCTGCTGCCAGACCGCCTGCCGTTGTTCCGCCTCAAGCAGTTCCAGCAAACTGGCCAGTTTGCCCGGATGCATGGCCTTGAGCAGTTTGCGCAGGCGCTTGCGTTTTCCACGTTCAAGCGCGTCCAGCACCGCATCGTGGGCTGTCTGGATTGGACTGTCGCGCTCTTCAATGGTCAAACCGCTACTCCTTGATGGTCTATTTCTCAGTTACTCGCTTCAGACGCTGTTCAGGCGCAGATCATCACCCCTTGGGGGGCTTATTCTGTAACAGGATACGCCGGAGATCGACTGCCAGCAGTGGCGCCATGGCAATCGCGTTGCTGGCATGGGCAATACAGTCGGTACTCCAGACCTGATCAACGCCCGCCGCTCGAATCACCGCCAAGGCATCATCAGCGAACAGCGCATGGGTGACCGCTACATCCACCGAGGCGGCACCCGCCCGCAACAGCTGCTCGGCAGCCCCCGCCAGCGTCCGGCCAGAACTGGCCACATCGTCCATCAACACCACAGCACGGCCCTGTACATCAATATCCGGCAAGGTAATGCTGACGCGGGTATCGCCACTGCGCACCTTGCTGCACACGGCAAAGTCACAACCGAGCGCGGCGGCAGCGCTTTGCACCCACTGCCGAGATTCGGCATCCGGACCGATCAACAGAGGATCGTGCCGTTGCTGGCCAATAAGATCGGCCAACCGGGGCGCACCGGACAGGGCAATGGCCTGTTCAATCGGAATGGCTTCACGCAGGTGACTGATACGGTGCAGATGCGGGTCGACGGTGATCACCGCATCAAACAGCTCGGCAAGAAAGCCGCCGACTATGGTCTGGCTGACAATTTCACCGGGGTTGAAGGCGATATCCTGGCGCATGTAGCCCAGATAAGGGGCTACCAGCACCAAGTGACGGATACCCAGGCGACGCGCGTGGCGTGCGATCAGCAAGAGCTCCACCAGCTTCTCGTTGGGCCTATCCAGACTGCGATACAGCACCAATGACTGTGGCAGCGCCTGATCCTCGGCAAAGGGCAGGGTCAGACGCAACTCCTGATCCGGGAAACGGTGACTGTCGATCTCGGCGGCAGCCAGTTCCGTGGCCTCGGCGAGACGCCGCGCAGGCTGCGCTTCGTCGGCAAAATACAGCAGAAGATCACTCATCAGAACTCCACAAAGACAGAGGGCAACGCCGCCGCATCGCCAATCTGAAAGCCACTGGCGCGCTCACAGCTCTGGCGGGCAAATTCCATTTCGGTCGGGAAGGCAGCGTAGACCCGGTAGAGCACATCACCACTGCGCACCGGGCTGCCGAGCTTGGCCAGCAGATCGACGCCCGCCCCCTGGGCCCGAGGCGCCCCGGCCTGGCGGGCAATGCGCGCCAGTTGCAGGTTATCGATGCCGATCACAGTGCCCGTTGTCGGCGCCTTGACGTCGAAGCTCAGCGGCGCCAGGGGTGGATACTCGGGATCAAAGGCCTTGATGCCCTGCGCCGCAATGATGTCGCGCATTTTTTCCAGTGCCCGACCCGAGTCAAGAATGTCACGGGCAATGGCAAAGCCGTCGCCACCGCGCACGTCCGGATCAAACTCCAACATGCGCCCGGCCAGGCGCAGGGCCTTCTGGCGCAGATCATTGGGCGCATCCGGATGGTTTTCCAGCACGCGCATCACGTCCCGCGCCTCCAGCACCGGCCCGATGCCGTTGCCAATCGGCTGGCGACCATCGGTAATCACCACATCAAGGGCCAGGCCCATGCGTGAGGCAACAAATTCGAAAAGCCGTCGCAAACGCTGGGCATCCGGCATGCTGCGCACCTTGGCGGTGGGACCGATGGGAATATCCAGCAGCAGATGGGTCGAACCGGCGGCGATCTTCTTGGACAGAATCGACGCGACCATCTGGCCCGGCGAGTCAATCGACAACGGCCGTTCAACGGCAATCAAAACATCATCGGCTGGTGACAGGTCACTGGTCCCACCCCAGGCCAGACAGCCACGGTGCGCGCGGACTATCTCGGTCAACTGCTCGAACGGCAGCTCGACCCGCGCCAGCACCTCCATGGTATCGGCGGTGCCAGCCGGCGACGTGATGGCGCGTGATGAGGTCTTGGGGCACAGCATGCCGTGGGCGGCAACAATAGGCACCACCAGCATCGAGGTACGGTTTCCGGGAATCCCGCCAATACAGTGCTTGTCGACCACTGGGTGTTCACGCCAGTCGAGCTTGCGCCCCACCCGACTCATGGCATCGCTGAGAAAGAACACCTCTTCACGATCCAGCTCGGACTGATTGCAGGCCACCACAAAGGCAGTCAGCTCGATCTTGGAATAACGGTGTTCGGCGATATCCTGAACAATATGCCGAAAGTCATCCCGGGACAGCCGTTCACCGGCGATCTTGCGGTGCAGCGCCGGGATCGACAACGGTGGCTCGGCCTGTGAGACGCTGACGCTATGCCCCTCCTCCACAGCCAACTGGGCAAAAGCATCCTCGGACAGCCCCAGCTCACCGGCAGCAACAATGCAGGCGTCATCCACCACGTTGACGCTGGCCAGAATGCGCCGACCGTTGGCGCGCACCTCGACCTTGGACAGCGCCTGAAAGCCCTCGGCTCGATAGACCTCGCAGTCACGGTGCAGATAAGCCACATTTTCCTTGTAGGTATCGATACCCACGCGCCGCAACACCAGCAGCGGGCTGGTGCCCGGTGACTGGGCAGCTGATTCGGGTGCTTTCATGGGTGTTCCTGCTGATATTTTCTTCAATGTACCCGTCGGCAAGCGCAGGTGCCAAGCTCTGATACGCAGAACAGAGTCGAGTTCCACACACAAACCACATCATCAGCACAAATTCGCCAGCGAGACTCTCTCCCAGGACAACACAGGAGAACTTGTCATGCTGAAAACCCTTGGATACATCATTTTGCTGGCGGGCCTATTGGGCCGCATGAGCTTCGCCAACCCAGCACCCGCACACATCAACACCTGGCTGAACGAAGCCGAGAGCGGCGCATTACTGCTGCGGGGTGATGGGCATCAGGAATGGCAGCCTGCCATGCTGCTGGAAACCCGTTTTGATGTGCAGATCAGTGGCCCGGTAGTGCGCGTCAAGGTCGAGCAGCGCTTTCGCAACACCCTCGACCAGTTTGCCGAAGGGGTGTACGCCTTTCCTCTGTCCGAGCGTTCCGGCGTGCATGGCATGCAGATGGTGATTGGCGAGCGGCGCATCGTCGGCCGTATCGAAGAGCAGGCACGGGCCCGGCAGATCTATGAACAGGCCCGTGCCCGAGGTCAGTCCACCGCCCTGGTTGAGCAGCGCAGGCCCAATATCTTCAACACCTCGGTAGCCAACATTGATCCCAACAGCGACATTATGGTGAGTCTCGAGTACACCGAGCTGCTGATCCCCGATGGCCCTCGCCTGTCACTGCGCCTGCCGCTAACCATGACCCCGCGTTACCTGCCCATGGCCGCTGAGCATGCAGAAAACCCGGTGCCCGCCGTGGCGGCCGAGGCCTCAGGACCGGAAGGTCTGATCCTGCCCAGCAGCGGCCTGCCGGATAACTCCCATCGCACCATCCTGTCCATTCAACTGGATGCCGGACAGCCGCTGGATAGCCTCAGCAGCCCCAGCCATGTGATTCAACAGCAGTCCAATGGCAACCGTCATCGCATCGTTCTGCCGGCCGAATCCGTGCCCATGGATCGTGATTTCGTGCTCGACTGGCAGCTGCAAGGCAGCCCATCCAGCCGCGTCAATGTGTTTGCCGAGCGTGTCGATGGTGACCTGCATGCCCTACTGATGCTGGTACCCGGCGATCTGTCCGAGCAAACTGAACGGATGCCGCGGGAAGTCATCATGGTGATCGATACCTCAGGCTCGATGTCCGGTGAACGCATGCGTGAAGCCCGCGACAGCCTGATTTATGCCCTGAGCAGACTGCAGCCGGAGGACAAGTTCAACGTCCTTGAATTCAACCACCAGCACAGCATGCTGTTCCGTGACCTGCTGCCGGCCAATGCCGACAACCTGGCCGAGGCCGAAGCCTGGGTGAGCCGCCTGGAAGCCAACGGTGGCACCGAGATGCTGCCAGTACTGCGTGATGCCCTGTCATTTCCCAGCGACCCCGCGTTTCTGCGCCAGATCATCTTCATTACTGATGGTTCAGTGGGGAACGAGGCCGATATCCTCAACCTGATCGAGCGTCGTCGGCATCGCGCCAGGCTCTTTACCGTTGGCATCGGTGCAGCACCCAACAGCTATCTGCTGCGCAAGGCTGCAGAGCTGGGCCGCGGCAGCTACAACTTCATCGCCCACGCCAATGAAGTGGAAGCCCAGATGGCGCTGTTGTTCGAGAAGCTCGAACGCCCGGTCCTGACCGATCTGCGCCTGGAATTGCCGGCCGGCATTGAGGCTGAATACTGGCCCCAGGAACTGCCTGACCTGTATGCCGGCCAGCCACTGCTGATTGCCATGAAACTGAACCGCATGCCCACGCATCTGACCCTGCATGGCCGTCAGCCCGAGCCCTGGCAGCAGCAACTCAGCCTGCCCGTCGAGCAGCAACATGCCGGTGCAGCCGTGCTCTGGGCACGCCAGAAGATCGAGGTGCTGATGGATCAGCTGAGCCAGGGTCAAGACCCCGAGCAGCTTCGCCAGGCGGTTCTGGATGTCGCCCTCAAGCATCGGCTGCTGAGCGCCTACACCAGCTTTGTTGCCGTGGATGAACAGCCGGCTCGCAAGCCTGATCAAGCGCTGCACAGCCAGGAGCTGGGTAACCGCAACCCGGTCGACCACCAGTACCCGCAAACCTCGCTGGGGCTATTGCAGAAAGGCTTGCTGGCCCTGTTCCTGGGTCTTATGGGTGCTCTGCTGCTGCGCAGGAAAGCAGCATGAGCCGGCGCCTGCGTCATGGCCTGGCTGGTGTACTGCTGCTGGCAGCCGCCGGTCTGGCGGGCCAGGCATGCTGGCTGCAGGCCAAGGCCATTGTGGCCCAATACCTGATTGCCGACGCCTGGGAGCAGAGCCTGCTCTCCGGCGAACCAGTCAAACCCTGGCGCTGGGCCGACACCTGGCCGGTAGCACGGCTGACTGAACCCGGTGGACGTCATCACTATGTGCTGGCCAGCGTCAGCGGTGAAGCCCTGGCCTTCGGTCCGGGCCATCACCCGGCCAGCGCACTCCCCGGCGAAACGGCTACGGTGCTGCTGGCAGGACATCAGGACAGCCACTTTGCCTTTCTGCAGCACCTCAAAGCCGGTGACCTGCTACGCCTACAGGATCTCCAGGGTAACGACCATGCCTACCGGGTCAGTGTTCAGACTGTGGTAGACAGCTCGCAACAGAGCATGCATTTCCATCAGGATCTGGCCGAACTACGCCTGGTCACCTGCTACCCCTTCGCCTCGCTGCACAGTGGCGGCCCCTTGCGCTATGTGGTCAGCGCCCTGCTGGAGCCCCCAACATGATTGCGCAGCAGGCCTTATTGCCGCCACAATCGCCGCTGGCAAACAGGGAAGCGGAACAGATGGGCGAGCGCATACTGATCATCGAGGACGAGGCAGCCATTGCCGACGCCTTAATCTATGCCCTGGGCAGTGAGGGCTTTGAGGTGCACTGGTGTCACCTGGGCCGGGACGGACTCGCCTGGCTGCAACACAACCCGGTCGATCTGCTGGTACTGGACGTCGGCTTGCCGGACACCAGCGGCTTTGAGCTGTGCCGGCAGATTCGCCAGTTTTCCACGGTCCCGGTGATGTTCCTGACCGCCCGCAAGGAAGAGGTCGACCGGATTGTCGGTCTGGAGATTGGTGCCGACGACTATGTCGTCAAACCCTTCAGCCCGCGGGAAATCTCCGCCCGGGTGCGTGCCATTCTGCGTCGTAGTCGCGGCCCCGCGACAGGCAGCTCGGCGCCTACGGAAGCCGCAGCAAACCTGTTTGAACATGATCAACAACGTCGGCGTATCCGTTACCACAGCCATTGGCTGGATTTGACCCGCTACGAATACCTGATTCTCAGCACCCTGCTGCAACGCCCGGAACACGTGCTGAGCCGCGAACAACTGATGGACTCGGCCTGGGACGACCCCGCAGCGAACTTTGACCGTGTGGTGGATACCCATATCAAGGGCATACGGGCCAAACTCAAGCGTATCGAACCGGCCCACGACCCGATTGTTACTCACCGCGGACTCGGCTATAGCCTGGACCTGAACAGCCGGCAAGCGCGTCAATGAGTCTTGGCCTTAGAGTCTTTATCGCCTGGTTCCTGCTGGCCGGCGTTGGCACGCTGCTGTTCTACAACAGCATCATCAATCAGTTACCCTCCTCCATGCGCCAGGCCAGCGAAGAGGTGCTGGTCGACAGCAGTCACCTGCTGGCCGAGCTCAGCGCCCTGCACTGGGACAGCGGCTTTGCCCCCGGCTCGCCGTTCAGTAAGGCCCTGACACGCTACCGGCAGCGCCCGCTGCAGGCCTTGATCTGGTCGCGCGAAAAAAACCAGACCGAACTGCTGGTGTATATCACCGACCATCAGGGCAAGGTGCTGTTTCACCCGGAGCCAAGCCTGATTGGTGAAGACTTCTCCGACTGGCGTGATGTGGCCCTGACCCTGCGCGGTGAATATGGCGCGCGCACCACCCGCACCGACCCCGAGGACGAAAGCACCAGCTACATGTATGTGGCCGCGCCGATCATGGGCAGCGACGGCTTGCTCGGTGTCCTCAGCATTGGCCAACCGACTGCCAGCCTGCAGCCCTTCATTACCCTGGCCAATGCGCACTTCTGGCAACGCGGCGGTCTGATTCTGCTGACTGCGCTGCTACTTGGCGGCGGCATCGCCTACTGGCTGACACACTCCATCCGCCGGCTGGTCAACTATGTCGAGCGGGTACGGCATGGTGAGCGGGCCAGCCTGCCGGTGATGGGCGAACCCGAGCTGGACCGCCTGGCCCAGGCCACCGAGGCCATGCGTGAGGAAATCGACGGCAAGGCCTATGTGGAAAACTATGTGCATACCCTGACCCACGAGATGAAGTCACCCCTCTCGGCGATCCGTGGCGCCGCCGAGCTGCTGCAGGAAAACGACCTGCCCGAGGCTGCCCGCCAGCGTTTTACCCGCAATATCGACGCCGAGTCGGCGCGCCTGCAACGGCTGATCGACCGGCTATTGTCATTGGCCAGCGTGGAAAAGCGTCAGCACCTGGACAGTATTGAAGCACTCGACCTGCGCGCGCTGCTTCATCAGGAGCTGCAGGCCAAACAAAGCCTGATAAGCCGCAAGCATCTACAGATTGAACTGCAGGTCAGCGCGCAAGTGCAGTTGCAAGCCGAGCGCTTTCTGCTCGAGCAGGCCCTGAGCAATCTGCTGGATAACGCCATTGATTTCACACCAGCCGGCGGACGCATCCTGATCAGCGCAGAACCGACGGCCGAACAACAGATACGGATAAGCATTCTGAATGAGGGACCCGCGGTACCCGACTACGCCATTGCGCGCGTATTCGAGCGTTTCTATTCGCTGCCACGCCCGGACAGTCAGCGCAAAAGCACAGGCCTGGGACTCAGTCTGGTACGTGAAGTTGCGCAACTGCACCGGGGTAGCGTGCAGTTATGCAATGTGCCTGATCAGGGTGTCAGAGTTGACCTTATCCTGCCCCGGGAGCAGCTCGACAGAGCGCCCCCGGCCAGACGCCATCAGGACTCGTAGGACTCGATCGGCGGGCAGGCGCAGAACAGGTTGCGGTCGCCGTACACGTTATCGATGCGGTTGACCGATGGCCAGAACTTGTTGGCGGCGACCCAGGGCTGCGGGAACACCGCTTCCTGTCGTGAGTAGCTGCGCTGCCAGTCACCGGTGATATCGGCCAGGGTATGCGGCGCGTTGTGCAGCGGATTATCTTCGGCAGTCCACTCGCCCTTTTCCACCCGACTGATCTCACTACGGATGGTCAGCATGGCGTCGACAAAGCGATCCAGCTCGGCCTTGGACTCACTTTCGGTCGGCTCGATCATCAGCGTACCCGCCACCGGGAAGGACATGGTCGGCGCATGGAAGCCAAAGTCCATCAGCCGCTTGGCTACGTCTTCCTCAGTGATGCCGGACGCCGCCTTGAGTGGGCGAATATCAATAATGCACTCATGCGCCACCCGGCCGTTTCGTCCGCTGTACAACACCGGATACGCCTCACCCAGGCGCTTGGCCAGGTAGTTGGCATTCAGAATGGCCACCTCGGTGGCCTGCCGCAGACCCTGCGCGCCCATCAGCGCAATGTAGGTCCAACTGATCGGCAGAATGCTCGCACTCCCCCAGGGCGCGGCGCTGACCGCACCGTTGGCCGGATTAGGACCATCCAGTGGCACCACCGGGTGGTTGGCCACGTGGGGTGCCAGATGCGCCTTGACGCCAATCGGACCCATACCGGGACCACCACCGCCGTGCGGAATACAGAAGGTCTTGTGCAGGTTCATGTGCGACACATCGGCACCGATATCCGCCGGCCGTGTCAGCGCCACCTGAGCATTCAGGTTGGCACCGTCCATGTACACCTGACCGCCGTGCTTATGGATGATGTCGCAGATCTCGCGAACACCCTCTTCATACACGCCGTGGGTAGAAGGGTAGGTAATCATCAGACAGGACAGGTTGGCCGCGTTGTCTTCGGCCTTCTGACGCAGGTCGGCAATATCCACGTTACCCTGGTCATCACAATTGACCAGCACCACGCGCATGCTCGCCATCATCGCCGAGGCCGGGTTGGTGCCGTGCGCGGAAGTCGGAATCAGACAGACATTGCGGTGCTCGTCGCCATTGGCTTCATGGAACTTGCGGATCGCCAGCAGACCAGCATATTCACCCTGGGCACCGGAGTTGGGCTGCATGCAGATAGCATCGAAGCCGGTAATCTCGCGCAGCATGGCTTCCAGCTCGTCGATCATCACCTTGTAACCCTGGGCCTGTGCCAAGGGGGCAAAGGGGTGCAACTGGCCGAACTCAGGCCAGGTGATCGGGATCATCTCGGTGGTCGCATTCAGCTTCATGGTGCAAGAGCCGAGCGGGATCATCGCGTGGTTCAACGCCAGATCCTTGTTCTCCAGCGACTTGATATAGCGCAGCATCTCGGTTTCCGAGTGATAGCTGTTGAATACCGGGTGGGTCAGGAAGGTTGACTGGCGCTGCAAGCCAACTGGAATACCCAGACCCGCGTCAGCGACCTGAGCATCCAGCGCGTCCATATCCAGGCTGTCGCCCTGACCGGTGAAACAGGCCACCAGGGCTTCAACTGTGGCACGAGTGCTGGTCTCATCCAGGCTGACACCCAGATGCTCGCCGTCAATCAGGCGCAGATTGATGCGCGCCGCACGCGCACGCTCAACGATGGCCGAGGCATTACCTGGCACCCTGAAGGTCAGGGTGTCGAAAAAGTGCTGGTTCTGGCGACTGATGCCGCGGCTTTCCAACGCCGTAGCCAGAATCGCCGTCAGGCGCTGAATGCGCTGGGCAATGGTTTTCAGCCCTTGCGGCCCGTGGTACACCGCATAGAAGCTGGCGATATTGGCCAGCAGTACCTGCGCGGTACAGATGTTCGAATTGGCCTTCTCGCGGCGGATATGCTGTTCGCGGGTCTGCAACGCCATGCGCAGCGCGCGGTTGCCGCGGGTATCGATGGATACACCGATGATCCGTCCCGGCATGGCACGCTTGTAGGCGTCACGGGTAGCAAAGAACGCCGCGTGCGGCCCGCCATAACCCATGGGCACACCAAAGCGCTGAGCCGAACCGAAGACCACATCGGCACCCAGTTCACCGGGCGGGGTCAGCAGGACCAGGCTGAGCAGGTCAGCGGCCACACAGGCCAGGCCGTTCTGTGCATGGACCTGATCGATCAGCGGCTTGATATCGCGAATCTCGCCCCAGGTAGTCGGGTACTGGAATAGCGCACCGAATACCTCGTGCTGGCCCAGATCAGCCACATCATCCACCACCACATCAAAGCCGAAGGCTTCAGCACGGGTCCTGACCACGGAAATGGTCTGCGGGTGGCAATCCTGATCGATAAAGAACAGGTTGCTCTTGCTCTTGGCCACGCGCTTGGCCAGCGCCATGGCTTCGGCGGCGGCGGTGGCTTCGTCCAGCAGCGAGGCGCTGGCCAGTTCCATGCCGGTCAGGTCGATGGAAATCTGCTGGAAGTTCAGCAGCGATTCCAGGCGGCCCTGGGCAATCTCCGGCTGGTAAGGCGTGTAGGCGGTGTACCAGCCCGGATTTTCCAGCACGTTACGCAGGATCACCGTCGGTGTCAGCGTGCCGTGATAGCCCATGCCGATGCAGGAGGTATAGATTTCGTTCTTGCTCGCCACATTCTTCAGGTACCCCAGCACCTCGGCTTCGCTGCGCGGACCCTGCATAGCCAGCAGGTCCTTGCGCAGTATGCTTTGCGGCACGGTCTGGTTGATCAGCGCATCCAGCGAGTCAACACCCAGCGTATCGAGCATGGCCTGCTGCTCTGCGGCATCCGGGCCAATATGTCGGCGCAGGAAAGCGTCAGTCTGTTCCAGATCGGTAAGGCTTGGGGTACGGCTCATGGGGGCACCTGTTGAAAATATGTAGGGCTGAATCGTTATGTTCCGGGACCGTCCGTGCCTGTCAGATACAGATTGGATGGGAAACCTTGATCAGTTGCACATAGCCAGACTAGCGCCGTTGGCTTGCCCCTGTTCCAGACCGTCGACGCCCTGGACGGGCGTCGTCGAGCTCACAGGGATGTGCTTGCAGCGGGTCTGGAACAGGGGCAAGTCAACGGCGCCAACCCCATACTCGCTTGATCAAGGTTTACCGAGGCACGGATGAGGCCGTTAGATAGACGCACCGTAAGCATCAGCATCCATCAGCTTGTCCAGCTCGCTGGCATCGGATGGCTTGATCTTGAAGAACCAGGCGCCTTCATAGGGCTCGCTGTTGACCAGTTCCGGGCCGTCTGCCAGCACGTCATTGACGGCGACCACTTCACCACTGATGGGCGCGTAAATATCCGAGGCTGCCTTGACCGACTCAACCACAGCGCACTCCTCACCGGCGCTGACAGTGCGGCCTACTTCCGGCAGCTCAACGAATACTACATCACCCAGCAAATCCTGGGCGTGGTCGGTAATGCCCACCGTCACGGTGCCATCGGCTTCCTGACGGGTCCATTCGTGGCTGGCAGCGTAGCGCAGATCAGCAGGGATATTGCTCATGGGACAATCCTCGACAAAAAAGGGAAAACTTATTCGAATACGGCCTGGCCGTGACGCACGAAACCGGGTTTGACTACCCTCACATCCAGTAACTTGCCACGGATCTCGACCTGCGCTGTATCGCCGGTGGCACGGGGCACACGGGCCAGCGCAATGGAGCAACCCAGGGTTGGAGAGAAACTGCCGCTGGTGATTTCACCTTCGCCGACACCCTCGACAACGACCTTCTGGTGACCACGCAGGACGGCGCGCTCATTCATTACCAGACCAACCAGCTTGGGCTGATCACCGGCTTCACGCTGCTTTTCAAGTGCCTTGCGGCCGATGAAGTCACGTTCAACCGGCTCCCAGGCAATGGTCCAGGCCATATTGGCGGCCAGCGGCGAGATACTCTCATCCATATCCGACCCATACAGGTTCATGCCCGCTTCCAGCCGCAGGGTATCCCGTGCACCCAGACCACAGGGCTTGCAACCGGCCGCCAGCAGCGCATCCCAAAGGGCAGCGGCCTGCTCATTGGGCAACATGATTTCCAGCCCATCTTCACCGGTATAACCGGTACGACCGATAAACCAGTCACCCTCGGCCAGGCCCTGAAAGGCTTTAAGATCATGTATCAATGCGGCTCGAGTATCGGATACCACCGAGGCCGCGACTTCACGCGCCCGCGGGCCCTGGACCGCGAGCATGGCCAGATCGGCGCGCTCGGTAACAGTCACCGCAAAGGCCTCGGCCTGGCGTTGCATCCAGGTCAGATCCTTGTCCCGGGTAGAGGCGTTGACCACCACCCGATAACCGGTTTGGGTCAGGTAGACGATCAGATCATCGATGACCCCGCCCTGCTCATTCAGCATGCCGCTGTACAACGCCTTGCCGGCGGAAGTCAGGCGCGCCACATCATTGGCCAGCAGGTACTGCAAATAAGCTTTGGCTTCGCTGCCGACGACGTCGACAACGGTCATGTGCGACACATCAAATACACCCAGGTCACGGCGTACCTGATGATGCTCTTCAAGTTGTGAGCCGTAATGCAAAGGCATGTCCCAGCCGCCAAAGTCGACCATTTTGGCGCCAGCAGCAAGGTGACATTCATACAACGGCGTGCGCAAACCCATACGGCCTACCTGCTTGATTGAAAAAGAAGGGACTTCACAAAGGTGCGAATTGTAGCCATAAACGCTAAGGATTTGCAGCTTTTGCCCAGCAATTAACGCCGAGCTGACCGGCGGATCAACACAATCACGGGAATCAGCCCGACCAACACCAGCGTCAAAGCCGGTAGCGACGCTCTGGCCCAGTCGCCCTCGGCGGTCAACCCATGAATGCGCACAGCCAGGGTGTCCCAGCCAAAAGGCCGCATCAGCAGGGTCGCCGGCATTTCCTTGAGCACATCGACAAACACCAGCAGTGCCGCACTGAGAATGCCCGGTACCAGCAACGGCAGATAAATCCGCAGGAACACGCGCCAGCCAGACTGACCGAGACTCTGCGCCGCCTCCGGCAACGACGGGCGAATGCGCGCCAGCGAGGTTTCCAGCGGACCAAAGGCCACTGCCATAAAGCGAATAAGATACGCCAGCAGCAGGGCGAACAGACTGCCAAGTAACAAGGGCGCCGCCAACTCGTTACCCAACCAAACCCTCAGCGGTATCAATACCTGATTATCCAGAAAGCTGAAGGCAAACATGATGCTCACGGCCAATACCGACCCCGGCAGCGCATACCCCAGATTAGCCATGGCCACTGCACTGCGCACCCGCCGGATCGGCTGGAATCGTTTGGCCAGCACCAGCAGAATGGCCAGCGTAACCGTCAGCAGCGCCGCTAACGCGCCAAGCGTCAGGGTATTTCGGATAAGTGTCCAATAGCGGCTATCCAGATCGGCCAGACCGCTGAACCATAGCCAGCTCAAGAGTTGCATCAGTGGAATCACGAAGGCGATTGCCAGTACCAACAGGCAATAGCCGGTTGCCAGCCAGGCTTTTGGGCCGTGCAGCCTATAGAGCGCGCCCTGACGTGGGCGATCCACGCCCGGGAAACCTTTGCTGCCTTGCGCCCTGCGTTCGACATACAAAGCCAGAAAAACGAAGAGCAACAGCAGACTGGCCAACTGCGTGGCGGTTTGCAGACTGTAAAAACCGTACCACGTCTTGTAGATGGCTGTGGTGAAGGTGTCGTAATTGAATACCGAGACTGCACCAAAATCAGCCAGTGTTTCCATAATCGCCAGGGCAGTACCGGCACCAATAGCCGGCCGTGCCATCGGCAGTGCCACCCGCCAGAAGCCTTGCCAGGGTGTCTGTCCGAGAATCCGTGCGGCTTCCATCAGTCCGCGGCCTTGGGCCATGAACGCACTGCGTGCCAGCAAATAGACATAGGGATAGAAGACCAGTACCAACACACTGATCACGCCACCGGTCGAGCGAATGGAGAACATCCGGAAATCACTGCCGAACCAGTCGCGCAACAGACTTTGCACGGGGCCGGCGAAATCCAGTAAGCCGATCATCACAAAGGCCAGCACATAGGCAGGTATGGCGAAGGGCAACATCAAGGCCCAGTCCAGCCAGCGCCGCCCGGGAAACTCGCAAAGACTGGTCAACCAGGCCAGGCTGACACCCAGAAGCAGCACCCCTGCAGCCACACCTATTACCAGCACCAGCGTATTGCCGATCAACCTGGCCATTTGCGTCTGCAGCAGATGCGTCCAGATCGGCAGATCCAGGCTTTGCCAGCTCAAGAGCAGGACCATCAACGGCATGATGACCAGAGCGGCTGCACAATAGGCTACGGCGCGCCAGCGAGGCATGTTGTTGATCAGGCTCTGCGGCACAAGGTCTCCCGGTGGCAAAAGGCTTCAGAAAAAACACACCCGGCTCGCGGCCGGGTGTGCAGTATATCGGTAAATCCTGATCCGTGGGCGGACCAAGGCCAAGAGATAGACGTCAGTTCCAGCCTTCACGATCCATCAGCATGATGGCTTCAGGTTGGCGGCGACCCGCTACTTCGACATTGATAGTGTCGGCCTTGAACTCACCCCAGGCGGCCACTTCCTCGGAAGGTGCTACAGAAGAATTGGCCGGAAACTCCTGGTTGACGCCAGCAAAAATCGCCTGAGCCTCGGGACCGGTCATCCATTCCAGCAGTTTGATGGCTTCATCAGGCTGCTTGGCGTGACGTGTGACACCGGCTCCGGAAATATTCACATGCACACCGCGGTCTTCCTGATTAGGCCAGAACAACGCCACTTTTAGGTCAGGATCGGCATTCTGCAAACGGCCGAAGTAGTAGGTATTAACGATACCCACATCGCATTGCCCAGCGTTGATTGCCTGCAGCAGTGCCGTGTCATCGGAAAATACCGGCGTAGTCAGGTTGGCTACCCAGCCACGAATCACCTCAGCCGCACCCTCGGCACCCAGGGTTTCGATCAGGGTCGCGGTCAACGACTGGTTATAGACCTTCTTGGACGTGCGCAGGCACAGACGACCGTGCCAACTCGAATCAGCCAGCGCTTCATAGGTGCTCAGGGTGGCCGGATCAACACGCTCGGTGGAATAGGCAACCGTTCTGGCACGCAAAGACAGACCCGTCCACTCACCGCTTTCGGCGCGGTACTGGGCAGGGATATTGGCTTCAATCAGGTCCGACTTGACCGGGCGCAGCAGACCCATTTGCTCAGCCTGCCAGAGATTGCCGGCGTCCACAGTGATAAACAGATCAGCCGGGGTGTTGGCACCCTCAGCTCGCAGACGAGCCATCAACGGCGCTTCACCATCGGTGATATAGCTGATTTTCACACCCGTTTGTTCGGTGTACAGATCAAATACGGGCTGAATCAAATGCTCTTGACGTGACGAATAGACAACCAGCTCATTGGCCTGGGCAAGGGTAGAAGACACGCTTGCCGCCAGGCTCAGTGCAACAACACAACGAATCAGGGACATGGTACGCCTCAGAGAATGAAGAAAGAGGCTATATGATAATGATTCATATTTAGTTTATCAATGGTCAGATCATGAATCTTCCATGACCAGCTCCGGATCAAGCGCCAGGCTGGGCAATTTACCATCAAGTCCCATGGCGCGGCGTATGATCAGAGCCTTCAGTTTGCCCTGATGGTCAAGCCATTGCATGCCGGTATTGCGCAGCCAGCGCAGCGGAAGGGCATCGGCGTGAAACAGGCGCTCGAACCCTTCCATGGCGGCCATCATGGCCAGATTGGCACCCATGCGCTGGCGCTCATAGCGCTGCAATACGGCGAGGTCGGCCAGATTTTCACCGCGCTGCATAGCGGCGCGCAACACATCATTCAGTTCGGCCGCATCCAACATACCCAGATTCACGCCCTGCCCCGCCAGCGGATGGATGGTATGCGCAGCGTCACCAATCAGCACCAGTCCCGGCATCGCATACTGTTTGGCGTGGCGCTGGCGCAACGGGATGCAATGCCGCGGATCAACCGCCAGCACCTTGCCCAACCGTCCGGCCATGGCCTCGTTGAGCGCGGCGATAAAGGCGGGTTCATCTATCGCCATCAGATGTTCTGCCTGATCGGGCAGCAAGGACCAGACAATCGAACAGAACTGTTTGCCATCACGTGGCGAGAGCGGCAGGAAGGCCAGCGGGCCGGAGGGCAGAAAAGCCTGCCAGGCGGTGTCCTGATGCGGCTCGGCAAGCTCCACCGTGGTGACAATGGCATGGTGTAGATAGTCCCATTCACGCATGGCAAACCCGGCCAGTTCACGCAGCCGCGAGCGGCCGCCATCGGCAGCCACCAGTAAAGGCGCGCGCAATGAAGCACACTCGGGGTCGACGAAGTCCAAGCGCCAGACGTCCTCCTCACGAATCAGGCCCTGTACTGCATGACGGCCGAGCAGGGTAACGTCGCTGCTGGCCAAACGCTCTAACAGAGCCTGCTGCAGACGATGGTTCTCGACGATATGGCCGAGTCGCTGCTCACCAAGCTCGTGGGCATCAAAGTGAATGTCGCCGGTACCTTCAGCATCCCATACGTGCATATGCCGGTAGGGGCCGCGCTCAGTGATCAGCGGCCAAACGTGCAAACGCGTCAGAATATGCTCGGAGGCGGCACTCAGGGCGCTGACCCTTGGATCGAAGCCCGAGGCTGTGGACGTGGCCGGAGCAGGCTGATCCAGCGGCATGCCATCCAGTACGGCAATGCGCAAAGCGCTATCGGCCAATGCCAGAGCCAGAGTAGCGCCCACCATGCCGGCGCCCACCACAATCAGATCATAGTCTTGTGTCACGGGTTTCTCCCGGGCCGGAACATCAATGCTTGAGCCCCATGGCTTGCCGTGCGAACAACTGCCGTGCCGGTGGCAACATATCCAGCCCCAGCAAGCCGATATTGCGCCCCAGCGTCAGCAGTGGCTGGCGATTACTGAACAGACGCGTGAGGTAATCGCTGAAGGCCACCGTTTGCCGCTGATCAGGCTGCTGACTGTGCAGGTAGTCCTGCAACACCGCCAGATCCCCCGGCGCAACACCACGTCGACCCGCTTCAACCAGCTTGTCAGCCAGCGCCAGTGTATCGCGCAACGACAGATTGAATCCTTGTCCGGCAATCGGATGCAGACTGTGCGCGGCATTGCCCAGCACCACCAGATGCGAGCGCACCTGCTCTTGAGCCTCAATCAATTGCAGCGGATAACAGGCGCGGGCACCGACCCGGGTGAGCGCACCCATGCGGTAACCAAAGGCCTGTTGCAGACGATCCAGGAAGGCCTGATCAGGCAACCGGGCAACCGCCGCCGCCTGGTCTTCCGGCAGGGTCCAGACCAATGCACTGCGACCAGCAGACAACGGTAACAGCGCCAGCGGGCCGCTATCGGTAAAGCGTTCATAGGCCACGCCGGCATGACCCTGGGCGGAACTGATATTGGCGACAATCGCCGCCTGACCATAGGGGCTGATCTGACGGTGCACCGCCAACTGTTCAAGCAAACCGGAGCGCCCGCCATCGGCCAGTACCAGCAGGCCAGTCTCGCAGGTCTGCTGACCGGATGCCTGCTGTATGTCCACTGCGTAACCACCTGGGGCTACCCGCACAGAGGTGACGCTGGCCGGCGCCAGCCACTCAACCTGTTGCTGATCCAAGGCGTCAAGCAGCACCTCGCCCAGCCAGGCGTTCTCCACCACATAACCCAGGGCCGGGACCCGCTCCTGCTGGGCGTCCAGGCGGGTAACACCCGGATGCCCGCGGTCCGAGACATGGATGTGGCGGATGGGTTCAGCTTTTTCCGACAATCGCTGCCAAACCCCCAGGCGCTCCAGCAATAGCCGACTGCCATGCGACAGAGCGGTGGAGCGCGCATCGTAACTGGTCGGCGCCGCACCCGAGCCGGGCGGGCTGGCTTCAATCAATTGGATACGCCAACCTGCTTGCCGGGCACAGGCTTGCAAGGCCAACGCCAGGCAGGCACCGACCATGCCGCCACCTACGATACTGATGGTGCTCACGCCGTCACGCCCTCAGACTCGCGAGCCTGGGCCATCAGCGCTTCAATTTCATCCGCCTGCTTGGGCACGCTGCCGCTGATGACGTCACAGCCACTGCGCGTGACGACCACGTCATCCTCGATGCGAATACCGATACCGCGCCACTTGCGCGGGACCGTATCGTCATCCGGGGCGATATAAATACCCGGTTCAACGGTCATCACCATGCCCGGTTCCAACTCGCGCCAGACGCCCCCCACCCGGTAATCACCTACATCGTGCACATCCATGCCCAGCCAGTGCCCGGCGCGGTGCATGTAGAAACGGCGGTAGGCTTCAGTGCTGATCAACTCCTCCAGCTCACCCTTGAGCAGGCCCAGCTTGAGCAGACCGGCGGCGATAACCCGGACGGTAGCTTCATGCGCCTCGTTCCAGTGCCGGCCTGGCGCTATCACCTCAAAGGCTGCCGCCTGGGCGGCCAGTACGATATCGTAAATAGCGCGCTGCTCAGGACTGAAGCGGCCGCTGGCCGGAAAGGTGCGGGTAATGTCGCTGGCATAACAATCCAGCTCACAGCCGGCATCGATCAGAATCAGGTCGCCGTCGCGGATCTGGCAGTTGTTCTCGGTGTAATGCAGGATGCAGGCGTTGCGCCCGGCCGCGACAATCGAGGAGTAGGCCGGAGAGCGACTGCCATGGCGCATGAAGCCGTGCTGTAGTTCTGCTTCAAGCTGGTACTCCCAGAGCCCGGGGCGACATATCTGCATGGCGCGAATATGCGCCTGAGCGGAAATTTCGGCGGCCGCCTGCATCACCTTGAGTTCAGCAGCACTCTTGTACAGCCGCATGTCGTGCAGCAGATGATCGAGGGCCAGAAATTCATTCGGCGGCTGCGCACCCAGGCGCGCCTTGCTGCGAATCACGTTGATCCAGTTAGTCAACCGACGATCAAACTCGGGGTTGGCGCCCATGGCGTAATAGACACGTTCGCGCCCCTCGATCAGGCCCGGCAGAATGTCGTCAATATCGTTGATCGGAAAAGCATCATTGGCACCAAAATCCGCTATCGCGCCTTCCTGCCCGGCGCGATAGCCGTCCCAGAGCTCACGTTCCTTGTCCTTCTCACGGCAGAACAGTACATATTCGCCATGCTCCCGGCCAGGGATCAGCACAGCGACGGCCTCCGGCTCCGGAAAGCCAGTCAGATACTGAAAATCACTGTCCTGACGGTACTGGTGCTCCACATCACGGTTGCGAATATGCACCGGAGCGGCCGGCAGCACGGCAATGCTGTTGGGCTCCATCTGCGCCATCAACGCCTTGCGGCGGCGACTGTATTCCTGCCTGGTCAAATGCATGCTTACCTCGGGCTCGGGTGGTTCAATGCAGGGATGCGGGTGGTTTGCTCTCGCTGTCCGCTGCCGGCTGGCACTCACTGAACAGCATCAGTACCGCCATGCGCACATACTCCATGACTTCCATAAAATCGACTTCATTGGCTTCGGACTCTTCCAGATCGGTCTGCACCTGGGCAATCGCAGCAAAATCGTGCAGCGCACTGTCGGCCTCCTCACTCAGCTCACCCTGGCGCTCGACCAAGCCGAACCCGCCGAGAAAGCCTTCGCACCACTGACCCAGCGCCTGGGTCCGACGATCCACTGCCGCACTGTCGTCCGGCAACAACAGGGTCAGGTCAAAGCCGCTGCCACTGAGCTCAGCCAGACTGGCGTCATACAGCTGAATCATCAACACTTTACCCGCCTCGGGCAAGCTGCTGCGAGCATCAAGCAACTCATGTGCAACGTTCAGCCAGGTGCCATGGTCATAACGGGCACCAGCGCACAGCCGGCCGGCCAGATGCCCATGAATTTCGGCGGGGAACGCCGCTGCGCCGAGGTCAGCGAACAACTGGTCATAACGGTCAAACTCAAAAACGGCAGGCAGCAATGCCATAATATCGGGGCCTCGCAAAGGTCGTAAGTGAACGCCGCAACAATAGATGCAGGAAATGTTTCCGTCCCTGTCATGCCAAGGTGCGCCACAGTCAGCTTCCAGTCTACCAGCCTGGCTTCCCCAGGGAAGCAGAGACAGAATATTCAGGGGTTTGACCGCCCAGCGGGGCCACTCTATAGTTGGCCAACACCGGGATGACAGACTGATACCTATGGAAGAACCCGTTATCGATACCTTGACGCTTAAAGTGAACCAGCTCATCGAGCTGTGTGACCGGTTGCAACAGCAGAACCGGCATCTGTTGGCACAGGAAAAAACCTGGCGAGATGAACGCTTGCAACTGATCGAAAAGAACGATTTGGCCCGTCAGAAGGTCGAAGCCATGATATCGCGTCTCAAATCCCTGGAGCATGATTCATGAGCAGCACCGCTTTGACTGTTACATTGCATATTCTCGACAAGGAATACCGCGTCAGTTGCCCGCCCGAAGAACGCAGCAATCTCGAACAGGCGGCACGCCATCTGGACACCACCATGCGCGACATCCGCAACAGCGGCAAGGTTATCGGCGTGGAGCGTATTGCGGTCATGGCGGCGCTGAACATCAGCCACGAAATGATCACCGGCAGCCACCAGCAAGGGCAAACCCTGAACAGCCAGCAACAGCAGATCAGTGAGCTGGTCAGTCGACTGGACCAGGCACTGGCGCGTCATCAGCACTGAAGGTCAATGTTCTTGAGTTCATTCTTCTGTATACTGGTTCACGTCCCTGGGATGTTTGCCAGTCGGTGATGTCCCTGAGCCGATACTCCTGCAGAAGGAGGCCACGCGTTGTTGCCAGTGTGCATGTCCGCATGACGGAAAGCCTGAGGCAGTACCGTGTCCCCCACCTTGAACTTTCGGGTTCAAGGGCTAACCCGACAGCGGCATTTCCGGGGACACCCTCATGACTCGCAGCGACCGCGCCCAGCTACGCCGCGCCTTACGTGCCAAGCGGCGATCGCTGACACCAGCAGACCAGTCTGCCGCAGCCAAGGCGCTGTTCAGGCAACTAGCTCAACAACCGCTCTTCAGACGCTGCCGACACATTGCCTTTTATCTGGCCAACGACGGCGAAATCGACCCCAACCTGCTGCTCCAGCATGCACAACGCCTCGGCAAGACCTGCTATCTGCCGGTATTACGCCGTTGGCCGCGTCAACACATGGCCTTCCAGGCCCTTCAACCCGGCCAGCGCTGGGTTAAAAATCGCTACGGGATTGTCGAACCCCAACCGTCACATAGCAGACAGCCGCCTGCCTGGCGCCTGAACCTGATTTTGTTACCACTGGTGGGATTTGATTCTCAAGGAAACAGGCTGGGCATGGGTGGCGGCTTTTATGATCGCGCACTGTCTTACAAAGCTCGCCGCCAAAGCTGGTCAGGTCCGAAGCTGGTCGGCCTGGCTCACCGCTGCCAACAGGTTGAGGCGCTGACAGCGGCGAGCTGGGACATAGGTCTGGATGCGATAGTCACAGATCGGCAATTCATGCCGATCAGGGTTGATTGATCCGCGTCTCAGCCTGTGAAGCACGTTCAAGGTAACTTTGTGTATAGCCTGTGGTGACGACACCCAGGCCGAATACAATCACAAGAATCCATAACAAATCAGGTTTGCGGCGCACACTGCCCTCCTTACTAAGGGAAAATCTGGCAATTTCTTATTATTGTCTTTGGGTGCTTTTTCGCTACTTTGTTCCAACTCATCTCATCTAACCGCGCAAAAGCTCGACCAGTTCCGCAAGCAGATACCTGAACCGTCGATTCGCCGAGACAAAAAAGAACTCAGTATCGGATTGCTTTTTTAGACCAACAACCAGCCACCTGTCAAATATTGATACAGATAAAGTCCGATACTGTGATCTTATTGATCAATCAGCGCCTTTGGAGCAGCAATGCGCGTCGAACTAGCCTGAAATGCGGCCTTATGCTATCAGTAGGGCAACAGCAAAGGATCAGCCATGCTTGCCCGTCTCGCCGCGCGTCACCCGCGCCTCACCAGAGTATTTATAGCAGCGCTATTTCTGCTGATGGCGGCTGGCATCCTGAGCGGCTGGCAAGCCCTGCTGAACGCGGAGGAAGACCAGTCTCGGGCGCGTCTGCAGCTTGAGGTCAACGCACTGGCAGAACAACTGGAAACCCACTTTGATCTGCAGTTAGGCAGCCTGCACCGTCTGGCCAAGCGTTGGGACTTGCACCACGAAGAACTTGAGCTATGGACACGCGAAGTCAATTACCTGCTGGATGACTTCAATAACTTCCAGGCCATAGAGTGGCTGGACGCCGACTTTCGCATGCGCTGGATCGAGCCACTGCAGGGCAATGAAGCTGCAGTCGGCTTCAGCTATACGGCAAACCACCCGAACTACCCCTTCCTGCTCAAGGCTCGAGAGTCTGGCACGCCTATTCTCAGTAACAGCTTTGTGCTGCAACAGGGCGGGCCCGGGCTCGCCTACTATGTCCCACTGCTGCGGAATACGGACGACCCACAGAGCTTCGATGGTTTTCTGCTGGGCATATTTCGTGTTGAAGTCCTGCTCAATGATCTGCTTGATACCGGTGCGCGAGATGCACTGAGTATTGAGCTGCACGAATACGACAGACTGCTGCTGCAGCGGCGCGCTCCAGATACCCTGGATCTGCCCTGGCGAGCCAGCGCCATGATCAGCCTGGGTAATAACCAAACCTTCAGCCTGCATGCCTTGCCCACCGAGCGTCTGATGCGCAAGAGCACTACAGCATTACCGCTGCTGATCCTGATCAGCGGTCTGCTCGCCAGCCTGTCGCTATGTTATGCGCTGTGGCTGGCATCGATCAGTTCGCAGCGCTGGTTAGCCCTGAGCCAAAGCAACCGACAACTGCAACAAGAGATGATTCGCCGCCAACAGACCGAACAAAGCCTGCAACGCAATCAGGCTCGCCTGAAACTGATCCTCGACTTGAGCAATTACAGTCATGACGCGCTGTTCATTATTGGCCTGGAACCGCAGGAGCTGGTCTACCTGAACCGGACCTGCTGGTTCATTCTCGGCTACAGCGAAAAAGAGCTACGCCAGATAATCGCCATCTCACCACAGGACATCATGCCCAACCTGGTTGAATGGAGCGCCGACCTGAGCAAGCTGGCAAAATCCCAGAGCGCCGCGGTGTTTCAGCAAAGCCTGCGGACCCGCGATGGTCAGATTCTGCCCATGGAAATCAGCGTGCAGCACATGTCACGCTATGGTCGCGACTATCTGATCTGTGTAGGTCGAAACAACAGCGAACAGCTGCAAGCTGCCGCGCGTCTGCAGGCCTTGTCGACCGAAGATGCCCTGACCGGCCTGTACAATCGTCGTTATTTTGATGAAAAGTTGCAGCGCGAGTGGCGCCTGCTTGGTCGCCAGGGCAGCCCGCTGGGCATGCTGATGCTGGACGTTGATCACTTCAAGAGTTTCAACGATATCTTCGGTCACCCGGCCGGAGACGACGCCCTGCAAAAGCTCGGTTCCACACTAAAGGCCAGTCTGTTGCGTGAGGGGGATGCGGTATGTCGTTACGGCGGCGAGGAGTTTGCAGTAATTCTGCCCGGTGCCGATATCAACCAGTGCGCCCAGGTTGCCCAGCACCTGCACCAGACCATTGCTGCGCTCAAGATAGCCCATCCCACCAGCATTCACGGGCATTTGACCGTGAGCATTGGCGCGGCCAGCCTGATACCGAGCGCTGATCAGCAGCCAGAGTGCCTGATCAGCCTGGCTGACAAGGCGCTGTACCAGGCCAAATCACAGGGCCGCAATAAGACCTGTCTTACAGACTGACATGCCTGCCTAGCCCAAATACAGCTCATACGCCGGATTGTTGCTTTCGTCCCAGTACATGTAACCGATTTCATCCAGCGCCTCAGCCACCTTGTGTCGATCCTGCTCCGGCACCTGCAAACCCACTACAACGCGGCCATAGGCGGCGCCATGATTGCGGTAGTGGAACATGGAAATATTCCACTTGCCGCCCAACTTGTTGAGAAAGTTGAACAGCGCGCCAGGGCGCTCCGGGAACTCGAAGCGGTACACCACCTCGTCGGTAACCTGATCAGCGTGCCCCCCGACCATATGGCGGATATGCAGCTTGGCCAGCTCGTTATCGGTCAGATCCAGCACCGGGAAACCCTGCTCACACAAGGTACTGACCAATGCATCGCGCGGGTCCGACTCGGGATGGGTCTGCACACCGACAAAGATATGCGCCTCCCGGCTATCGTGATAGCGGTAGTTGAACTCGGTGATCGCGCGCTTGCCGATAGCCTGACAGAAGGCCTTGAAACTACCGGGCTTCTCGGGAATGGTCACCGCCAGCAGGGCTTCGCGCTGCTCACCAATTTCGGCCCGTTCGGCCACGTGGCGTAAACGGTCGAAATTGACATTGGCACCAGAGTCGATGGCAATGAATACCTTGCCGACACAACCCTCGCGTTCGACATACTTCTTGATCCCGGCCACCCCCAGACAACCGGCCGGTTCACAGATGGAGCGCGTATCATCATAGATGTCCTTGATCGCCGCGCACATTTCATCCGTGGTGATGGTCAACACCTCATCCACATAATGGCGCGCCACCGCAAAGGTATGCTCGCCGATCTGCGCTACCGCCACACCGTCGGCAAACAGGCCGACCTGGCTCAAGGTCACCCGTTCACCGGCATCCATGGCCGCCTTCAGGCAGGCGGCCTCGGTCGGCTCAACACCGATCACCTTGATGTCAGGGCGCAGGTATTTGACGTAGGCTGCAATGCCGGCGACCAGACCACCGCCGCCGACCGGCACAAAGATCGCATCCAGCTGGCCCTGATGCTGACGCAGGATTTCCATGGCAATAGTGCCCTGACCGGCAATCGTGTCCGGGTCATCATAGGGATGGATATACACCAGCCCCTTTTCCTTGATCAGTTTCTGCGAGTAGGCCAACGCTTCATCAAAGGCATCACCGTGCAACACCACCTTGGCGCCCCGCGCTCGAACCGCACGCACCTTGATTTCCGGCGTAGTGCGCGGCATCACGATGGTTGCCTTGACGCCTAGATGCCGGGCCGCATAGGCCAGGCCCTGGGCATGATTGCCGGCCGAGGCGGTGACGACACCGCAAGCCCGCTGCTCATCACTGAGCAACGCCAACTTGTTATAGGCACCGCGAATCTTGAAGGAAAAAACCGGCTGCAGATCTTCGCGCTTAAGCAACACGGTATTGCCCAGCCGCTCGGACAAGAAGGGGGCGGCATGAATAGGCGTTTCAACCGCCACATCGTAGACGCGTGAACTGAGGATCTTCTTGACGTAAGTTTCCAGCATCGGACTTCAACTGTTCTGAGGGTAAAGGAGGCAGTCTAGCGAATCAGCCGCGCGGCGACTACACGCTGAGAACCTGGCAGGCGTATAATCTGCACTTTAACCGCGGCAAATAAGGTAACAGCCCATGACCCAGGACGAACTGAAACAGGCCGTAGGCCAAGCCGCTGTCGAGATTCTGCTACCGACGCTGGATGATCGTAGCGTGATTGGCGTGGGCACCGGCTCCACGGCCAACTGCTTTATTGATGCACTGGCAAAGCACAAAGGTTTTTTTGATGGTGCCGTAGCCAGCTCCGAAGCCACCGCTCAACGCCTGAAGGGGCATGGCATACAGGTGTATGACCTGAATAGCGTGGCGCAGCTTGACTACTACGTTGATGGCGCCGATGAAGCCAACAAGCATCTGGAACTGATCAAGGGCGGCGGCGCTGCCCTGACCCGGGAAAAGATCGTCGCAGCCGTGGCCTGCACCTTCATCTGCATTGCTGATGAAAGCAAGCTGGTCGACACTCTGGGGCAGTTTCCGCTGCCGGTTGAAGTCATCCCCATGGCCCGCAGTCACGTGGCCCGCGAAATCGTCAAGCTCGGTGGTGATCCGGTCTACCGCGAAGGTTGTGTCACGGATAATGGCAACGTCATTCTGGATATACACAATATGCAGATACATGACCCGCGCAGGCTTGAAGAACAACTCAACGCTATTGTCGGCGTGGTCTGCTGCGGTCTTTTTGCTGCACGCCCGGCGGATATCCTGCTGCTTGGCACAACATCCGGCGTCAAACGGCTTGAGCGCGGACAGTAATGCCCTTCAATTCTGTGGGGCAAAGCGGTAGAACAGGTTCGGTTCACTGACCAGATAAATCCGCCGGGTGTCATCAACTGCCACCCCTTCAGCCTGTGGCACGGTTCGCTGCAAGCCGCTCATGCCGCGCCACAGACCCAACAGACTGAGTGGCTTCCCGTCGGCGTCATACTCCACCAGCATATGCGACTCGTCGCTCAGTAACAGCAGATGCCCGCTGGCATCGTGCAAGGCCAAAGAGGACAGGTCACGCATAAAAAGACGTGGCGAGTCCGGCGATTTGAGTTCGGTAATGCGGATGGCCGTCGGCGCGTTCGGAGCGGCATCCACAAATCCTGTTACTGCCAGAACCCTGAGAGGGTCCCGCTCCTTGACGACCAGCAGCCGCTGACCTACAGCATCCCAGGAGGCACCTTCAAAGCCCTTGTTGCCATTGAGGTCCAGACCGACTTTCAAACTTGGCGCACCTTCAACACTGAAACGCTCGGCATGAGGCGGAATATCCACAACAATGAGACGCTGCGTTCGCTCCTCGGCGATCACGAAGCGATTTCCGCTCACATGGGTCAGGCCCTCCATATCACTGACACCATCGATGGCAATCTGACGCAACAGCTCGCCATCGCGGCTGATTTCAACCATTAAAGGAAGGCCATTGAGAACCGACCAGAGGGTGCCGGTTTCACTATTGAAGGTCAGCGCAGACAAATCATCTTCTATGCCGTCAATCGGCCGTCCCTCAACATCCACATGATAGCGCCCGAGATCCAGGGCGCTATCCGGCAGGGCCTTGCCGGAAAGCTGCCAGCTATGCCACAGCAATGCGTCAAGACGGGTCACGTGAAGTGTTACTGCCACGACCAGCAACAATAGAACAAACACAGCCACCAGCGCTTTCAAGGCTCAGACTCCTGAACAGGCCACAGACAGACTCAGAGGTCTGAGCGCCAGGGGTGGCGATAGTTCACAAGTCCGAATTCAACCAACTGTTGCAGACTGTTTCAGTACGCCTGGAATCGCCAGTTCAAGCTTGTCACCGGCAGACAGCACGCCGACACCGACTGGCGTACCGGTGATGACCACATCACCCGGCTGCAGGGTGAAGACGCAGGCAATCTGCTGCAGCAGCGCGATAATCGGGGTGATCATCTGGCTGCTGTTGCCCTGCTGACGCAGCACACCGTTGATATGCAACTGCAGCGCAATATCCTGCAAATTCGGCAGCTGTTCGGGTCGCACAAAGTGTGACAACGGGCAGGCACCATCAAAGGCCTTGGCCCGCTCCCAGGGATGCCCCTTGGCTTTCAGCTGATCCTGCAGCTCGCGCAGGGTCAGGTCCAGGGCCAGACCGACACCGGCTATGGCCTGATGCGCCTGGGCTTCAGTGACCTCACCGCTCAGAGTCTGTCCAATCAGCAGGGCAATCTCGGTTTCATAATGCACATCCCCTTTGCCCTGCGGCAGACGCAGGGGCTGGTCAAGCGACACCACCGCCGTGGCCGGCTTGAGAAACAGCAGCGGCTCGCTGGGAACCGGATTGTTCAGCTCGCGCGCATGCTCGGCGTAGTTGCGCCCGACACAGACCACCTTGCCCAGCGGCAGGTTGGCGGCGGATGCATCAATAAAAAGGTGTTGGTAAGACATCGGGGATCCTTTCAGGATAGCCAAAAGCTTCAAGCTTCAAGCTTCAAGCTTCAAGCTTCAAGCTTCAAGAAAACAGTATGCGCATTCGCTTTTAGCTTTTAGCTTTTAGCTTTTAGCTTTTAGCTTTTAGCTTTTAGTTTGTGGCTTGTGGCTTGTGGCTTGCCGCTTGCCGCTTGCCGCTGTCAGTTAAATATCTTGCCCGGATTCATGATGCCGTTAGGATCGAATACCGCCTTGACCGCCTTCATCAGTGCGATTTCCTCGGGGCTACGACTGTAATGCAGGTAATCGCGCTTGGTCATGCCAACGCCATGCTCGGCAGAGATCGAGCCGTTGTATTTCTGCACAATCTCGAATACCCACTTGTTGACTGTCGCGCACTTGCCAAAAAACTCGTCCTTGTCCATCGCCTCCGGCTTGAGGATATTCAGATGCAGGTTGCCGTCGCCGATATGGCCGAACCAGACGATCTCGAAATCCGGATAATGCTCACCGACAATGGCGTCAATATCGTGCAAGAAGGCCGGCACCTTGCTCACGGTCACCGATATGTCGTTCTTGTAGGGCGTCCAGTGCGAGATGGTCTCGGAAATGAACTCGCGCAGCTTCCACAGATTCTGCAGCTGCTGCTCGCTCTGGCTCATGACACCATCCAACACCCAGCCCTGCTCGACACAATGTTCGAAAATCTCCAGCGCCTGATTGGCGATATCCTCGTTCAGCGCCTCGAACTCAAGCAGCGCATAGAACGGGCAATTGGTTTCGAAGGGCGCCGGCACGTCACCGCGACCCATGATCTTGGCCATCGCCTTGTCCGAGAAAAACTCGAAGGCAGTCAGGTCCAGCTTGCTCTGGAAGGCATGCAGCACCGGCATGATGGAATCGAAGTCCGGTGTACCGAGCACCATGGCAGTCAGGTTCTTCGGTGCACGTTCCAGACGCATGGTCGCCTCGACCACAAAGCCCAGGGTGCCCTCAGCGCCAATAAACAGCTGGCGCAGATCATAACCGGTGGCGTTCTTGATCAAGTCCTTGTTCAGCTCCAACAGCTCACCGGTACCGGTGACCACCTTCAGGCCGGCCACCCAGTTACGGGTCATGCCGTAGCGAATGACCTTGATGCCGCCGGCATTGGTACCGATGTTGCCGCCAATATTGCTGGAACCCGCCGACGCAAAATCGACCGGATAGTACAGCCCTTTATCTTCGGCGAACTGCTGCAACTGAGCTGTTATCACACCCGGCTGGCAGAGCACGGTGCGATCGAACTCATTGAAATCGAGAATCCGGTTCATATAGTCGAAGGACACCACGATCTCGCCATTGGCCGCCACCGCCCCGGCAGACAGACCGGTACGGCCGCCCGAGGGCACCAGCGCCAGTTGTTGCTGGTTGGCAAAGCGCACCAGCGCCTGCACTTGCTCAATGCTTTTCGGGAAGACAATGGCCAGGGGTGCCGGATCAAAATGTTTGGTCCAATCCTTGCCCCAGTTGTTCAGGGACTCCGGGTCGCAGCGGACCTTGTCCGGCTCAACCAGGGTCTTGAGGGTTTCAATCACGGCTGTTGGGGTCATGGTCGGCTCTCAAACGGGATTCATGCTGCGCCTGAACACAATTCATGCAGTGGCAGGCATCAAAACGGGAGATTATGTTAGCATACGCGGCTTCCGAAACAGGGCTCTACCTTTGACAAAAAAAGTCAATGAGCTCATCGGCCCTACTCCATCAGCTTCGCGGGTACCTGACACCATGATCAAAACCTCGCTGGACAAAAGCAAGATCAAGTTTCTGCTCCTCGAGGGCGTACACCAGACTGCCGTTGATACCCTGAAGGCAGCCGGTTACACCAACATCGATTACCACACCGGCTCTTTACCGGACGAGCAGCTCAAGGAAGCCATTGCCGACGCCCATTTCATTGGCATCCGCTCGCGCACCCAACTGACCGCCGAGGTGTTCAGCCACGCCCAGAAGCTGGTCGCCGTGGGCTGTTTCTGCATCGGCACCAACCAGGTTGATCTGGATGCGGCGATGGAAATGGGCGTAGCCGTATTCAACGCGCCCTACTCCAACACCCGCTCGGTAGCCGAACTGGTGCTGGCCGAGGCGATTCTGCTGCTGCGCGGCGTGCCCGAGAAAAACGCCTCCTGCCACCGCGGTGGCTGGATCAAGAGCGCCGAGAACTCTTACGAAATCCGCGGCAAGAAGCTGGGCATCGTCGGCTACGGCTCAATCGGCACTCAGCTGTCCGTGTTGGCTGAAGGGCTGGGCATGCAGGTACTGTTCTATGACGTGGTCACCAAGCTGCCGCTGGGGAACGCGACTCAGGTCGCCAGTTTGACCGACCTGCTCAACCAGGCCGACATCGTCACCCTGCACGTACCGGAAACCGCCGCGACCAAGTGGATGATTGGCGAGAAGGAAATCCGCGCCATGAAGCCCGGCGGCATCCTGATCAACGCCGCGCGCGGTACGGTAGTGGATATCGATGCACTGGCAGCGGCCCTGCGCGACAAGCACCTGAACGGCGCTGCGATTGACGTATTCCCGGTTGAGCCGCGCTCGAACAAGGATGAATTCATCAGCCCGTTGCGCGAGTTCGACAACTGCATCCTGACGCCGCATGTTGGCGGCTCAACCCTTGAAGCCCAGGCCAACATTGGCCTTGAAGTAGCGGAAAAGCTGGTCCGTTACAGCGACAACGGCACCTCCATCACCTCGGTCAACTTCCCTGAGGTAGCGCTCCCTTCGCACCCTGGCCAGCACCGTCTGCTGCATATTCACCAGAATATTCCAGGCGTACTGAGCGAAATCAACCAGGTGTTCGCCGCCAATGGCATCAACATCTGCGGTCAGTTCCTGCAGACCAACGACAAGGTTGGCTATGTGGTAATTGACGTTGACGCCGACAACTCCGAGCTGGCTCTGGAAAAAATGCAGGAAGTGAAAGGTACCATTCGCTCCCGCGTCCTTTTCTAAGAGGCTAGCGAAGCACGCTCTGCCGTGCTGCAAGACCACAGGACGCCGCCCAGGGCTTGGGCGGCGTCCTGTTTTTTTATGGGGCACAATCAGTTTTTGTAACATGGCGGAAACCTGGCGCTGGTTCAATGGCATTCCAATCTGCCAACTGAACCCACACCATGTCAGCCATTGATTCCCTTGCTGCCCTGCTCAAAGCCGTCGACCCCCTGAGTCCGGCCATGATCATCAGTGATGTTGCCGACCAACTGCTGCAACCTGCCTACAAGGCTTTCCTTTCCCTGCCCATAGTGGATGACCAGCAACGTCCGTTGGGCCTGATCAGCCGTTATCGCCTGCAGGACATTTTCATGCAGCGCTTCGGTCGCGATCTCTGGGGCAAGCGCTCGGTGACCGAGGCGGTCAACACCGATTCGCTGGTCATCGCCATCAACACGCCACTGGACGAGGCTGCGCGCATCGTTACCGCGCAGTTGCAGTACCCGATTACCGAAGACTTTATTATGGTTGACGAGGCCGGCCACTATCAGGGGCTGGGCACCGTACTGGACCTGCTCAAGGCCATGGAACTGCGTATTGACCAGCGCAACCGCGCCCTCAATCGCGCCCTGCGCGAACTGAAGAACTCCCAGGCGCATCTGATCCAGTCCGAGAAAATGGCCTCGCTGGGTCAGATGGTTGCGGGTGTTGCGCACGAACTGAACACCCCCCTGGGCTACGTGAAGAACAACGTGCAACTGCTACGCGACCTGGTGCAGCCACTGTTGGAACTGGCTGACGCTCAGGCGCAGCTGAGTGCCTGCCTGAATGATCCGGACACCCCTGCCGAGACGGTTGAAGCGCACTTCGTCCGGGTCCAGGACGCCACCGCGATGGCATCGCCCGCCACTTTTGAGGAAGACTTCACCCCCCTGATGGACGACACCCTGTATGGTCTTGAGCAGATCGGCGAACTGGCTGTGAGCCTCAAGGACTTTGCGCGCCTGGATCGCAGCATGAGTGAAGATATCGACCTGAACGACTGTGTCCGCAATGCTCTGGTGATTGCCCGCAACACCCTGAAGGACAAGGCCAAGGTGATTACCCGCCTGGGTGAACTGCCGACCATCACCTGCACGCCCTCACAGATCAACCAGGTGCTGCTCAACATGCTCACCAACGCGGCTCAGGCGATCCAGGGTAGCGGGCAGATTCTGGTGAAAAGCTGGGCTGACGAGCAGCACGCTTACCTGTCGATTCAGGATAACGGTCAGGGCATCCCCAAAGCCGTGCAACAGCGCATTTTCGATCCCTTCTTCACGACCAAGGCCGTTGGTGAGGGTACCGGTCTGGGGCTGGCCATCAGTTACAAGATCATTCAGGAGCACGGCGGCACTATCCGCTTCGCCTCGGAGCCGGGGCGCGGCACACGCTTTGATATCAGCCTGCCGCTCAACCAAAGCCAGTCATTGCAACGGAGTGCCTAAATGTCCCCTGCCCATAGCGTGCGCATCCTCTTTGTCGATGATGAAGAACGCATTCTGCGAAGTCTGTCGATGCAGTTTCGGCGCCAGTACCAGGTCATAACCGAATCCAATCCCGAGCGGGTCATGGCCCGGCTGCAAGACGAACCCGTGGATATCATCGTCAGCGACCAGCGCATGCCACAGATGAGCGGCAGTCAGCTTCTTGAGCAGGTACAGGAACGCTATCCCAACAGTCTGCGCATCCTGTTGACCGGCTACTCCGATCTGGATGCGGCTGTCGAGGCCCTCAACAATGGCGGTATTTTCCGCTACCTGACCAAGCCCTGGGACCAGCAGGCCATGGCCGATACGCTGGCACAAGCGGCGCAGATTGTGCTGCACCGCCGGCGCTTTGCCAAAGGCCCGGTTGCAGTGCCCAGCGCCATCAGCAAGCCCAAGCCAATGCGCCTGCTGTTGATTGATGACGACCCGGAGAATCAACGACTGAGTAGCGAAATCTGCCAGCAGATGGGCGTACAGCTGCAGACGGCCCTGACCCTGGACGCCGCTTTAGCGCGCTTGAACGAGGAGGAAATCGACATCCTGCTCACCGACATCCGCCTGGGCAAGGATGACTTGCGACCCTTGTTGATGACCCTGGCACAAGCGCATCCGCAATTACTGAGTATCGTCATCACGCCGTTTCAGGATACCGAGCTGCTGCTCAAGCTGATCAACCAGGCGCAGATTTTCCGCTATCTGCCCAAACCGATTCGCCGAGGCATGCTTGAGCGAGCCATCAGGACAGCCGTAACCCGCGTTGAGGAAGCCCGGCAACAACCTGCCGCACCGGTCCTGCAGCAGGCCGAAGTGCCCCGTGCTGCCGAGGAGCAACGGGGCGTCAGCAACTTCATGGGCATGCTCGGACGCCTGCGCCAACGCCTCAGCGCCTGAGCAGGCGCGCGTGTCTGCTGCTCAACGCTGCAGCGGGTTATCCGGACGGCGGCGGAACCAGCCAACCAGACTGGCCCGCTCGCGCTGGGCGGGCAGCACCTCATGCAGGATGCTGTCACTCATGAACACTGCCAAGGTGCCCGCGAGAGGCGCCACATCCAGGGTTCGACCCGGCAAGTGCAAACGCAACTCGCCGCCATCTCCCGGCTGCCAATCGGCATTCAGATAGGCCACCACCGACACCATGCGCAGCGGATTGCCCTTGAATCGGTCCAGGTGCTTGCGATAACCGGCCCCCGGCGGGTACAGGGCGTAGTGGGTCTCAAAATTGTCCAGACCGAGAAACAGACTGCGATTCAGGCTGCAGCGCAAACCTTCCATGATGGTCAGATAAGCCGCGTTGGCGGCGCAGGGCGGACAGTCGTCAAGCCAGCGCGTGTAGTCACCGCGAATGGTCGGCATCACCAGCGCCTCTCCTGCCTGACCGATGGCCGCCGGGGTCAGGTCATCATTGCACCACAGGGCCCGACAAACTGCGGCAAGACTGCTCGCCAGCTCCCTCGGCAGGGCGTCAGCTTGAATTGACCAGCCCTGCAGCGCCAGATCATCAGACACACGCACAAAGCATTCACCCAGCGCCGCAGGGAACTCGGTCATGATAAAAGACTCAGAAGAAGGACGAAAAGACGGCCTGACCAGGCCACGCGCCATTGTATCCTCTGCACAGCGCCGAACAAGCCCCATCCCAATACATTTGCCCACGAGAAACCATGCGCCTGACTCCGCTTCATCTGATGATCATGACCTTACTCTCCAGCCTGATGCTGCTGAGCCTGAACGCACGTGCCAGCACCGATCTCTATGACCTGTCGGGCATGTCGATCCACCAGAGCCACTTTCAGCTTGCCCTGGCTGCCGCACAGCAACGCTATGCCCAACAGCTTCCGCGTTCCGTGCACGAAAGCCTGGTACGCCAGAGCAACCAGCGATTTGCCGCCGAGGGCATGCACAATCGTGCCCGTACGCGTTTGGCCGTGGCTCTGGATGACAACGCTCAACGAGATGCCGTGGCGTTTTTCAATACCCCCCTCGGCCGCAAGGTGGTTCAGGCTGAAACCAGGGCAACCGCACCGGCTTCAATTGCCGCGATACAGCGTGGCCTGCCCGCGCAACCCCTTAGCCCGGAGCGTCAGCAGCTGATTGAGCAATTGAGCCGCAGCCTGCCGGCGCTTGAACTGGGCGTGGAAGTGTCGATGGCGCTGGCCAATCTGGCCACACAGAGTGCCAATGACCTGCTCGGTGGTCTTTTCCAGGTCCCAGGGGAGTTGATGAGCGGCAATCGTGACGCCCTGCGCAACCAGATGCAGTCGAATCTACCCAACACCCTGGCGCATGTGTATCGTGATTTGAGTGACAGCGAGCTACGCGCCTATCTGGATTGGAGTCAGTCAAGCCAGGGTAGCACCACACTGCGCGCGATGGAGCTGGCCGCCCGAGATGCTCTCAACCCCTGAGAAAGCGGGTTATTGCTCAGATGATAAGGGGTCAGCGCAGTCGTTCAGCCAGCCAGTCCAGATAAGCCTTGCGATAGACCTGAACCTCATTGGCCAGGTGATGGCGCGCCTGCGGTAAATAGAACACCTGCGGATCACTGAATTTCTGCTGAAGCACGTTGATGTTGTGCTGCCAATCCACCGTTCGGTCCATCTGCCCCTGCACAATCAGGGGCCGATGCGTGCTGCCCGGTGCTTGCTCGATACGCGGAATCCATCGCTCCAGGGCCTGCACCCAGGCCACTGACAGAACCAGCGGCTGCAGGGGATCCTCTCTGCGAATGAAATCGAGAAAGGCCTGATCGCTGGAGTTGGCGGTATAACGCCGGCCCAGCTGCTGTACAAAGCCGCCAAGCAACTTGAGCCCAAGCTGTGACACCGCCCACTGACGAGGTCGGATCAGCGGCGCCATGAGAATGGTCTGGCCCAACTCTTCGGGTAGCGGCCCGTGTAGCAGCTTGTCGATAATTATCGCCCCGCCAGTGCTTTGCCCAAGCAGATGCCAGGGTGCCGGCAACGCCCAACTGGCCGCCCGTAACAACACCTCGTCCAGAACCCGCTGATAACTGAGAAAACAATCAATACTCGCCCGCGCCCCGCTGGACAGACCGTGTCCGGGCAAATCGAAAGCCATAACTGCCAACCCCTGCGCCAGCGCCCAGCCGATCAAATGCTGGTACAGGCCCATATGGTCGTAATAGCCGTGCAATATGATCAGACTGCCACGGGCATCAGGAGGCAACCAGACCTGGACCGCTACGCTGTATTCATCGACCTGAACCAGGCCCAGATGCTGGTCAGCCTGGGCACTGAAGTCAATGCCGTAAAACGCTGCATAGCGTTGAGCATCATCATCCATGGTCAATCCTGGCTGCAGCTCGGGCAAGCGCTCTACCAGCAAATCAAAAAAAGCCTGATCCATTCAGATTCCAAAGTTCGGTGGCTCGAATAGATCGAGACGGACAAACGGAGCATCAGAATTCCATGCTTTGAACATGATTTGCAACCGATCATCGTGTAATATGCTGCGTCTCCAAATTCCACGTCCTGCCAGAAGTGCGCAGGTTGTCTGCAGAGTGAGGGTTTTCCATGACTGAACGCGTCCAAGTTGGCAGCCTGCAAGTTGCCAAGGTTCTCCACGATTTCATCAACCAACAGGCCATCCCCGGCACCGGGGTCGATGCTGCCGCCTTCTGGGCTGGATTTGAAACCCTTCTGAATGACCTGGCACCGAAAAACAAGGCCTTGCTGGCCAAGCGCGATGCCCTGCAGGCGCAAATCGATGCCTGGCATCAGGCGCGTGCCGGTCAGGCGCACAACGCTGTCGAGTATAAAGCCTTCCTGCAGGACATCGGCTATCTGTTGCCTGAGCCGGCCGACTTCAAAATCACGACCGAAAACGTCGATGAGGAAATTGCCGTCCTCGCTGGTCCGCAGCTGGTCGTGCCGGTGATGAACGCGCGTTTCGCACTGAACGCCGCCAACGCCCGCTGGGGTTCCCTGTATGATGCCCTGTATGGCACTGATGCCATCTCTGAAGAAGGCGGCGCCACCAAGGGCCCGGGGTACAACGAAATCCGTGGCAACAAGGTCATCGCTTTCGCCCGCGCCTTCCTCGACCAGGCCGCTCCGCTGGCCAACGGCTCGCATGTTGACGCCACGGCCTACCAGATCCAGGATGGCCAACTGTCGGTAAGCCTCAGCAACGGCAGCCGCTCCGGCCTGCAGAACCCGGCTCAGTTTGTCGGCTACACCGGCAACATCAGCCAGCCTGAGGGCCTGCTGCTCAAGCACAATGGCCTGCACTTCGAGATCCAGATCGATCCAAGCAGCAATGTCGGCCAAACCGATGCCGCTGGCGTCAAGGACATCCTTATGGAGTCCGCCCTGACCACCATCATGGACTGCGAAGACTCGGTTGCCGCGGTCGATGCTGATGACAAGGTAGTCGTCTACAGCAACTGGCTTGGTCTGATGAAGGGCGATCTGGCTGAAAGCGTCAACAAGGGCGGCAGCACCTTTACCCGCACCATGAATCCTGATCGCGAGTACACCCGGCCTGATGGCTCGACGCTGACCCTGCACGGTCGCTCCATGCTGTTTGTGCGTAACGTCGGCCACCTGATGACCAACGAAGCCATCCTCGATGGCGCCGGCAATGAAATGCCCGAAGGTATCCTGGATGGCGTCATCACCAGCTTGATCGCTATCCACAACCTGAACGGCAACAACAGCCGCAAGAACACACGCTGTGGCTCGGTATATATCGTCAAGCCGAAGATGCACGGGCCGGAAGAGGTTGCCTTCACCACTGAAATCTTTGGTCGCGTGGAAGACCTGCTGGGCCTGAAGCGCAATACCCTCAAGGTCGGCATCATGGATGAAGAACGCCGCACCACGGTCAACCTCAAGGCCTGCATCAAGGCGGCCAGTGAGCGCGTGGTGTTTATCAACACCGGCTTCCTGGATCGCACTGGCGACGAAATCCATACCTCCATGGAAGCCGGCGCCTTCATTCGCAAGGGCGATATCAAGGGCGCCAAGTGGATCAGCGCCTACGAGAACAGCAACGTCGATATCGGCCTGGCCGCAGGTCTGAAAGGTCGTGCGCAGATCGGCAAAGGCATGTGGGCCATGCCGGATCTGATGGCCGCCATGCTCGAACAGAAAATTGCCCATCCCATGGCCGGCGCCAATACCGCGTGGGTACCCTCGCCAACCGCAGCTACCCTGCATGCCTTGCACTACCACCAGGTCAATGTGGCCGAGCGCCAGGCCGAGCTTGCCAAGCGCGCACCGGCCTCGGTCGATGATATCCTGAGCATTCCGCTGGCGCCTGAGACCAACTGGACTGCCGAGCAGATTCAACAGGAGCTGGACAACAATGCCCAGGGCATTCTCGGCTACGTGGTGCGCTGGATTGACCAGGGTGTTGGTTGCTCCAAGGTACCGGACATCAACGACATTGGCCTGATGGAAGACCGCGCCACACTGCGCATCTCCAGCCAGCACATCGCCAACTGGCTGCGCCATGGCATCTGCAGCGAAGCTCAGGTCATGGAAACCATGAAGCGCATGGCGCCTATTGTTGACCGCCAGAACGCCAGTGATCCGGCCTACAAGCCGATGGCACCGAACTTTGACGACAGCATCGCGTTCCAGGCCGCCGTTGAGTTGTGCATCGAAGGGTGCAAGCAGCCGAACGGTTACACCGAACCGGTTCTGCACCGCCGTCGCCGCGAGTTCAAGGCCCGTTACGAACGCTGATCGTATCTGATGACCGGACATCACCGGCCATCAACAGCCCCGACCTTGTGTCGGGGCTTTTTTTTGCCCTGCAGACAGGGTCGCTGAATGACAAAAACGTGACGCTGGCCGCAGGTTGCGCCCGGGTGCTTTTGCTATAGTGCCGCCGAACAAGAATCAATGAAGCCTTTCAGCATGCATATCACACTGTACCGACGCCCCGGATTCATGGCCCGACAGATGGCCCTGGATGTTCTCATTGATGGCGAGCGCGCCGCGCGGCTGGATGAGCGCCAGACCCTGGAGATGGTGCTGCCTGATCAACCGGTGAACCTGCAGTTGCAACTGCCAAAAACCGATATCTGCAGCAAGGCCATTACCCTTAAACCAGGCCGAAACAGCCAGCAGCTCGAGTGCGGCACGCCTTTGTGGGTATTGTTTGATGTATTGAGCATCGGCTACCTGCAACCCTTCAGACAGCATGTGCTTTTTGTTCAGCCCTGTGCACCAGAGGCCTGAAATCTCAAGTGCTGCGCACCCTAGTCCGAGCTGCTAAGGTAAACAGACCCCTGCAGCGCACCCACTCGCCATGAGGCCTCAATGAAGACGTTGATCAACATCATGAACCAGCTAAATGACATGGACTGGAGCTGGTGGCCCCTGTTGCGCTGTCGTCCGGCCAAAGATCAGCCTATCAACACCCTGGTCGTGCTGAAGATGACCCCGGTGTTCGGCACGCTGACGGGGGTCCTGGTGGCGCTGGCCGGGCAGTTCGACACGCCTGGGAGCCTGCTCGCCAGTCTGGCCTTTGGCTGGGCCAGTTTTTTTCTGCTGTTTCGCATCAGCTTTGCAGCCGCCTGGAACCACCGCGCGGAAGCACTCCGCTTAACCCGGTCTGAACCTGACACCCCCCCGGACCAAGACTGACATCATGTATATCGGTGCACTTGCAGATTTGACCGGCGTAACCCGCAAGGCAATCAAACACTATGAAGCCATGGGACTCCTCCCCGCCCCCCAACGCAAAGGGCGTTATCGCATCTATACCCAGGCTGATGCCGACCTGATCTGCCTGATCAAACGCGCTCGCGAATTGGGCTTCAGTCTGCGCGACATGGCGGCCCTGATTACCACCACAGCCAGCCAGGGCAGCTTGCCCATGACGCTGATGACCGCGTTGATCGCCACCAAGCGCAGTCAGCTTCAGGCCGACATACGTCATGCCCAACGACTGGACAGGCAACTGGCGGCCTTGCAACAGGAAGTGATCTGTCATCCAGGTCTGAGCTGCCACGAACCGACTTGACTTGAACCCTAGGGGGCAGCTTTATGCTGTCAACAAGTCTTTCACAGTCACAGGTAACCGCCCATGGGCAAACGTATTCTGGTCTTGCTTGGCCACCCCAACCGAGACAGCTTGAACGCCGCACTGGCTAAAGCCTATGCCGAGGCCGCCACCAAGGCGGGACACGACGTGCGCTTTATTGCCCTCGGCGACCTTGTATTCGACCCGATACTGCACCTGGGCTACCGCGGCAGCCAGGCGCTGGAACCGGATCTTGAGACCGCCCAGGATGCCATCCGCTGGGCCAACCATCTGGTGTTTGCCTACCCGATCTGGTGGGGCGCCATGCCAGCGCTGCTCAAGGGCTTCCTTGACCGGACATTTCTGCCCGGCTTTGCCTTTCGCTACCGCAACAACTCGATTCTCTGGGACCGCCTGCTGACCGGACGCTCTGCTCAGTTACTGGTGTGCATGGATACCCCGCCCTGGTACTACCGCTGGGTATACCGCATGCCCGCGCACAACCAGATGCGTCGCACCATTCTGGAATTCAGCGGCATCAAACCGGTGAACATTGCCGAGTTCGGCCCGGTACGCGGATCAAGCGACAAGCAACGTGGAATCTGGCTGGAAAAGGCCCGGCAACTCGGCCAGCGGGCTTGATCAGAGTGGACGCTGCAGCCAGTCACGCAGCAGTGCGGTTACCACCTGCGGCTGTTCAAGAGGCAACAGATGCCCGGCACCGTCAATCACCGCCAGTTGCGCACAGGGTATCGCCTCGACCATCTCCTGCATCAAGGCTCTGGGTACCAGCGGATCCTGGGCACCACAGATCAGCAGGGTTGGGCAGCGGATAGTGGGCAACAGTTCGCGACTGTCGACTCGCTCGAGTATGGCCTGCTGCTGACGTACAAAGGCTGCAGCGCCAACGCGCTCAGCCATGGCCAGAAAGACTGACGAGGGCTGCGGGTCCTGCACATGCTCGGGATGCAGCAACTGCGTCAGCATCAAGGGCGCAACGGCGGCAAAACGCCCGGTCTGCGCCAACCGTTGCAAACGCCGACGGCGCTCAGTCTGTTCCTGGCTATCAGCCCGGGCATGGGTTGCCAGCAACGCCAGCCGCACAACCCGGCCAGGCGCCTGCCTGAGTATCTCCAGCGCCAGGTAACCGCCCATGGACAAACCCGCCAGAGCAAACTGTTCAGGTGCCTGTCGCAGAATGGCCGCCGCCATCATCGGCAACGTGTCTGCATCGCCCAAGTCAGCCACATGCGGTATGGCCACATCGGCAAGGTGGGCCACCTGATGCGCCCACAAGGCATCATCACAGAGCAGGCCAGGCAGCAGAATCAAGGGGACAGTAGCAGCCGACATGGCTGGGATCCTTGCGTAAAAGGGGTTAAAGTCAACACAGGCTTTGCTCGATAATAATCACATGCCGGCATCGGCACCAGACAGGCGCAGCCAGCTCACCAGACTGAACCACGGAAGGATATACCCTGCATGCCTTACACCCTCATAGCTGGACGCCGCCACTTTCCCCTATCCTTGTCGCGCCTGCTGCCGTCTCTTTTTCTGTTTCTGTTGCTGCTGACGTACGGCACCCACCCCCAAGCCGCCACACAGGATATGCCCCGTGATGCTTTCAGCGCCTGGCTCAGCCATTACTACCTGCAACCTGAGCCCGAGCGGATCGCGCCCATGCTGCGGCAGGCTGCAGAGGCAGGGGTTTTCAGCGAGCCGAACAAATCAGGCCCAGCCCTTTTCGGTTTTATCGCCGGGGTATCCAGCCACCATCCCGGCCTGGCAGAACGTCTGATTGATGACCTTGCGACACTGGACGAGACGACCTTTGGCCTGGTTCTGATTGGCATCTGGTACGCCAATCTCCCGGACAACGAGTCAACATCACTGGTGGCGGCGGGCCTGAACCAACACCCTGCTTTAGTGCAGGCCTACCCCTTTATCACCAGCGAACCCCTGAGTTTGCTCGAAGTCCCCGCTGAGCGAGGCCCCTGGTTGCTGGATGCGCTGTGGGGTTATTTCTTTGCCACCGGCAGTAGTCAGCCGGTGGCCAACATCATTGACACCCTGCCCTGGCTGGATGCCAGCAAGAAAGATGAAGTCCTGGCCATGGGTGGTGCTGGACTGATGTTGATGGCCACCAGCGGCGCTGCACGCTGGTCACTCACCGCCAACGCCCGCCAGCACCCACAGGTTCGCCAAATTTGTGAAGATCAGCTGGCCCGGCATGAGGGTCTGATTGCCGAACAATTGCAGCAGATACTCAACCAGGCAGACCAGCCCAGCGAGCAGCAATGACCCGTTTAAAGCCTGCATCAGCACTTGCATTCCATTTAAATCGAACGCATAAATCCGGTTGCACTGAGGGCTACGCCACAATAAAGGAGCGGTTATGGAACAACTGAAACACTCGGGTCTGGGCATTGCTGCCTTTATCACCAGCCTTGCCTCTGCAGTACTGATTTTCATCCTGATCATCCTCGCCGGCGCCATTGAGCTCAGCACCCCCGGCGGTATTGATGAAAACTCGGTTGGCGCCATGGTTATTGGTTTGCTTCTGTTCGCCTTTCTGGGTGCTGCGCTGCTATCACTCGGCCTGGGCATAGGCGCGCTCTTTCAGCGCGATCGGAAAAAAGTCTTCGCCATCCTCGGCACTGTATTTGCCAGCGTGACTATCCTGGGCACCTTGTTCGTCTTACTCCTCGGAATGGCGATGGAATAAGCGGGAACCGGGCTTGCCCCCTGCAGAGCGCGCCAGCCCAACACATACACCCAGAGACATGAACCATGGACATTATCCTTACCGCCGTCATCAGCATCCTTGCCACACTGGCCCTGAGCTTTCTGGCCGTCAGAGGCCGGCTTGCCCAGGCCGCAAGGACACAGGCGGAGCACCAGAACAATACCCATGCGCTGGAGCGGCAGATTCACACCAACGAAGCGGGCTTTCTGCAAGCCAAGAACCAGATGGAAATCCAGCACCATGAACAACTGAAACTGGCGCGCGAGCAGTATTTGCAGGAAGGTATCGAGGCCGGGAAGTCACTGCGCGAAAAAGACCATCAGATTGAAATCACCAATCTGCGCTCCGAGCTGCGCGAACAATGCGTACGCGATTGCCAGCAGGCTGAAGAGAATGGCAAGCGACTGGCACGGGCGGAACTTGAATCACAGACCAAAGCCTTCAGCGTCAGAATTCAGCCCTATGTGCGCATTGAGAAAACCACCGGCATACTCTGGAACGCCAACAAGTCTGTCATCGGTTACCAGTATCAATTGCTGGTCAATGGTATCCCGGCATTTCAGCCGCATATCGTTATCGAGAAAACCGAAAGCCTCAAGGAAGTCAATCAGGACATCCTCGACAAACTGGCTCAAAGCGCGTCTGTGATTGCCGACAAGGCCATTTCAACCTACCTGGGCAATGCCACCGGCAGCATGCTGCAACGCGGTTCAGCCATCGTTCGCGAAGAAGTAATCAAACGCTGAGACAGAATCACCAGCGTCCTGTTGAATGTCAGCGCAACCAGCTCGGATTGCGCTGACACCTGAGCTGGAAAGCGCTGACAGCTGTTTCGCAAGGGTCAATGCAAGCCCAAATCAACCTAATGCCGTCAACCCTGTCACGCTTTGGCCATCCAACCCCCCTGTGCAGATGACGCCACTTGGTCCACTGTGCTATTAAACCTGTCAGATGATTTACAAGGACAGGAAGTCAATCTATGGCACGCCCTACTTCTCCAGCAGCAATACGCAAGGAAATTGTGCTGACTCAGATCGCCGGCCTACCTGGCACCTTGTGCCTGATTCTGGCGCTGTACGGCCTGTTTATTGCCAACGGCAACGCCTTTCACCCACTGCTGAATGAACCGCTGATGCTCTACGGCCTGCTGCTTGCCGGCATAGTCATTGAAGCCTGCTGCATTATAAGGACCATCAGCATGGGCCGCAGGCTGCGGAATATGAATACAGCCAACCACTGAGCACCTATTGCAAAGATGATCAACCCGTACCTGCTTTCATTGCCGCCCAGTTCCTGCCACTCAGCCCACCCTTTGCCACTACCGACTCAGTCGCCAACGGTTACTGAATCATGATGGCTGCGCTGATGCAGCCATTCAGGCTACTGGTCATCGCCGCGGCACTGGTTCTTATGATTGTCGGTCTCGGTTATCTGATGCTCAGCCCGGACCGCAAGTACCGTGAGACCCCCGTTGAGCTCACGCTCGGATCCGAGCAACTGATCGATTTCAAGGTTACCCAAGCCTGCAGCCATGAAATCGGTTTGGGATTTCGCAGCCTGGATGGCGATCAGGCAAGGATCGACAATGTCTTTGGCAATGGCTTCAACAATATCAATCTACCTGCACGTTATCGCCTTACCCTGCACAATCTGGACGGAGAAAGGCTTTTTCATCAGCGGGTGATTGGCGGGCCCGACCTACCCATGCGCTACGGCCCGGACCCGATCAAGTTCATTGCCGGTACCGTTTTCCTGCCAGAAGGACACTATACCCTGAGCCTGAATGTGGATGAGTTGTATTCCCGTTTTGAAGGTCTGGAGGTCTTTGTCTTTGCCCAGCACCTTCCCAAGATCCGCTGTGGCAACATGAACGATCCGAGCTGAACAAGTATTTCTACAAAGCAAGACCTGGCTCACAGATACAGCCTTGTCGGCTGTGGCGGCAAAAAGGCATCATTGAGCCTATTAATTCATTGTCCCTGACAGCAGAATGCAGGGCCCCCTCAGAATCAACACGAGAGCCGCAACATGGGACTTGCCTGGTATATTGCCGCCGAAACGGATGTGGACGGTCTGGATATCTTTTGCAATGGCAAATCGATTGCCCATGCCGACGAGGCTCGTCTGGAGTCACTGTGCCTGGAGCTCGGCGTGCGTCCACTGATGGACTTCTTCAGTGTTGATCCGGTCGAGACCGCCATGCTGCTGGAAGCCTATCTGGGTGAGGATGCCGATGAACCTCTGGATACTCCGGATGAAGAATGGTTCCACCCCGAAGAAGGCCTAAAGACCGTAAAAGCCCTGCGTGAATACCTGTCAGCGCATCCCAATGAGCTGGAAGGACAACAGGCGGTTCTGGATGACCTGAAAGAATATCAGCACATCCTCGAAGTATTGCAGCGTAACCAGGTGCGTTGGCATATGGCGGTTGATATCTGACGCTGGCGCCTTTCTCCGGCATGATTTTCTTAGTCAGCCAGACACATTTCAACTAGACTCACTAATGGCACTTTGCTTTAGTGCGGCTTTGCTTCTCAGCACAGCCGCTGCAAATCACACCCTATGCACGAGGCCGATGTGTACTCACCCTCTCCCAAGGTGATGGATCTGCTACTGGATGCCATCTGCGTTGTCGATGCAGAGGGCAACTTTGTCTATGTCAGCGCAGCCTGTGAACGTATCTTTGGCTATACCCGCGACGAGTTGGTCGGTCGCTCGATGCTTGAGCTCATTTACCCTGACGATCTGGAGGCCACCCTCAAGACTGCCCATGAAGTCATGCAGGGACGGCAGAAGAATCATTTCGAGAACCGCTATGTGCGCAAGGATGGTCAACTGGCATACATCATGTGGTCGGCCAGCTGGTCGGAAGAAGAGCAACTGCGCGTGGCCGTGGCCCATGACATCACCGAGCGCAAGCATACCGAGGCCATGCAGGCTGCGGTCTACGCCATTTCAGAGGCCGCCAACCGCTCCGAGCACCTCAGCGCCCTGTTTCAGCAGATTCACAGGATCATTGCCGACCTGCTACCCGTCAGCCTGTTCGCCATTGCCCTGCGTGACGACCAGGACGGCGAGCTGATGTTCCCCTACTATGTCGACCAGGACGGCCAGGATGGCGAGTCTGAGCGCATTGAAACCAGGCGTTTGTGCACTGATGTCATTGCGCACTCAGAGCCGCTGCTGCTGACACCCGACTCCTTACCCGAGGTGCGCCGCCAGCTTCTCGGGGACAACCCCGATCCGGGAAACTGGCTGGCGGTCCCCTTGAGCAGCAAGGAGGGCAGCTTTGGCGCGCTGGTGATTCATGGCAGCTCGGCACTATTGCGCTATAACAACAAAAACAAGGAATTACTGCACTTCGTTTCTACCCAGATTGCCTCGGCGATAATGCGCATGCAAATGCAGTCGCGTCTGCAGTATCTCTCGCACCATGATCAACTGACCGGCCTGCCCAATCGTGTCCTGCTGTATGACCGTCTTGAGCAGGCATTGCTGCGCGCGCAACGTACGCGCAGCCATTTTGCCCTGCTGTACATGGATCTGGACAAGTTCAAGGAGGTCAATGATGCCTTCGGCCACCCGATCGGCGACCGCTTGCTACAGGCCGTCGCCGAGCGCCTGAAGACCTGCACTCGCGATGCCGATACCGTGGCGCGCATCGGTGGCGACGAGTTCATCATTCTGCTGGAGCAGATACAGCAGGCTGGCCATGCGTCGACCATCGCGGAGAAGGTGCGCATGACCATGAACAGTCCATTCTTGCTCGACGGACTGGAACTGGAGATGATCCCCAGCATTGGCATTGCCCTCTTTCCCGATCACGGCGAAGCCCAGGACGCACTCATGCAGGCGGCGGACAAGGCGATGTATCAGGCCAAACGCCGTGGTGGCAACCAGTCAGCACTGGCCGCAGACCCCGACACAAAGACCTGACGTCACCCTTTGGCCTTCTCCAGTGGTTCCAGGGTCTTCCATAGCGCGTCCGCCTCAGCAGTCAGCATCGAATAGCTGCGAATATCGCCATTGCGCTGCGCCTGCATGGCCTGTTCCAGCTTGGCGTTATACTCCTTGCGCATTTTCTTGACCGGATCGGTCTTGAACAATCCAAACATGCTTGCCCCCATTGGTCAGCTCAATATTGGTCAGCTATAACTGATGCATCAAGCTTACGCCAAGCTGGCCGGGTTAGCGGCCTGCCTTGTGTAACAAAGCACGTAGTCACCGGCCCAGGCAAAAGGGAGATTGAGCGTGGACAAGAGAGCCTTTGTGTTCAAGGAACTGGACGACAAAATCAGCGTTTTTGACAAGGAGTCCACCCGGCATAAGCAGATGTACCGGCGCATGCGCTATGGCATCTTTGTCCTGACTGCCTTGTCTACCCTGCTGGCGGCCCTGTCGATCAGCTTTCCCGAGTCCAATCTGGGCATCAGCCTGGGCATTGTCGCGGTATCCGCACTGATTGGCCTGATCACCTCGCTCGAGGGCCTGCACAACCCGGCTGACCTCTGGGTCCATGAACGCAGCATCCTCTACGCCTTGATCGACCTGAAACGTGAAGCGCTGTTTCGGCTCGGCGAAGACAACGTCACCCACGACATAGAAGCGGTATTCGAGCAAATGCAACGCATTCTGGGTCATTCCGCCGAAAACTGGCATCAACAGATTGCCAATCCGGACAAACCAGCAACAGGCACTACTTGATCCGCTGGCGCCAGACATCGCATTATCTGCGACTGACACTGAAAGGAACTCATTGCCGATGCCTCGCCTGCGCTCCCGCTGCCCACACTGCCTGACCCGCACCCTGACCGAAGTGCCCTTCCAGGACCAGCACGTATTCCAGTGCACCACGTGCCAGGGCCTGTGGTTTGAAGATGGCGAACTGAATGACTTGATCAGCGGTTTTGATCCGGATATCCAGGAACACTGCCACGTCAGCCATCTAGGCAAACGCCTGGGCACGGGCCAGCGGCAATGCCGCCATTGCGATATCGCCATGGAACACCACTACCTGCTCGCCGATTACGAGGTTGAAATCGACCGTTGCACGGGTTGTGATGGGGTATGGATCGACCATGCCGAAGTGGATCAGGTACTGCACTCACCGCGCATCATCGAGGCCATGAAAAGTCTCAATAAAGGCATCAACTGGCGCTCCTGGCTATTCCAGTTCCTGACCCAGATGCCGGTGGAATACAACGTTGCCAGTCATCGAACGCCCTGGGTGACCTATACGATGATTGTGCTCTGCAGCCTGGTATTTGTGCTTGGCCTGGTTAGCCCAGGTACAGAGCAATGGCTGCTCAACACCTATGCCGTGCAGACCGACACGGTTGGCACCCCGAGCATGCTGCTGCAACTGCTCAGCTACCAGTTCCTGCACGGCGGCTGGCTGCACCTGATCGGCAACATGTATTTTCTGTGGATCATCGGCGACAACATCGAGGACGTGCTGGGCCACTGGCGCTTCCTGGCGTTGTATCTGCTGGCCGGCGCTGTTGCGGCGCTGGCCGAGCTGACCTGGTTTCATCTGCTCGGCGGCGAACGCCTGTTGCTGGTCGGCGCAAGCGGTTCAATAGCCGCGCTTTTTGGCCTTTATCTGATGTGGTTCCGTTATTCCAGCCTGACCTTCATGATCCTGGTATTCCAGAAGAAGCTGGCTCCGCACTGGTATTTTCTCATCTGGTGCGGCCTGAACCTCTTCGGCATGTTTTCTGGCCAGGGCGGCGTAGCCTTTATGGCTCACCTGGCCGGCTTTGCCTTCGGTCTGCTTCTGGGCCGCAAGCTGAAAACGCTTATAGAACGTGACAACCCGCTGGTCCGGCTGCTCAACGCACCCGAGGCGCGCCTGCGTCGCTAAGGCTCTGCACATACAAAGCCTCGACCTTCTCGCGCGCCCAGGCGGTCTTGCGCAGAAAGGTCAGGCTGGACTTGATACTCGGCTGATCGGTAAAGCAGCGGATCGGAATACGCCGACCCAGCTCCGGCCAACCATAGCGTTCAACCAGATCGGTCAGCAGTGCCTGCAAGGTCACACCATGCAGTGGATCAGGCATCCGACTTGCCCCCAGTAGCCTCGGACTCGTCGCGCTTGACGCGGATTTTGCTGCCGGCCACGTCCAGCCCGTTCAACGCCTTGATAGCGCTCTTGGCATCGTCATGTCTGGGCATCTCGACAAAACCGAAGCCCTTGGAACCGCCGGTTACCTTGTCCATCACCAGGGTGCAGGCGCTCACCAGCCCGTGCCCTTCAAACAGGGTACGCAGCTCGGCTTCAGTGGTGCTACGCGACAGATTGCGAATCAGGATTTTCATTTTTTCAGCCTTGTAAAGTCAGACACAGAGTATACCCGCTGCAGAGCGGTGCAGGCAGCCTCGCTGCAGGGTTATACTCTGCGTCCCTGACGATGGACCTATCCCGTGCAAGAATCCCACGATGTAATCATTCTCGGTGCCGGTGCCTCAGGCCTGCTGTGTGCCTTTACTGCCGCACAACGCGGCCGCCGGGTGCTGGTGCTGGAGCGCGCCAACAAGGTAGGCAAGAAGATCCTTATGTCTGGGGGTGGGCGCTGCAATTTCACCAACCAGATTATTGAAGCGGACAACTTTATCTCGGCCAATCCGCATTTCTGCAAGGCCGCGCTGTCGCGCTACAGCCAATGGGACTTCATCAGTCTGGTGGAAAAGCATCGTATCGCCTACGAGGAGCGCAAGCACAGCCAGTTGTTTTGCCGCGACTCCGCCAAGGACATCGTCACTATGCTGGTAGAGGAGTGCGAGCAGGCCGGCGTGCAGATCCGAACGCTGTGCGAAGTACAGACGGTCACTACCTTGGAAAAGCCGCCCCTGCGCTTTCAGCTTGAGGTCGAGAGCAACGGGCGACTGCAGAAGATGGCCTGTGAATCACTGGTCGTCGCGACCGGCGCCCTCTCGGTGCCGACCCTCGGCGGCAGTGGCATCGGCTACCAGTTGGCCGAGCAGTTTGGTCTGAAACTGACCGAGCGCCGAGCCGGGCTGGTGCCTTTCATGTTCAGCGATACCACCAAGGCCCTGTGCGAGCGTCTGAGCGGACTGGCGCTGGAGGTGCGGGTCAGCTGCAACGGCACCAGCTTCAGGGAAAACATGCTGTTTACTCACCGTGGCATGAGTGGCCCGAGCATGCTGCAGATTTCCAATTACTGGCTACCTGGCCAACCACTGGATATTGATCTGCTACCCGACCTGCAGACCACAGAGTGGCTGCTGGAAAACAAGCGTCTGCAAGGCCGCACGCGCCTGAAAACCCTGTTGGCGCAAAAACTGCCCAAGGCACTGGTCAATGAGCTGATCAGTCTATGGTGCCCACAGGCCGACGAACTGCCCCTGGCCGAATGCAGCGACAAGCTGCTGACCCAGCTTTCAGAACAGCTGCAGGGCTGGTCGGTAAAACCCTCGGCAACCGAAGGTTATCGCACCGCCGAGGTGACACTGGGCGGCGTAGATACCAGTGAGATCAGTTCCAAGACCCTGGAAGCAAAAAAACAGCCGGGCCTGTATTTCATCGGCGAGGTACTGGATGTCACCGGTCACCTGGGCGGCTTCAACTTCCAGTGGGCCTGGTCATCCGGTCACAGCGCCGGCTTGTCGGTCTGATCGAGCCTGAGGCGAATAATCCGATAGGATCCCGCCAGAATCAGCAGGGCCAGTACCGAATACATGAAGATTTTCACCAGTAACGGATGACGACTGTACAGACTGCCGCCCGACGTCGCCGAGTAAGGCATGGCAACCACCTGCTCGGAGCGAACAAACGCCTCGGTACTGGCAATCAGTCGACCGTTGGGCGCGGCCACCACCGAGGGTCCGTTATTGATCAGATGGATCATCGGCACTCGGTTCTCTACCGCACGCACCACTGACATGGCGCTGTGCTGGAACGGCTGGGTACTCTCGCCAAACCAGTTATCCTGGGATACGAAGAGCAGCACCTTGCCGGCTGCATCGTTGCCTATGCTATCGGCTATAAAACGCGGGAAGGCCGTTTCGTAACAGATCTTGGGCACCATGCGCATACCCTTGACCTCGAATATCTCATGCACGGTGCCCGCTTGCAGTGGCCGCAGAAACTCGCCAAAGAACTGCTGCGTCAACCAACTGACTCCGGGCAGATGGAAAAAGGCCGGCAGATACTCACCAAAGGGCATGCGCAGCATTTTGCGATAAACGCCCAGCTGGTCACCCTCTTCATCAAGGTGCACCAATGAGTTGTAGTTATGCTCTTCGCCTTCATGCCAGGCACTCTCGGCATCATGGAAAATCAGCGAAACGCCAAGTTTGCGCACCGCCTCGATATAACCCAGACGCACGCTGTAAAGATCAAAGTAGCCCTTGTAACGCGCTTCGGGCCAGACAACCACTTCGGCACCCGCCTCGACCAGACGCTCGGTTGCCGCCATTTCTTCAGGGTATTCGCGACTGAAGCCCTTGGGCGGTTCGGGCACATCCAGCGTCACCGCATCATTGGGCTGCACCAGCCCGATCTGCCGTACATCCCAGCTCTGCATGCGCTGGTCCCAGCGATCCAGCGATACCAGCCCGAAAACAAACCACACAACCAGCACCAAGGCACCTGCCAGCTTGCCTGGCCACAGCCCTGGCTGTTTCAGGGTCAGTACTTGAAAGATCAGCATGCTGGTCATCAGCATCAGCATGTCCAGACTCTGCACGCCAAACAGCGACACACCCTGCAGGGCCAATAGAAAACGCGCCTGGGCTTCGGCGTAATACACGCCAAACAACAGCGGATAAAAGCCCATGATGGCAACCATACAGACGGGAAAACTCAGCAGATCCCAGGCGGGCAGGCGGCGGGACACCCAGCGGAACAGCAGGCAGGACAACGCAATAGACAGACCGGCGTAGCACCAGAACAGAAAACCCAGTAACAGCGCACTGGACCAGCTGAAGTCGCGCAGATTCATCAGGAATTCGACGATCCAGTAACTGGCGACGGCGAAGTAGGCAATTCCGTTCAGCCAGCCCAGCATCAGCGCTGTCGGCAGACGCACCTGATGCAGCGCAAACAGCAAGGGCACACTGCCAATCCAGGCAGTCCAATACAGATCCTGGTCGAACCAGGGCACCCCCATCAGGAAACCGCCAGCGAGTGCCAACAATATGCGCACCGGCAGAGACAGGCCCAGTGACATGGACTCGAGTTGACTGACAGGACCACCCAACGCAATGATCGCGGGATCAAGCCGTGACATTGCCGACCTCCGGAGTTGGCTGAAGAGAATTGGTCAGCGCATGACCAATCAGCATGAAAGCTCCACGGTAGTCAGCACCCCCTGCAGCAACAATACCCTGTTCGGGTGAAAAGGCGACGCGGCAGCCGAGGTTTTATGCCACAGAGCACTGCCCGGCGCTGCAAAAATCGGTATCCTTGCGGAGGACTGTCAAGGGAAATCCACATGCTGCCACCTTGGTTGATAGGCACCCTATCGTGCCTGATGATGCTGCTTTTTACCCTGATTGGTATCGGCCCGATGCTGGTTTTTGCGCTACTGAAAGCGGCCATACCGGTCAAGGCATTCCAACGCCACTGCTCACGCATTGTGATGTGGATCGCTGAAACCTGGGCAGAAAGCATCAACTGGACCTTCAATCGCATGACCCCCACCCAGTGGGATATCCGCTGTGATGCGCCCTTGCAAGCGGATCACTCCTATCTGGTGGTCTGCAATCATCAATCCTGGGTAGACATCCCGGCGCTGCTGCAGGCATTCAACCGGAAAACCCCCTACTTCAAATTCTTCCTGAAAAAGGAACTGATCTGGACCCCCTTTCTCGGCCTGGCCTTCTGGGCGCTGGACTATCCCTTCATGAAGCGTTATAGCAAGGCTCATCTGGCCAGACACCCGGAGGATCAGGGCAAGGACCTGGAGATCACCCGAAGGGCTTGCGAAAAATTCCAGGCGCTGCCCGTCACTGTAGTCAACTTCCTTGAAGGCACGCGCTTTACGACGGCCAAACATCAGCAACAGAGGTCACCCTTCCACTCACTGCTGAAACCAAAATCTGGCGGTATCGCCTTTGTCATGGCCGCACTGGGTGAACAGATGAGTTCGATGCTGGATGTCACCCTGCTCTACCCGGAGGGCCAACCGCCCGGCTTCTGGAGCCTGCTCTGTGGGCGGGTGGAGCGGGTGGTCGTGGACATTCGGCAAGTAGAGCTGGATAGCGCCCTGTTCAAGGGTGATTATGAAAATGACCCGCAGTTTCGTGCCATCTTTCAGGATTGGGTCAACCAGCTGTGGCTGCAGAAGGATGCGCGTCTGGCACAGCTCAGACTGGAACAACGCTGACTCAGCTTTCCGCGCAGGCAATGCAGGTATCGGCTACCGGCAAGGCGTCGAGACGGGCCGCCGCTATCGGCTCACCACACTGGATGCAGAGGCCATACTGACCCGCCTGATAGCGCGCAATGGCCGCCTCGGTTTGTTGCAGGAGACTGTTGGCTTCGGCCAGCAAGGCGTGCATGACTTCATCATTTTCTCGCTCCTGGGCCTGCTCAGCCGAGTCACTCGAGTGCCCAGCCGACAGGTCGCGCTGCAACGCAGCGGAACGGGCCGTGTATTCATCACGCAGGGTTTGCAAGTGCGTCAGTGCGTTGCTGTTCATGGACATACTCCAGATAGGATGACTGGTAGCCAACATCTGAAGTCTAGTTCAACCGCTGAACGGCCGGACTGATACAGGTCAAACCCCGGGCAGTGACACCGAGCTGAGGCTGTACTGCTGGCCAGCGGCAACCACCTGATTGCGCCCACCGCCCTTGGCTTCATACATGCGCCGGTCGGCAATCAGTAACAACTGGTCAAGGCTCTGGCCATCTTCACCCAGACTGGCTACGCCGGCACTGAAGGTCATGGTATGGCTGCTGCCGTTGATACTCAGTGGCGATTGCGCGAGTTGCTCACGCAGCAGATTGGCACGCTCCACCGTGTCGGCCAGGTCAGCGCCAGGCATGAGGATGGCAAACTCCTCGCCCCCCAGGCGGCAGACCAGATCAGTCTCTCGCAAGCCTTCACGCAACAGGGCAGATAAATAACGCAAGGCCTGATCGCCACCGTCATGGCCAAACTGGTCATTAATCTGTTTGAAGTGATCGAGATCAAGCACAATCAGCGACAACGGCGTGTTATCCCGTAACGCATGACTGCGTTCGCGGGCAAAAACCTCGGCCAGCTTCATGCGGTTGGCCAACCCGGTCAGTGTATCGGTGCTGGCCAACTCGATCAGGCGACGCTCGTTATCAACCCGGCTGCGCTCGTAAATGTGGGAGAACAGCATGATCGCCATACTGCTCAAAATAATATTGGCGAGAATCGCCATGATCAGCAAAGGGTCTTCGCCCATAAAGCGATAACTGAAGGCCAGGATACCAACGCTAAGAAAGCTCAGTGACATCCAGAAGCCTAGACGCAGGCCGAGCAACAAATAACAGATAATCGGGATCGCCTGAAGCCAGGCAAACACCGTGAGCGAAGTGCGCGGCAGCAGGACGGCAAAAGCCATAATGGCAAAGAAAGGTAGCAGAAAGGCCAGCGTCCAGGCCTTTAAGTGCCGAGTACGATCAACAATGCACAGCATAAACAGGGCAAAGAGCGCATAGCCGATTTCCAACGTGGCAAGCAGCCAAATCTGTCGCCCAAGATTAAGCGCGGCAAAAAAACCGCCGCCGATCAACGTGATCCACAACAGCGCTTTGAGCACCTGTACGCGGTGTTTCTGGCTGGTGTAGGCAACCTCAGACATGCCGATATCCCCCCCGTTGGGCACCCATCCTTGAGAGGGCATGTGCACCTCTGACTGATACAGCCAGTATAGTGCACTGACCAATGACGCCGTTCAGCTGTAAAAAAAAGCTCGACATGTGACCTCAATCACTTCTCAATGGCCTCATATCTTGGCATGCTTGCGCAAAATATGGCCAAATGCCTGCCTTTACAAGCAGAACCTGCGCATTGCCCCATAACAATAACCGATGATGCAACAAGGATAGCGGATGTGAGCACCATACCCCTGCTGGTGTGCGACGATTCCAATATGGCCCGCAAGCAGCTTATCCGCGCCTTGCCGTCCAGCTGGCCGTTCCGCATTACCCAGGCTACCAACGGGATTGAAGGTCTCGAAGCCATTCGTGCTGGCCACGGACATATCGTCCTGCTGGATCTGACCATGCCGGAACTGGACGGTTTCGGTGTGCTCGCGCAACTGCGTGAAGAAGGATTGAGTTCGGACGTCATCGTGGTGTCTGGAGATGTACAGGAAGAAGCCGTGCGCCGAGCCAAGGCGCTGGGTGCCAAAGCTTTCATCAAAAAGCCCGCCGACCCCATGCAGCTGACTGCAGCGCTGAATGCCCTGGGCATCGACGTTCCGTTGAGCACACCTGTCACACAGACCGCACCCAGCTTGTCAGAGCTGCCCAGCGTAACCTTCCGAGACGCCTTCCGGGAGATCACCAATATCGCCATGGGTCGTGCTGCCGACCTGCTCAGCAAGGTGCTGGGCGTGTTCATCCAGTTGCCCATCCCCAACGTCAATATCCTCGAAGTTGGCGAGCTGCACATGACCCTGGCCGACGCCCAGCGTGGCGAGCGCCTGTCAGCAATTTGCCAGGGGTATATTGGCGGTGGCGTGGCCGGCGAGGCCCTGTTGATTTTCCATGATGCCGAAATCAATGATGTCGCGCGTCTGCTGAACACCCAGGAAGACGAGTCCGCCAAACTGGAGATGCTGCTTGATCTGGCCAGCATCATTATCGGTGCCTGCCTCAACGGCCTTTCGGAGCAACTGAATATCAGTCTGTCGCAGGGGCACCCTCTGGTGCTTGGGCAGCATTGTCCGATCGAGGACCTGATTCGCATCAATCAGCGGCGCTGGAAGCGTACCCTGGCGGTCGAGATCAGTTACAGCCTGGAAGACCTTGATATCCACTTCGATCTGCTGCTGCTGTTTACCGAAGACTCGGTTCCGCATCTGCGCCAGCAGCTTGACTTCATGATCAACTGATCTTTCGCACAGGATCCTGTCATGCCCGCTCAGTTTGACATTAATGAACTTCACTGGCTTCTGGATATTGTCCAGAGCATTGACGTGGGCGTGGTGGTGATGGACCGCGAATACCGTATCGAAGTCTGGAACAGCTTCATGGAAAATCACTCCGGCATGAGCTCTGACAAGGCGTCCAGTCAAACGCTGTTTGAGCTGTTCCCGGAAATCGAGCCGAAGTGGTTCAAAAAGAAAGTTGAAACCGCGGTAATGCTCGGTACCCGCGCCTTTACCATCTGGGAGCAAAGACCCAACCTGGTGCACTTCAAGAGTTATCAGCCGATCACCGGCCTGGCCGATGAGATGTACCAGAATGTCACCATACTGCCGCTGCGCAGCGCCACCGGCCAAACCGACCACGTCTGTCTGATCATTTATGATGTGACCGGGGTGGCGATCAACAAGCGCCAGCTTGAGGCGGCCAACCAGCAGCTGCAGGAACTGGCACTGCGCGACGGCCTGACCGGACTGCTCAATCGCCGCTATTGGGAGCAGTGTCTGGAGCGTGAGTTCGCCCGCCATATGCGCTATGAATCACCGGCCAGTCTGGTGATGTTCGACATCGACCACTTCAAGCGCTTCAACGATACCTACGGACACCAACTGGGTGATGAAGTTATTCGTGAAGTGTCCCGGCTGACCAAGCTGTTTGCACGCGAAACCGACTTTGCCGGCCGCTATGGCGGCGAAGAGTTCGTGGTGCTGCTGCCCGATACCGACCTGAATGGCGCTGCACAGTTCGCAGAGCGCCTACGCAGCGCCATCGAACGTCTGCAGATCGAGCATGGCGATGAACTGCTGAAGGTCACCATCAGTCTGGGCGTGGCCGAAATCAGGGATAGCATGATCAACCATACGATATTGATCGAGGAGGCCGACAAGGCGCTCTACCAGTCCAAGGAAGGCGGCCGTAACCGCATCACTCTGGCACAAACGGAATAGCCCGGCGGCATCTGCTACACTGAGCCTCCATTTTCCTGCAGGCCACCGCCTTGAGCTCATCGTCCTTTTCCAGCCTGGCACTGCCCGGCGCCATTCTCGACACCCTGGCACATCTTGGCTACACCGAGATGACCCCGATTCAGGCTCAGGCCTTGCCGCTGATTCTCGCCGGCAAGGATGTGCTGGCGCAGTCACGCACCGGCAGTGGCAAGACCGCCGCCTTCGGCATCGGCCTGCTGACCCCGCTGAACCCAAGCTTCTACGGCTGCCAGGCACTGATTCTGAGTCCAACGCGGGAATTGGCAACCCAGACCGCCACCAGCCTGCGCACCCTGGCCCGCGGCCTGCACAATATCAAGATAGTCACGCTCTGTGGCGGCACACCCTTTGGCCCACAAGCGGCCTCACTGGAACAGGGCGCGCATGTGATTGTTGGCACGCCGGGCCGGGTGCTCGACCATCTTGAGCGCGGCACGCTCGAACTCAAGGGGCTTAACTGCCTGGTTCTGGATGAAGCTGACCGGATGCTCGACATGGGCTTTTTCGAGCCCATCAGCACCATCATCGCCAGCACCCCCGAACGCCGCCAGACCCTGCTGTTCTCGGCCACCTACCCCAACACCATCGAGACGCTGGCCAGTCGCTTCATGCGCCAGCCTGAACGCGTCACCGTAGCCGAGGCCGTCGTCAGCAACCCGATCCTTCAGCGCTTCTATGAAATTGCCCCTGCGGACCGCTTTCAGGCTGTGGTCAGATTGCTCGCCGCCGAGCGGCCGCAACCCTGCATCGCCTTCTGCCATACCAAACTACAATGCAATGACCTGTTACAGCACCTGGAAGCCAACAAGATCAGTGCCCTGACGCTACATGGCGACATGGAACAACGTGAGCGTGATGAAGTTCTGGCGCGCTTTGCCAACCAGAGTTGCAGCGTACTGGTCGCGACCGATGTGGCGGCACGCGGGATTGATATCGAAGGCGTTGCTGCGGTTATCAATGTTGAACTCTCGCCGGACCCGGCCCTGCATACCCATCGTATCGGCCGCAGCGGCCGTGCCGGCCAACCGGGCCTGGCCCTGAGTCTGGTCGCGCCGTCCGAAGGCGGTCGTGCCAGCGCCATCGAAACCGCGCTCGGCAGCCCGCTGGACTGGCAGCCTCTGTCACGCCTGCCGGAAACCCTCGACAGCCCACTGATTGCGCCGATGCGCACCCTGGTGGTGGCCGGTGGCCGCAAGGACAAGGTTCGTCCGGGCGACCTGCTCGGCGCCTTGACCGGTGATGCCGGGCTACCCGGTGATGCCATCGGCAAGATCAGTATCAGCGATTACCAGGCCCTGGTCGCCATTCGCCGCGATGTCGCCAAGCTGGCACTCGAGCGGCTTGAAGATGGCAAAATCAAGGGCAGACGCTTCAAAGTCAGGTTGATCTGATTCGGGCTCTGTCGCCCACCACCCCCGGAGTGCTGTGTTGAATACCGATCAGTTGCTGGTTCTGGTTATCCTGATAGCGACAATTGGCCTGTTTCTCTGGGGTCGATTGCGCCACGACATAGTCGCGCTGATTGCCCTGATGGCCTGTGTGCTGGCCGGACTAATACCCAGCGCCGAAGCTTTTAATGGCTTTGCCCAACCGGCGGTGATTACCGTGGCCGCTGTGCTGATTCTCAGCTACGGCCTGCAGACCACTGGCGCCGTCGAATCCATGGCTCAGCGCATACTGCCTCGCGGGGGGCACAGCCTGCTCGGCATCGCCGCCCTGACCCTGCTCGGCGCTTGCCTGTCAGCCTTCATGAACAACGTCGGGGCGATGGCGCTGCTGATGCCGATTGCCATGCAGCTGGCTGCGCGCCAAGGCATTCCGCCGGGCAAGGTGTTGATGCCGCTCGCCTTCGGCACCATTCTCGGCGGCATGACTACGTTGATTGGTACCCCGCCCAACCTGATTGTCTCGGGTTTCCGCGCAGCAGAAACCGGTGCTGGTTTCAGCATGTTTGCCTTCACTCCTGTGGGTCTCGCCGTCGCTTTGACCGGTATCGTGTTTGCCGTGCTAGCCGGGCGCTGGCTGGTGCCGCACCGGGAGAAATCCGATGCCGAGGGTTTTGATACCGGCACCTACCTTACGGAAGTGCGGATTACCGAGTCCGCCAAGGCGGTGGGCAAGACCCTGGGTGATGTTGAGCGCCTGCTGGACGATGACGCGCAGATTGTCGGCATGGTCCGGAATGACTTCCGTGTCACCGCCCCCATGGCCGGTCGTATTCTCAAGGCAGGTGACATTCTGGTTATCGAGGCTGAACCGGACGCGCTGGGCGCCACCCTGACCCGACTCGGGTTACAGCTTGAAGAAGCCAAACCCAACAAGCCTGTAGATGAGCAGCCCGATGCCGATGAAAGCCCAGAGGCGGCCAACAGCGGCCCGACAAACAAGGATGAAGAGACGCCAGACGAAGAGTCACTGGCAGCACCCGCCCAGAACGAAGAGATCACCCTGCAGGAACTGGTTACCCAACCCGGCGGCATGCTGATTGGTCACAGTGCCACGGATATCCAGATCCGCACACGCTATGGGATCAACCTGCTGGCTATCTCGCGTCAGGGTCACCGTTCCATTCGCCGCCTGCGCTGGACCGAACTGCAGCCCGGTGATGTACTGCTGATGCAGGGCACAGCAGAATCGATCAGTGCCTTCGCCCTTGAGCAGGGCTGCATTCCGCTGGCCCAGCGCAGCATTCTGATACCCGACAAGCGCAAAGCCTATACAGCCCTGGCCATCATGCTGGGCTGCGTCGCACTGGCTGCCAGCGGACTGCTATCAGCGGCGCTGGCCTTTACTCTGGGCGTGCTCGGCTACATGCTGACCCGGGTGATCCCATTGCGCCGACTGTACGATGCGGTGGACTGGCCGATCATCGTTTTGCTCGGAGCCTTGATGCCGCTGGCAGCGGCCATGGCCTCAACCGGAGCGGCCGATCTGCTGGCCAAGTCGATGCTCGAACAACTGGCACAAGGCAGTCCAGTGCTGGCATTGGGGCTGATTCTGGTCATCACCATGACGCTGTCGGATTTTATGAACAACGCCGCCACGGCTGCCGTTATGTGCCCGATCGCCCTGAGCGTTGCCAGTCAACTGGGCGTCAACCCGGACAGCTTTCTAATGGCTGTCGCGATAGGCGCGTCCTGCGCCTTTCTGACGCCCATCGGGCACCAGAACAACACCCTGATTCTGGGGCCGGGCGGCTTTCGCTTCACCGATTACTGGCGGCTGGGGCTCCCCCTGGAAATAATCGTGGTGTGCGTCAGCATCCCTGTGCTGCTGTGGGTCTGGCCTCTCTGATCAAGGCTCACCCTGCAGCACAAAATCCGTCTTGTAGGTAATGGCACAGTCCGGACAGTTGAAACTGTCCGGCAACGATGCCCAGGGGGTCTCGGGCGCATAGCCCAAATGCCTGTCACCTTTTTCTTCGTCATATTCGTAGCCACACTCCGGGCACAGATAGCGACTCATGCAGCCACCTCCTGTGTACCACCCTCTGACAGTCCGTATTGACGTATCAGCCGCTCGCGCTTGGCCGGCTCGAAGTTGATTCTGGCCGGATCACGATTCACTGCATCGAGCAACTTGCTGTCCATTACCTTGAACCACAGTGGCGGCAGGTAAGCAATCAGGTACATGCCAAAATACCCGTTGGGCAATCTGGGTAGATCGGGAAAATCACGTAATGACTGATATCGCCGGGTTGGGTGGGCGTGGTGATCAGAGTGGCGCTGCAGATGGAACAGGGCCCAGTTGGAAAACAGATGGTTACTGTTCCAGGAATGGTAGGGCTGGCACCGTTCATAGCGGCCGTTCGGGAGTTTTTTCCGCAACAGGCCGTAGTGCTCGATGTAATTGGCTTGTGTCAACTGAAAGGCACCCCAGAAGGCAATCAGCAGCAATACCGGTATGATCTCGATACCCAGCAAGGCAACCAGCGTGGCGTATAACGCGAGACTGATCAGGCCCGGCTGCAGTACTTCATTATCCAGACTCCAGACCGATTTACCGCAGCGATCCAGACGCTCGGCTTCCAGATCCCAGGCGCGAAAAAAGGCGCCGGGCATCTCACGGAAGACAAACCGATAAATGCTTTCGCCCATGCGTGAGGATGCAGGGTCTTCTGGCGTAGCAACATCACGATGATGACCGCGGTTGTGCTCGACAAAAAAATGGCCGTAGCAACCCAATGCCAGGGTGATCTTGGCCAGCCATCGCTCAAGCGGGGTTTTCTTGTGTCCCATCTCGTGGCCCAGGTTAAGCCCGTAACCCAGGGTGCCGCCCGCTGCCAGAATCACGGCCAACACACCATACCAGGGCAGGTCATGGGTACCGACAAAGATCACGCTGACCAGAAAACTGATCCACAGAATCGGTACCAGAGCATAGGTGACATACCGATAATAGCTATCCGCTTCCAGCGCCGGTACCGCCTCCTCGGGCGGATTGCTCTGGTCTTCGCCGATCAACGCATCCAGCAGCGGAATCACACCATAGGCAAACAGGGTGGGCAGCCACAGCCAGAGCACCTTGGGTGATACGAACAGGTACAGCAAGGGCCCGACCAGCGCGGTACAGGGCACCAACAGGGAAAACAGCCAGAGGTGCCGCTTGTGATCGACATACTCGACCACCGGCGTGGCCGATGACGCACTATTGTTCATGACAGAGTCCTTTTATTTTTGCTTTTGAACAAACCGCCTACGGCCCTGATCATGCGCCCGGACTTGTAACGCGCCTACCGTTGCAACGGGCAATAAATCGTCATATTGTGACAGCCCAGCCCAGGATTAATGAAGACCATGCTTTCTCAGCAAATCTGGCTCAGCCCCTCTATCCACCCTGTTTATGCCCGGCTGATCTGCGCCGAACTCAAGCGCCGCGGTTTTAACAACCAGCAAATCCTTGCCGATACCCGTCTGAACTGGGACACACTGCACCAGGACAATCGCTTCCTCAGCTTTGACCAGATGCACCGTCTGGTGCTGCATGCACTGGCCCTCAGCGACTGCCCCTGGCTGGGTATTGAAGTCGGCCGGCATACGGATGTCTCTGCCCATGGATCGGCCGGCTATGCCTGTATTGCCACGGCCGATGTCGGCGCCTGCTGCGGCATATTGCAGCGCTATTCAAGCCTGCGTCAGAACATTGCGGTTTTCCGCGCGATAGACGGGGAAAAACCGGAGCTGGTACTGGATGAGCGTCTGATACTGCCGGAATTACGCGAATACCTGCTTGGGCATTTCACCGCTGCGATCCTGCGCCTGCTGGAAACCGCCACCGGTCTGCCGCTACAGCAACAGATCGTGCTGCACTGGCCAATGCCTGCCCCACCCTGGGCCAATGCCTACCAGCACCTGGCGCGCAAGGTGGTATTTGGCAGCAGCCAGTTACGCATAGAATTACCAGCCCATTACCTGGCCACACCCTGTCTGGCCGCCGACCCCGACGCCGAGCGCCTGGCGCTGCGCGATTGTGAAAATCAACTGCAACGACTGGTGCGCGGCGGCAGCCTGAGCGAACGCATCAAGCAGCGCCTGCTGGCCTGCCAGCACAGCTATCCAACCCTGGAGCAAATGGCCGCGCAGGAGCACATGGCACCCCGTACCCTGATTCGCCACCTGAACGATGAAGGCGTGCGCTATCAGACCCTGCTGGATGATGTCCGCTCGGACTTGGCCTGCTGGCTACTGGCACAGACCGATCTGAGTATCGAGGCCGTTGCTGAGCGCCTGGGCTACCTCGACCCAACCAACTTCAGCCGTACCTTCAGGCGCTGGTTAGGCGTCACACCACGCGGTTTTCGGCAGCAGCTTGGCAAAGGCTCCGCCGCGTTTGACGTCAAGCCCCAGAGCCACCTATAGTCTGCTCATGATCTGCGAACTGGATCACATTACCCACCTGCACGCATCGGTAAACGCCCCCGACAACTGCCGATCGACACCATGGATCAGGTCAGCCAGACAAGCATGATGTTTCCAACTCGCTCATCAGACCTTCCGTGCGTTGGTCTGTATCGAATATCAAGCTTTGCAGCAGGGCCAACGGCTCTGCTGATGCTGTTTGTCTGCCTGTTTTTTCTATTGCCCAGGTCTCTTATGGCCAGCCAGCCAGTTGAGCTCAGCGGCAATGAAACCGCTCTCAGCCTACAGGCCCACAGCCAGTTTCTGCGCGATCCGAGTGGCACAATGCAACCCGACGAGGTGCTGTCGCGCCTGACTGCCTTTGAAAATGCCAGCACGCGGCGCGACTTGAACTTCAGTTATACCCACGATCATGTCTGGCTTCACATGGAGCTAACCTCCCGTGCAGACAAAAGAACCGACTGGGTAATCGAGATGCACTATTCCTCACTCGACCGAGTCAGCCTGTTTCTGCTGGCGCCAGACGGTAGTTGGCAGGCGCAACATGCTGGTGACACCCTGCCCTACGCTGAGCGCAGCACCGGCCACCGCAACCCGGTATTCAACCTGTCACTGGAGCCGGGTGAAACCCGTACGCTGATGCTGCGCGCCAGCTCCGAAGGCAATTTGACCCTCGACGGTCTGCTCTGGAAAGCCGAACACTTCACTCAGCAAAGCAATAGCGATTATGTCGTCTTAGCCCTGTATTTCGGCATGCTGCTGGCGCTCGGTGGCTATAACCTACTGCTTTTCCTGGTTCTGCGTGAACGCTCGTTCCTGCTGTATGTCTGCTTTGTTTTCAGTTTTGGCACCGCCATGCTGGCGATCAACGGTCTAGGCGCCCAGTATGTGTGGCCTGACCTGGGTGCACACGGCAACCTTATCCTGCCCTTCAGTTTATGTCTCTCAGCCGCCGTTGGTGTCCTCTTCGCTCAATCCTTTCTTGATACTGCACGGCGAGCTGCACGGATTGACCGGGTGCTGGCCGTCTGGGCCTGGATTGCCATGATTGCGACTTTGAGCATCCTGGCACTGCCGGTCCAATCTGCCTTGCAGCTGATGTCATTGGTTGGCGTTATGACCACCCTGGTACTCTTCGTTACCGGTACCCTGTGTGTGATTCGACGGGTTCCGGGCTCAGCCATCTTTGTAACTGCATGGTTGATGCTGTTGATTGGCGGAATGTTGCTGGGGTTGCGCAATTTTGGCGTCATACCCTCCAACTTCCTGACCATCAACGCCATGCAAATTGGCTCTGCCATGGAAATGTTGCTCCTATCGTTCGGTCTGGCTGCGCGCTTCAACGAAATGAAGCGCCTCAAGGAACAGGCCCAAAAAGAGGCCTTGCTGGCTCAGCGGCAGGTAGTGCGTTCATTGATGCAACAGGAAAAGATCCTCGAAAAGCGCGTATCCGAGCGTACTGAAGCGCTAGCCAAGGCCAATGCACAGCTTGAACTGCTGGCCATGCAGGATCCTCTGACCGGACTGGCCAACCGAACCGCGCTGGCTCAGCACATGCAGCAAGCGATACTGCGTACCGAACGTCGCGATGAGTGGCTGGCACTGGTGCTGATTGATCTGGATGCCTTCAAAGCCATCAATGACGAAATGGGCCACGACGCCGGCGATCAAGTGCTGGTCGAGACGGCCAAACGACTGCGCGAGTGCGCGCGCGAAACCGATCTGGTCGCGCGTCTGGGCGGGGATGAGTTTATTCTGGTCAGTGAGGGCATTGTTGACCGCGATGACGCCCTGAGCCTGGGTGAACGCCTGCTCGATGCGCTGAGCATGCCGATCATGTTAACGAACGGCAGCATCAGCGTCGGCGCCAGTATCGGTATCAGCCTGAGTAACGGTATAGAGCCGGATATTGAAAGCATGATGCGCCAGGCCGACCAAGCCATGTATCAGCGAAAGCGCAGCGGCCGACACGGTGTGGTGATCTACAGCGCACCAGGCAAAGGCTCCGAACAGCCGGCCTGAGCCGACTGTTACAGGACACACTTACTGGGCTGGCGAGACCCTGAGCAATTTGCCTTCAGGCGAGTCGGTCAGCAGATAGATAGCCCCATCCGGGCCGCTGCGGACATCGCGAAAGCGCGACTGCAGCTCGCCAAACAGCTCTTCCTGCTCAACCACCTCATTGCCCTGCAAAACCACCCGACGGACATGCTGCCCGGCCAGCGTGGAAACCAGCAGGTTGCCTTGCCAGGCAGCAAAAAGCTCACCGGAGTACAAGGCCATGCCCGACGGTGCTATGGACGGCGTCCAGTGCAGCAGTGGCTGCTCAAGACCCTCCATTTCGGTATAGGGACTGATCACCGCGCCGCTGTAGTCGACCCCGTAGGTGATCTTCGGCCAACCATAATTCTTGCCGGCCTCGATCAGATTCAGTTCATCACCGCCGCGCGGGCCATGTTCATGCGCCAGCAGACGCTGATTGGCACTGTCCCAGAGCACACCCTGAACGTTGCGGTGGCCGATACTGTAAAGCTCAGGCAGGGCACCGGCCTGACCGACAAAGGGGTTGTCCTCAGGCACCGAACCATCGCGATTCAGGCGCACAATCGAGCCCAGATGATTACTGGTGTTCTGGGCTTCCTCACGGTGAATAAAGGCATCTCCCAAGGTCAGCACCAGGCTGTTGTCGGGCATAAAGGCGATACGCGCACCGTAGTGAGCACCCCCACGCTTGGCGAACTCGGCGCGAAAGATCTCCTGCACCTGCTCAAGGCCGTTATCCGTCAAACGTGCACTGGCCAGACAGGTATTGTTGGCGTCCACCGTGCCGCAGGCATAGCTTAGGAAAAGCCGCTGATTTTCGGCAAATTCGGGGTCCAGCGCCACCTCAAACAAACCGCCCTGGCGCTCTACCAGCACCTCGGGCACACCGCTGAGCGGTTCGGTCTGCAACTGACCCTCGGCATCCAGCATGCGCAACTGGCCTGCCCGCTCGGTAACCAGCATGCGCCCGTCCGGCAGGAAAGCCAGCGACCAGGGTTGGTTCAGGCCTTCAGCCAGGGTATCAATCCGGTATTCGACCGCCTGTGCCAGACCCGCAGAACCCAACAACACCGCGACTGCCAACGTATTCGCTTTGAACGTCATGCCTTGTTACTCCTCAATTAGCCGAGAACGCGCAAGCCGCGTTTGCTCTTGGGCTTGGTCAGCCGACCAAACACCGCACTACCAACGCCCACCGCCAGCATCATCACCAGCAGACCGGCAATACCGCGCGTCGCTGCAATAAACACCGGCATCGGCAACAGGTAATCGGCAATATCAAAAGCCACCTTGATGCCTACTGCGCCGGCGAGGAAAAACAACACCCCGCGCCAGGGCTTGAAAATTCGCCCCAGTCCTGCCGCAACGGGCAGCGCCAGGACTAGCGTCACGGCCACCATGATGCCGAAAATAGGCGTAAAACCACGCAAATCAGCCAGGCTGGTGCTGAGGCGAACAGTGAAGGGAATGTCAGTGCCAATCAGACCCAGCGCCGCCAGATTGAACTGGGTCTGGACCAGGGTACCCAGCACAGTGGCAATGACCACTGCCAGCAGATAGAAAAAAAATACGCGCAATACACTCATCAGAGTCATCTTGTTATTCCTGAAAGGTGAAAGTGTGCCAGCGCAACAAAAGACCGGCATGCCGGTGCTGTAACGGCATGTGTCGCATCTTTATTCCAGCGACGCAGGCAGCTCCGGCAGGTTACGCAGCGCTTGCTCATAGGCGGGCATGTCAAAACCGCTATCCTGATCCAGCATCAAGCCGATGCTCCAGGCCAGCACCTGAGCCATCAGATCAAGGCTATCCTCGCGACTGTAACCCACCAACGTCAGCTTGTTCAGTGTCGCCTGGGCCGCCGGCGGCTGGTTGGCTGCCAACTGGTTTTCAACGGCCTCGAGCAGCCGTTCGTGGGTAAAGGCCTCATCAGCCTGATCTTCAGGGCCGTGCATAGGGTATCTCCAAACAGATTGAAACACGGGGCCCTGTGGCCCCGTTAACGCAATGCTGTCAACTCAGTGAATCTTGGGTGCCAGCTCACCGGCCTCATAACGCTGATACATCTTCTCCAGCGATACCGGACGGATCTTCGACGCCTGACCGGCACAACCAAAGGCATCGTAGCGGGCCATACAGATATCACGCATGGCATCCACAGTCTTGGCCAGGAACTTGCGCGGATCGAACTCGCTCGGGTTCTGGGCCAGGAAGCGACGCACCGCACCGGTAGAGGCCAAACGCAGATCGGTATCGATGTTGACCTTGCGCACGCCGTGCTTGATGCCTTCAACGATCTCTTCAACCGGCACACCGTAGGTTTCCGGAATCTCGCCACCAAACTCGTTGATCACCTTCAGCCATTCCTGCGGCACCGAACTGGAGCCGTGCATGACCAGATGCGTGCTGGGGATGCGCGCGTGAATCGCCTTGATGCGCTCGATCGCCAGAATGTCACCCGTCGGCGGACGAGTGAACTTGTAAGCACCGTGGCTGGTACCAATGGCAATCGCCAGGGCATCAACCTGGGTCTGCTTGACGAAGTCAGCGGCTTCCTCGGGGTCGGTCAGCATCTGGCTGTGATCCAGAACGCCCTCGGCACCGATACCGTCTTCCTCGCCGGCCATACCGGTTTCCAGACTGCCCAGACAACCCAGCTCACCCTCAACCGACACACCACAGGCATGCGCCATATCCACCGTATGACGGGTGACGCGCACGTTGTAGTCATAATCCATCGGCGTCTTGCCGTCTTCACCCAGCGAGCCGTCCATCATCACCGACGAGAAGCCCAGCTGAATTGAACGCTGGCACACCGCCGGACTGGTACCGTGATCCTGGTGCATGCACACCGGAATATGTGGAAACTCCTCGATGGCCGCCAGAATCATATGCTGCAGAAAGGGCGCACCGGCGTACTTGCGAGCACCGGCAGAGGCTTGCAGGATCACCGGAGAATCGCTGTTAGCAGCAGCCTCCATGATTGCCCGAACCTGTTCCAGGTTGTTGACGTTGAAAGCCGGCACGCCGTAACCGAACTCGGCAGCGTGATCCAGCATTTGGCGCAGACTGATCAGGGCCATGGGTTGTTTCTCCGTATCGTTAAATAAAGTCTCAAGCGGCAAGCTTCAAGCGGCAAGTTATCTGCACAGACTGGCAGTTTAACGGCTTTTCTTCAAACGCCTCTGCACTCTGGGTAGCTTGTCGCTTATGGCTTGCAGCTTGCCGCTGCGCTTTAACGCGCTCGCTGCTGCAAAATCTCGACCGCAGGCAGCACCTTGCCCTCGACAAATTCGAGGAACGCGCCACCACCGGTGGAAATATAGGAAATCTGCTCCGCCACACCGTACTTGTCGATCGCCGCCAGGGTGTCGCCACCGCCGGCAATCGAAAAGCCCTGGCTCTCGGCAATGGCCAGCGCCAAGGCCTTGGTGCCCTCGCCAAACTGGTCAAACTCGAATACCCCGACCGGACCGTTCCACAGAATGGTACCGGAGGCCTTGAGCATCTCACCGAACAGACGGGCGGTTTGCGGGCCGATATCCAGAATCATGTCGTCTTCGGCTACATCAGCAACCGCCTTGATGGTCGCTTCTGCATCCTCGGCAAAGGCCTTGGCCACCACCACGTCAACCGGCAGCGGCACGCTGACCTTGGCCGCAATGGCCTTGGCCGTGTCCAGCAGATCCGCCTCATACAGGGACTTGCCTACCGGGTAACCGGCCGCTGCCAGAAAGGTATTGGCAATACCCCCCCCCACAATCAACTGATCACACTTGTCCGCCAGCGCCGTCAGCACATCCAGCTTGGTCGACACCTTGGAACCAGCCACAATCGCCAGCATCGGCCGCGCCGGCTTGTCCAGCGCCTTGGCCAGTGCCTCCAGCTCGGCGGCCAACAGCGGGCCAGCACAAGCGACCTTGGCAAACTTGGCCACACCGTGGGTTGAGCCCTGGGCGCGGTGCGCGGTGCCAAAGGCATCCATGACAAATACATCGCAGAGCGCAGCATACTGCTGGGCCAGCGCATCGGTATTCTTCTTCTCACCGGCATTGAAGCGTACGTTTTCCAGCAGCACCAGCTCACCCGGCTGTACCGCAACACCATCCAGGTAATCACGTACCAGCGGCACCTCACGACCCAGCGCCTCACTCAGGTAGGCCGCCACGGGCGCCAGACTGTTCTCTTCACTGAACACACCCTCTTCCGGGCGCCCCAGGTGCGAACAGACCATCACCGCCGCGCCCTTCTCCAGCGCCAGCTTGATGGTGGGCAGCGACGCCACAATCCGCGCATCACTGCTGACCTTGCCGTTCTTGACCGGCACGTTCAGGTCTTCACGAATCAGCACCCGCTGGCCCTTGAGGTCCAGCTCCTGCATGGTCAATACGCTCATTTACCGCTCCTTGAATAAATCAATTTTCAATCAAATAGACTTTCAGTAATCAGCACTACCTGAGCCGGAAGCACCCACATAACTTTGAGGCGCGGTTGCCGATAGTTGATCAAGGACCGTCTATGCCCAGGGCCGAAAAATGCTCCTGCATTTTCGGCACTTCCGCCATCCATGGCGGTCGGATGGGCATAGCGAGCTTACAGGGACGTACTTGCAGCGTGTCCTTGATCAACTATCGGCAATAGCGCATGCACGATCCTTGCAGCACATGCGAGCAGTTCTCCACTCTTCACAGTCACTCTGACTCGCAACTCCGCAACCAATACCCCGCCACATCCAACATGCGATTGGCAAAGCCCCATTCGTTATCAAACCACACCAGCAGATTCACCATGCGCGGCCCCGACACACGGGTCTGGCTGCCATCGACAATCGCCGAATGCGGATCATGGTTGAAATCACAGCTGGCATGCGGCAGCTCGGTGTAATCCAGCAACCCGGCATACTCACCCTCGGCCGCCGCCCGCAGCAATGCATTGATCTCTTCAGCTGTAGTATCACGCGCTGTTTGCAATGTGATGTCGAGGGCCGAGACATTCAGCGTCGGCACCCGAATGGCTTTGGCCTGAATGCGCCCCGCCAGCTCCGGCAACAAACGTTCAATACCGCGTGCCAAACCGGTCGACACCGGAATCACCGACTGAAACGCCGAACGCGTCCGACGCAGATCATCATGGTGGTAGGCATCAATCACCGGCTGATCATTCATCGCCGAGTGAATAGTGGTAATGGACACATAGTCCAGCCCGATCTGCTCATTCAGCAGCTTGAGCAGCGGCACACCACAATTGGTTGTACAGGAAGCATTGGACACCAGTCGCTGCGCACCACCCAGCAGATCATGATTCACGCCATAGACCACCGTGGCATCCACCGCCTGCTCACTGGCCATAGGCTGTGAAAAGAGCACGCGCGGCACACCAGCATGAATAAAGCGCTGAGCCTGCTCGCGGGTGGTGTACTGGCCCGAGCATTCCAGTACCAGATCAATATTCAAAGCCTTCCAATCAATAGCCTCAGGCTCGGAGGCACGCAGCACCTGTACACAGTCGCCATTGATATGCAGACCATCGTCCAGCACCCCCACGTCACCGGGAAAGCGCCCATGGGTCGAATCAAAGCGGGTCAGGTACTCAATGCTGGCCTGATCCGCCAGATCATTCAGCGCCACAATCTGCATCCCGGTATCGCCACGCTCGTACAGCGCACGCAACACGCAACGGCCAATGCGACCATAGCCGTTGAGCGCAATACGATAGGGACGGGAAGAGGGCATTAAGCAACTCCGTTGAGCTTCAAGCTTCAAGCTTCAAGCCCCAAGCTGCACGGGGCTGCTTGCCGCTAGGCGCTTGAAGCTTGTCGCTGGGTTAGTCTTCCAACAGTTCTTCAGCGACCGCCAACACGTTTTCGAGGGTGAAACCGAACTCCTCGAACAGCTGGGCTGCCGGGGCGGATTCACCAAAGGTGTGCATGCCGATGATGCGACCATCCAGGCCCACGTACTTGTACCAGAAGTCCGCATGGGCGGCCTCGATGGCGATCCGCGCACCCACTTCCAGCGGCAGTACCTGCTGCTTGTAGGCAGCATCCTGCTGATCGAACACGCTGGTCGACGGTATGGACACCACGCGCACCTTGCGGCCCTGGGAGGTCAGCTGTTCGTAGGCATCCACCGCCAGACCGACTTCGGAACCGGTGGCAATCAGAATCAGCTCGGGCTCACCGGCGCAATCCTTGAGCACATAACCGCCGCGGGCCACATTGGCCAGTTGCTCGGCATCGCGCGACTGATGGTTCAGGTTCTGGCGCGAGAAAATCAGCGCGCTGGGGCCATCGGCCCGCTCAATCGCGTATTTCCAGGCAATGGCCGACTCGACCGCATCGGCCGGACGCCAGGTATCCAGATTCGGCGTGCCACGCAGACTGGCCATCTGCTCGATCGGCTGGTGGGTCGGGCCATCCTCGCCCAGACCGATGGAGTCATGGGTAAACACATACAACACACGCTGACGCATCAGCGCCGACATACGCACCGCATTACGCGCGTACTCCATGAAGATCAGGAAGGTCGCACCGTAGGGGATGAAGCCGCCGTGCAGCGCCACGCCGTTCATGATCGCGCTCATGCCGAACTCGCGCACGCCGTAGTACAGGTAGTTGCCCGCCGCATCAGCCGCCTCGACACCCTTGCAGCCGGACCACAGGGTCAGGTTGGAACCGGCCAGATCGGCGGAGCCGCCCAGCAGTTCAGGCAACAGCGGACCAAAGGCATTCAGACTGTTCTGGCTGGCCTTGCGGCTGGCGATGGTCTCGCCCTTGGCGACCACGTCTGCCACATAGGCACTGGCCTTGGCGGCAAAATCAGCCGGCAGCTCACCGGCGATGCGCCGCTTGAACTCGGATGCCAGATCCGGATAGGCCTGCTGATAGTCGGCAAAGCGGGTATTCCATTCCGCCTCGGCGACTGCACCAGCCGCCTTGGCATCCCATTCGGCATAAATGTCCGCCGGAATCTCGAACGGACCATGGCTCCAGTTCAGTGCGGCACGGGTGGCGGCGATTTCATCATCACCCAGCGGCGCACCGTGACACTCTTCCTTGCCCTGCTTGTTCGGCGAACCAAAACCAATGATGGTCTTGCAGCAGATCAGCGTCGGCTGACTGGTATTTTTGCGCGCGGTCTCGATGGCCATCTTGATCTCATCGGCATCGTGACCATCGACATTGCGGATCACCTGCCAACCGTAAGCCTCGAAGCGCTTCGGCGTGTCGTCGCTGAACCAGCCTTCGACTTCTCCATCAATGGAAATCCCGTTGTCATCGTAGAAGGCAACCAGCTTGCCCAGACCCAAAGTGCCGGCCAGTGAGCAGACCTCATGGGAGATGCCCTCCATCATGCAGCCGTCACCGAGGAAGGCGTAGGTGAAGTGGTCCACGATAGCGTGGCCGTCACGGTTGAACTGCGCGCCCAGCACCTTTTCCGCCAGGGCAAAGCCCACGGCATTGGCAATACCCTGGCCCAGGGGGCCGGTGGTGGTTTCCACGCCTGGGGTATAACCGTATTCCGGGTGACCCGGGGTCTTGCTGTGCAGCTGACGGAAGTTTTTCAGATCATCAATCGACAGATCGTAACCGGTCAGGTGCAGCAGCGAGTAGATCAACATCGAGCCGTGACCGTTGGACAGCACAAAACGGTCGCGGTCGGCAAACTGCGGGTTGCTCGGATTGTGCTTGAGGTAATCACGCCACAGCACTTCGGCGATATCCGCCATACCCATGGGTGCGCCGGGATGGCCGCTTTTGGCTTTCTGCACGGCATCCATGCTGAGGGCACGAATGGCATTGGCACGGTCACGACGGCTGGGCATGGGTAACTCCTGTGGCTGACAAGACAGAATAAGGGTCAAACAAAGAGTTGACCCGAAGCAAGGCCGAGCATTTTCGCGCAATCCGCGCCGACGGGCAACGAAAACCCCGATAAAGCCTTGCGCAGGCACTTTGCATCAGACAAACGGGCACCTGTAACCGACACAGACCGCAACACCTATATCAATTTATTTTGATATAGGTGTTGCGGTACCTCGCATCCGCCCCTACACTTCAGCCCATGAATCAGATTGCTCATATCACGCCGCCATCCAGCAGCGTCACACAACAACTGGCCGCCTTCTGCAAGGCAACCGGCGATGTGTTGCGCCTGGAAATACTGCGGGTACTGCGCAATGACTCACTGGGTGTACTGGAACTGGCGCAGCTGTTTGATATGCGCCAATCCGGCATGAGCCATCATCTGAAAGTCCTGGCCAATGCCGGATTGGTCAGCACCCGCCGCGAAGGCAACTCGATCTTCTACCGCCGCAGCCTGCCGGACAGCAGCCAGCCTTGGCATGGCATGCATGCCGAGCTATTCAACTGCATTGATGCCGACGCGCTGAGCCCGGCGTTGCAGCAAGGCATCGACGCCATTCACAGCCAGCGCGCCGAGCTGTCACGGCTGTTCTTTGCCCGTTTCAGTGAAGGCACCCCGGCGCAGCAGGACCTGATCGCCCACTTTGGCCTTTATCGTGAACCGCTGCTGGGCATGATCGACAATCTGCGTCAGGACGATAACAGCCTGGCCATAGAAGTCGGCCCCGGTGAAGGTGGCTTTCTGCCGGACCTGGCCGCGCGCTTCACGCGCGTGATTGGTCTGGATAACGCACCCTCGATGCTTGAGCGTGCACGCCAGCATTGCGCCGAGGCCGGACTCTACAACGTTGACTGCCAGCTCGCCGACGCCCTGCAACCGCAGTCACTGCCCGCTGCCGATTGCCTGGTCTGCAATATGGTGTTGCACCACATGCCCGCCCCGGCCGAAGCGATCAAGCGCTTTACCGCCCTGCTCAAGCCCGGCGGCAGCCTGATCCTCACCGAGCTGTGCAGCCATGACCAGAACTGGGTTCGTGAAAGCTGTGGCGACCTGTGGCTCGGTTTTGACCAGCTCGACCTGAACCATTGGGCTGCCGAAGCCGGACTGAGTGCAGGCAACAGCCTGTATCTGGGCCTGCGCAACGGCTTTCAAATTCAGATACAGCAATATCTCAAACCCCATTCCGACAACGCATTGCGAACAGAAGGTACTGCAGCATGAGTGATTACTCGATTTTCACCTCCGAGTCCGTCTCCGAAGGTCACCCGGACAAACTCGCCGACCAGATCTCTGACGCTGTGCTGGATGCCATCATCAGCGAAGACAAATTCGCCCGCGTCGCCTGCGAAACCATGGTCAAGACCGGTGTTGCCATCGTCGGTGGTGAAATCACCACCAGCGCCTGGGTCGACCTGGAAGACCTGGTGCGCAATGTGATCAAGGATGTTGGCTACACCTCATCCGAGGTCGGTTACGACGGCGATACCTGCGGCGTGATCAACATCATCGGCAAGCAGTCACCGGATATCGCCCAGGGCGTGGATCGGCAGAAGCCGGAAGACCAGGGCGCCGGTGACCAGGGCCTGATGTTCGGCTATGCCAGTAACGAAACCGACGTACTGATGCCTGCGCCCATTACCTTTGCCCATCGCCTGGTCGAGCGTCAGTCGGAAGTGCGCAAGAACGGCACCCTGAGCTGGCTGCGCCCGGACGCCAAATCACAGGTGACCTGCCGCTATGACAACGGCAAGGTAGTGGGCATCGACGCCATCGTCCTCTCGACCCAGCACAATCCGGAAATCAGCCAGGCTGACCTGAAGGAAGCGGTCATGGAAGAGATCGTCAAGCAAGTGATTCCCGCGCATCTGCTGCATGCCGACACCCAGTATCACATCAACCCGACCGGCAAGTTCGTGATTGGCGGTCCGGTGGGTGACTGCGGCCTGACCGGCCGCAAGATCATTGTTGACACCTACGGCGGCATGGCTCGCCATGGTGGTGGCGCCTTCTCCGGCAAGGACCCGTCCAAGGTTGACCGTAGTGCCGCCTATGCCGGTCGCTATGTGGCCAAGAACATCGTTGCCGCCGGGCTGGCCGAGCGTTGCGAAATCCAGGTGTCCTACGCCATCGGCGTGGCACTGCCGACCTCGGTCTCGATCAATACCTTCGGCACCGGCAAGATCAGCGACGAGCAGATCGTCAAACTGGTACGCGAGCACTTCGACCTGCGCCCCTACGCCATCACGCGCATGCTCGACCTGCTGCACCCGATGTACCGCGCCACCGCCGCCTACGGTCACTTCGGTCGTAACCCGGTGGAGATGACGGTCAAGGGCGATACTTTTACTGCGTTTCCGTGGGAGAAGACGGACAAGGCAGACGCGCTAAAAGCAGCGGCAAGCGGCAAGCTATAAGCGGCAAGCTAAAACCAGTGCGGATAGCTTGCAGCTTGAAGCTTGAGGCTTGAAGCTGCGTGTCACCGGCGATAGCCGTCGTGACACGCCTTACAGGCCTGCTGCACGGTCTGCACGGCGGAGGAAACCTGCTCGGGGGCGTCGACGCCCTGTGCGGTGGTCTGCTGAAGTGCGGCAACCGCTGACTGGTATTGCTCGATGCGGGCGGCAAAGCCCTCGGCATCGGACCAGACCGCCGGTAACGCGGCATTGGGTTGCGGGTTGTCGGGATCAGGGCTGGGGAAATGTGTCCAGGGCGTATCGGCCAGTTGCGAGAGTTGCTCGGCATGCTGAGCAAAAGCCGGGCCATCAAAGGCCAGCCGACCCAGCAGCATGCCGCCCATGGGCTCGCTATGCTGCAGGAACTGGTTGAACAGGGCCTGACGCTGGCCCTCAGGCGAAGCCGGATCAGCCTGCTGCGGACTACAGGCCGACATCGCCAGCAACACTGGCAGGAACAGAGTTTTCAGGGTTGGAACGGCTGGCATGGTTTCTTCCCACTGACGATTTAACAAAGCGGGGGACAATATCACGCCCCCTGCAAAACAGGCCAAGTACAGGCTGTTTCAGCATGTATAGGCCATTGAACTTGACCCCGTTCGAGGGGCGCTGCAGCGACCAGGGTTTTTCAGCTTGCACCCAGTGCTGGCGATGAAGCTCGGTGTCGGACCGTCAACGGCAGAGATGCCATTGATGAGCCTAAGGGACGTATCCACGGCGAGTCCGGCACCGAGCTTCAACGCAGGCGCGGTAACAGCAAAAACCCAAAGGTCGTCAGGCTCGAACGTTGTCGTTAAACAACCAACCGCGCCCATTCGCTAACTACGAATGGAGTAATCGCATGAGTGCTGTAATCAAACCTGCCGGTTTCAACGACTATAAAGTCGCCGACATCAGCCTGGCCGACTTCGGTCGCCGGGAAATCATCATCGCCGAATCAGAAATGCCCGCGCTGATGGCCATGCGTCGCAAATACAAGGCCGAGCAGCCGCTCAAGGGTGCCAGGATCATTGGTTGCATCCACATGACCATCCAGACCGCCGTGCTGATCGAAACCCTGATCGAGCTGGGCGCAGAAGTGCGCTGGTCATCCTGCAACATCTTCTCCACCCAGGATCACGCTGCGGCTGCCATCGCCGCCGCCGGTATCCCGGTGTTTGCCTGGAAAGGCGAAACCGAAGACGAGTACGAATGGTGCATCGAGCAGACCATCCTGCACGGCGGCAAACCCTGGGATGCCAATATGATCCTGGATGACGGTGGCGATCTGACCGGTATCCTGCATGACAAGTATCCGCAGATGCTCGACAAGATCCACGGCGTCACCGAAGAAACCACCACGGGCGTTCACCGCCTGCTGGAAATGCTCAAGAAAGGCACGCTGAAAATCCCGGCGATCAACGTCAACGACTCGGTGACCAAGAGCAAGAACGACAACAAGTACGGTTGCCGTCACAGCCTCAACGACGCCATCAAGCGCGCTACCGATCACCTGTTGTCAGGCAAGCAGGCGTTGGTTATCGGCTACGGTGACGTAGGCAAGGGTTCGGCCCAGTCGCTGCGTCAGGAAGGCATGATCGTCAAGGTCACTGAAATCGACCCGATCTGTGCCATGCAGGCCTGCATGGACGGCTTCGAGCTGGTATCGCCGTTCAAGGACGGCATCAACGATGGCACGCCCGCCTGCATCAATACTGATGTACTGGGCCGCACCGACCTGCTGGTGACCACCACCGGTAACGTCAACGTCTGCGATGCCAACATGCTGAATGCCCTGAAGAAGCGCGCCATCGTCTGCAATATCGGCCACTTCGACAACGAGATCGACACTGCCTACACCCGCGCCAACTGGCACTGGGAAGAGGTCAAGCCGCAGGTACACAAGCTGCACCGTACCGGCAAGGACAACTTCGATCCGGCCAATGACGACTATCTGATCCTGCTGGCCGAAGGCCGTCTGGTCAACCTGGGCAACGCCACTGGCCACCCCAGCCGCATCATGGACGGCTCCTTTGCCAACCAGGTCCTGGCGCAGATTCACCTGTTCGGCCAAGGTTATGCCAAGCTGTCTGCAGACAAGAAAGCCGAGCTGCTGCGCGTTGAAGTACTGCCCAAGAAGCTCGACGAAGAAGTCGCACTGGAAATGGTCAAGGGCTTTGGCGGCGTGATCACCAAACTCACCCCAAAACAGGCTGACTATATTGGCGTCGAGGTGGAAGGGCCGTTCAAGCCGGAAGATTATCGTTATTAAACGAAGCGGCAAGCGGTAAGCTGCAAGCTACAAGCCGAGGGTGCAGCTGGCCCCCTCGGTTTTTTAGCTGGAAGCTGGAAGCTGGAAGCTGGAAGCTGGAAGCTGGAAAGTGTGGATTTTGTGGCCTAGCCGTCAAGCGCTTGTTAGCGTCTGGCGGCAAACTGTGCCTCAACTCGGACCACTTCAAGCTTCCAGCTTAAAACTTCCAGCTTCAAGCCAACAACCATTCAAAAAAGCCCACAAGAATAAGGGCAGGAACGACATGACACATACTACAAGCAAGGCCCCGGTCAGCTTTGAATTCTTTCCGACCAAGACCGAGGCCGGGCACGAGAAGCTGATTGCCACGGGCAAGATACTGGCTGCCGAGAACCCCGAGTTTTTCTCGGTGACCTATGGTGCCGGTGGCTCGACCCGCGACGGCACGCTAAAGACCGTGCTGCAACTGGACCAGGAAGTGCAGGTGCCGACCGCACCGCATCTGTCCTGTGTCGGCGACAGCAAGGACGATCTGCGCAGCCTGCTGAATCTTTATAAAGATGCCGGTATCAAGCGCATTGTCGCGCTGCGTGGTGACCTGCCCTCGGGCATGGGTCAGGCGTCCGGCGAGCTGCGCTATGCCAACGAACTGGTGGAGTTTATCCGCAACGAGACAGGCGACCACTTCAGCATCGAAGTCGCTGCCTACCCCGAAGCCCATCCCCAGGCCCGGCATTTTGAAGCCGACCTTGAGAACTTCATTCGCAAGGCCAAATCCGGCGCCGACAGCGCCATCACCCAGTACTTTTTCACCGCCGACTGCTATTTCTACTTTGTCGACCGGGTGCGCAAGGCCGGTGTGGATATTCCGATTGTGCCCGGCATCATGCCGATCACCAATTACAGCAAGCTGGCGCGCTTCTCGGACGCCTGCGGGGCCGAAATACCACGCTGGATTCGCAAGCAACTGGAGTCCTACGGTGACGACAGCGAAAGCATTGGCGCTTTTGGCACCCAGGTCATCACCGAGCTGTGCCAGCGTCTGATCGAAGGCGGCGCGCCCAGCCTGCACTTCTATACCCTGAACCAGGCCGAGCCCTCCCTGGCGGTCTGGCGCAACCTGTAATCCGTCGCCCATCCGGACGCCCGTTGATAGCGGCGTCCGGTCGGGCTGTGACCTGACCGGCAATTAAGCAGGCAGCCGCTTTACAAGCACGCTGGGCGCTTTATACTCGCCTGCAATCGGGACTCTCCCTGCCATTCTCCAGTCACAGGACGACAACGCCATGCCCAGCAAGGATGCTGACACTGCCATGCGCTGGTTGCCCGCCCTGTTGGCCTTTGTGCTCTGGGGCGGCTGGGCGCTGTATGCCAACCTCACCGAATCCACCAGCCAGGCCATTATTGCCGGTGTTCTGCAAGGCACCGCCAGTGCCGTGATTACCCTGTGCATGACTCTGGCCATCAATCGCCTGTTCCCGCTGTTTCGCCAGCCCCTGCTGGCCGTGCTGCTGCCGCCCTTGCTGGTTGTCAGCATCACCAGCAGCCTGCTGTTTGTCCTGCATAGCCTCGGTCAGACCCCCCGTCTGTGGTTGACCATACTGCCGCCCAGCGCCGTGGCCTTTGCCTTTTGTCTGTTTCTGACTGTACGGCTTGCCCTGCAGAACCACCCCACTACTCCGGAGTCCTGAGCCGCGCATGAGCCAAACGCCTAATCGTCGACCCCTGAAGGTGCGTGACCAGCGCATCATGACCCGCTTTGCCGCCTGGCTGTCGCAGCGACAGGTCACACCCAACCAGATCTCCGTGCTGAGTGTGGTGTTTGCCCTGGGTGGCGCACTGGCCCTGTTTCTGGCCGGCAACAGCAGCGGCGGGCTGATGTCTGCGTGCTTTGTGCTGGCCGCGCTGATGATCCAGCTGCGCCTGCTGTGCAACCTGTTTGATGGCATGGTCGCCATGGAAGGCGGCAAGCAGACCCCGGCCGGCGAGCTGTTCAATGATGTACCGGACCGCATTGCCGATCCGCTGCTGATCGTCGCCTGCGCCCTGGCCCTGCCGGACTACCCCTCGGCAGTCTGGCTGGCCTGGCTCGGTGCGCTACTGGCGGTACTCAGTGCCTATATCCGCGTGCTGGGCGTCTCACTGGGACTGCCCGCCGACTTTCGCGGGCCCATGGCCAAGCAACAGCGCATGGCCTTGCTGACCCTGGCCTGCCTGCTCTCCGCCATCGAGCTCCTCTGGAATGGCGACGGGCTGGTGCTCTGGATCAGTTTGATTGTGCTGGCCATAGGTACGGCCCTGACCTGCCTGCGCCGCCTGGCCACGGCCTACTTCCTTCTGCAACACAGTACAGGTGACTGAACATGGATAGCGATATCGGCTTGCCCTTCATGCTGGAACTCACGCCCAACACGCTGACCGCCATGGTTTGCGTACTGTTGATGCTGGTCGCTGCGACCCTGACACAGTGGGTGTTGAAACTGAGCATGGCGGAATCGGCCCATCTCGAACTGCGCCAACGCATCAACTCCTGGTGGATCATGGTCGCCGTGGTGTTTACCGCGCTGATGATCGGTCGCACCGCCTCATTGATCTTCTTCACTATTCTCAGTTTTATTGCCCTGCGCGAGTTCTTCTCGATTCTGCCGATCCGAGTGACCGACCGCCGGTTGATCCTGGCCCTGTACCTGATGATCCCGCTGCACTACTACTGGATCGCCAGCGACTGGTACGGCATGTTCATCATCTTTATCCCGGTCTACCTGTTCCTGCTGATTCCCTTCGGCCTGCTCATGCTGGGCGAAACCAAGGGTTTTATCCGCGCGGTAGCCTCCTACCAGTGGGCCGTGATGACCACGGTCTTTGCCATCAGCCACGTCGCCTATCTGCTGATGCTGCCGCCGGAGGTCAACCCGGCTGGTGGCAGCGTGGGTCTGGTGATCTACCTGGTGTTCCTCACCCAGTTCAATGACGTCGCGCAGTACATCTGGGGCAAGACCCTGGGCCAGCGCAAAATCGTTCCGGCCATCAGCCCGAACAAGACCTGGGCCGGATTCCTCGGCGGCGTTGCCACCACTACCCTGCTGGGCGCCGTACTGGCGCTATGGCTGACGCCGCTGAATTTCTGGCAGGGCCTGTTCGCCGGCGCATTGATCGGGGTTGCCGGTTTTGTTGGCGACCTGACCGTCTCGGCGGTCAAGCGCGACCTGTGCATCAAGGATACCGGACGGCTGATACCAGGCCACGGTGGCATTCTCGACCGCATCGACAGCCTGATGTACACCGCGCCGTTGTTCTTCCATTACCTGGTCTACATGAAATACTGAGCCAAAGGACATCCCATGCCTCTGATCAAACGTCTGCCGAAGATACTGTTCTTCCTGTTTATCGTGCGTCCCGTGGTTTACCTGATGCTCGGCTTGAACGTGCAGCAGCGTGAACTGCTGCCGACCAAAGGGCCGGCAATTCTCGCCGCGAACCACAACAGCCACCTGGATACCCTGGCGCTGATGGCACTGTATCCGCTGTCAGCCCTGCACCGCCTGCGTCCGGTGGCCGCCGCCGACTACTTCCTGCGCAACCGCTTTACCAGTTGGCTGTCGCTCAACCTGATCGGCATTATCCCGCTGGATCGTCAGGGCCAGGTCGACAAGGACAAGGTCTTCGAGCAGTGCCAGCAAGCCCTGGGCGACGACCAGATACTGCTGCTGTTCCCCGAAGGCAGTCGTGGTGACCCGGAGCAGCTGCAACCGCTGCGCAAGGGCATCTATCATCTGGCACGCTGTCATGCCGGCACCACCGTGACGCCGATTGCCCTGCATGGCCTGGGCCGCGCCCTGCCCAAGGGCGGCTCGATGATTGTGCCGTTCAACTGCGATGTAGTGATTGGCTCGCCGCTGACACCGGGCGAGGATTGCGAGACCTTTATGGGCGAACTGCAACAGGCGCTGGAAAGCCAGTTGGCCAGTTGCATCACCCGTCGCGAAGTCAACGAAGACCTGAACTGACCGCCTTGCAGTCGGGCCGCGGGCGCATCCGTCGGTCGGCCCGCGCTGCCCCATACAGGTTTTAGCTGCCTGCCAGCGCAGTTTCTGCTAAACTCGCGATCCTTCATCATCGGCCGTACGGACAGACCTGTTCCGCAAACGGCCATCACAGGGTTTATCTGAATGTCCTTTGCTACTCTCGGCCTCTCCGACGTGCTGATGCGCGCCGTTGCAGCCACCGGTTACACCTCTCCAACCCCCGTACAAGCCCAGGCAATCCCCGCCGTACTCGAAGGCCGCGACCTCATGGTTGCCGCCCAGACCGGTACCGGCAAGACCGCCGGCTTTGCTCTGCCGATTCTGGAAAAACTCTTTCCGCTCGGCCATCCGGATCCAACATACCGCCGTACCGCCAAGCAGATACGCGTTCTGGTACTGACTCCGACCCGTGAACTCGCGGCCCAGGTGCACGACAGCTTTACCAGTTACGGCGGCGAGCTGCCGATGAAAAGCGCCTGCATCTTCGGCGGCGTAGGTGCTACGCCACAGATCAAGGCCATTGCCCCCGGTCTGGACGTACTGGTGGCCTGCCCCGGTCGCCTGCTGGACCTGACCAACCAGCGCATGGTTGACCTGTCCAAGGTAGAAATTCTGGTTCTCGACGAAGCCGACCGCATGCTCGATATGGGTTTTATCCATGACGTGAAAAAGGTCATTGCCAAACTGCCCGGCAAGCGTCAAACACTGCTGTTCTCGGCGACCTTCTCGAAGGACATCACCGAGCTGGCGAACAAGCTGCTGAACAACCCGGCACGTATTGAAGTCACCCCGCCCAACACCACCGTTGAGCGTATTGAACAGAAAGTCTATCGCGTCGCTGCAGGTCACAAGCGCGCCCTCACCGCCCACCTGATTACCATGGGTGCCTGGGAGCAGGTGCTGGTCTTTACCCGCACCAAGCACGGCGCCAACCGCCTGGCGGAATACCTGGACAAGAACGGCCTGCCGGCTGCAGCGATCCATGGCAACAAGAGCCAGAGCGCGCGCACCAAGGCACTGGCTGATTTCAAAGCCAACAAACTGCGCATTCTGGTTGCGACCGATATTGCTGCACGGGGTCTGGATATCGACCAACTGCCCCACGTAATCAACTTCGAACTGCCGAATGTCTCGGAAGACTATGTACACCGCATTGGCCGTACCGGCCGTGCCGGTCGCAGCGGTGAAGCGGTATCGCTGGTCTGCCCGGATGAAGAAAAGCTGCTCAAGGCGATTGAGCGCATGACCCGGCAGAAAATCGAAGAAGGCAGCCTGGTTGGCTTTGAGCCACCGGCACAGTCCGAAATGAACAGCGATCGTCCCGAGCGCCAGCGCGGCGCGCCAGCCAATGCCAACGGTCGCGGTCAACGCCCGGCCAATGGCAGTGGCACTGGCCGCAGTCAGGGTCGCAGTGACAAGCCGCGCAGCGAAAAACCCCGTTCCGACAAGCCGCGCAGCTCCCAGCCGCCTCGTGCAGCCCGGGTCAACAGTGAGCCGCAGGACAGCGTGACTGAAGAGCGCCGTCATCAGGCCCATGGCAACCGTGCTGCACCCAGCACGCCCAGGACTGACGCACCGCGCCGCCCGGCCGGTAACCGTCCGCAGCGGGAAAAGCCAGCGCTGTTCGGCCGCTAAGCGGCACATAGCAGAAGGGGCCTCACGGCCCCTTTTTTGTGCCCCAACGGAAAATGTGATGCACGTCTTTGCTCGACCGACAACAGCGCGGGTATAGTGCTGGCATGTTCAACCGCACAGAGAGCGTACAAGTGAAACGGATATTCAACACCAGCCTGGGTTTGAGCCTGCTTGTCGCCAGCCTTGCCGCCCAGGCAGAAGGCCTGTCACCGACACCCGAGCCAGGACTGTGGCGCACCGAATCAACCACCCTGATTAACGGCGAAGATCTTCAAGCCACCATCAAGGCCGCCCAGGAAAGCTTTCTGGAAAGCATGCCCGCCGATCAGCGCGAGATGATGCGGCAAATCATGGCCAGCCAGGAAGAAGCCAACGCCGCTGACATGGAATGCATCAGCGCAACAGAAGCCAATGCCATGGCTAACCCTGAGGCTGTCTTGGCCAAAGCCCGCGAAGACATGCCCGATTGCCAGCTCACGCTGGAAAGCAGCAGCAGTGACAAACTGGTTTTTACCGGCACCTGCAGTGGTGATGAAGGCTACGACGGCGACATGCGCGGCGAGTTGACCATGCAGGGTAGTCGTGAAATGCACACCCGCTTTGTCGGCCAAGGCCGAATGGATGTAGGTGATCTGCCGGTGGACGGCGACGGTACCGTCAACATAGAAAGCAGCAGCGTGTCACGCTGGGTCGCGGCTGACTGTGGTGATGTCAAACCCTATAGCGAATAAGACCTATTCTGCCAACCAGTCTCGCAGCACCTCGGCTGCGTGCTGGTTGAGCAGCGGCGGCGCAAGTCGATAATTCACCGGCGTACGCGACAGACGAATCGGATTGGCCACCAGCTTTACCGACCCGGACAGGGCGTGCTCCATGCTGATCTGCAAACCACGGGCACGGACCTGCGGATCATCAAATACCTGAGCCAGATTATTGATCGGCCCGCAGGGCACGCCCGCCTGCTCCAGATCGGTGATCCACTGTGCGGTGGTGCGGAATACCGTGACCTGGCGAATCAAGGGAATCAACACTGTGCGATTGGCTACCCGCGCGGCATTGCTGGCAAAACGCGGGTCGCTGGCCCATTCCGCTTTTCCGGCAAGATCGCAGAACTTGCGGAACTGACTGTCGTTACCAATGGTAAGAATCAGGTCACCGTCAGCCGTGGGGAAATCCTGATAGGGCACAATATTCGGGTGAGCATTGCCCAGTCGTTGCGGCGCCTCAGCGGTGGTCAGGTAATTGAGCGCCTGATTGGCCAGACAAGCCACCTGCACATCCAGCAAGGCCAGATCAATATGCTGACCCCGACCGCTGCGCTCGCGCTCGGCCAAGGCCGCCAGAATGGCATTGCTGGCATACAGACCGGTGAGAATATCCGTGACTGCGACGCCGACCTTGACCGGCCCGGCACCGGGCTCATCCGCCGCACGCCCGGTGACACTCATCAGTCCACCCAGGCCCTGAATCATGAAATCGTAGCCGGCACGCTGGGCATAGGGCCCATCCTGACCAAAGCCGGTGACTGAGCAGTAGATCAGCCGCGGATTGATCACCTGCAGACTGGCATAGTCCAACCCATAGGCCGCCAGACCGCCGACCTTGAAGTTCTCGATCAGCACATCGGCCCTGGCCACCAGCTCACGCACCTGCTGCTGCCCGTCGGGCTGGGTAAAGTCGATGGCTATCGAGCGCTTGTTGCGGTTGGCACAGAGAAAGTAGGCTGCCTCGGAGGTGTCCTGTCCGCGCTCATCCTGCAGATAGGGCGGCCCCCAGGCCCGGGTGTCATCGCCCAGCAGCGGCCGCTCGACCTTGACCACATCCGCCCCCAGATCCGCCAACAACTGCCCAGCCCAGGGACCGGCCAGTACGCGGGATAGATCGAGGACTTTAAGACCATTGAGGGCACTCATGGACGCAGCCCATGAGTGCCCTGCTGCAAGCTACAAGCGGCAAGCGACAAGCTGCCCAAGCCAACCCTCAAGCCGAGTGTGCGGCCTGCTAGCGCGTTATCTGAACACATCATCTAGTAATCCTAAAGACAAACGGCAAGCCATCCCTTGCGGTTTGACTTGCCGCTTGTAGCTTGTAGCTTGCCGCTGCCTTCAGGCCTTAAAAAAACGCCTGAAGCCCGGTCTGCGCCCGACCCAGAATCAAGGCATGCACGTCGTGCGTACCTTCATAGGTGTTGACCACTTCCAGGTTGACCACATGGCGGATCACGCCGTATTCGTCGGAGATGCCGTTACCACCGAGCATGTCGCGGGCCACGCGGGCGATATCCAGTGACTTGCCGCAGGAGTTGCGCTTCATCATCGAGGTGATTTCCACGGCAGCAGTGCCTTCGTCCTTCATCCGACCCAGGCGCAAGCAACCTTGCAGGGCCATGGTGATTTCGGTCTGCATGTCGGCCAGTTTCTTCTGGATCAACTGCGTCTGCGCCAGCGGGCGACCGAACTGCTTGCGGTCCAGGGTGTACTGACGCGCGGTGTGCCAGCAGAATTCAGCGGCACCCAGAGCGCCCCAGGAAATACCGTAACGAGCGGAGTTCAGGCAGGTGAACGGGCCTTTCAGGCCGGTCACGCCCGGCAGCATGTTTTCCGCCGGCACAAACACATCTTCCATCACGATCTGACCGGTAATCGAGGTGCGCAGACCGACCTTGCCCTTGATCGCCGGCGCGCTCAGGCCTTTCCAGCCTTTTTCCAGAATAAAGCCACGGATCACGTCGTCATCGGTCTTGGCCCAGACCACGAAGACGTCGGCGATGGGGCTGTTGGTGATCCACATCTTCGCGCCCTTGAGCAGGTAACCACCGTCAACCGAACGCGCGCGGGTAATCATTGAGCCCGGATCGGAACCGTGATCCGGCTCAGTCAGACCAAAGCAACCGATATATTCGCCGCTGGCCAGCTTGGGCAGGTACTTCTGCTTCTGCTCTTCGCTGCCAAATTCATTGATCGGCACCATGACCAGCGAGGACTGCACGCTCATCATCGAACGGTAGCCGGAATCGACGCGCTCGACTTCACGGGCAATCAGGCCGTAGCACACATAGTTCAGACCGCTTCCGCCGTACTGCTCAGGGATAGTCGCGCCCAGCAGACCCAGCTCGCCCATCTCGCGAAAGATCGAGGCATCGGTGTTTTCGTTACGGAAAGACTCGAGCACCCGTGGCATCAACTTGTCATTGCAGTACTGGGCCGCAGAGTCACGCACCATGCGCTCTTCTTCGGTCAGCTGCGCATCAAGCAGCAGCGGATCAATCCAGTTGAAACTCACTTTGGAATCAGCCATGGGAACTCCGTTATCTTGTCGGTATGGGTAAGCACTTGAAGGTGCTTGCAGTGGCAACAAGACTAGACCCGATCCACTCTCCCGGCAAACGCGTTTTTTTCAGCCACTTGTGCTATTTTGGAACTCCGAAACCCAGCCGCAAGCGCCAAGCCTCAAGCTACAAGCAAACCTGTCCGGTGCCGAACACACCAGCACTGCCAACGCACGGCCAGCTTATCGCTTGCAGCTTGAAGCTTGCCGCTGCTCCAAAGGAGCCCCCCATGCGCCGCAAGATCCCCCCGACCCAGGCCTTGATCTGCTTTGAATCCTCGGCCCGGCATGAAAGCTTTACCAAAGCCGCCGAGGAGCTGTCGCTGACGCAAAGTGCAGTATGCCGACAGATCGCCAACCTTGAGGAATTTCTTGATGTGCAGCTGTTTCGCCGCACCCGTCGCGGCGTCAAGCTGACCGAAGCCGGCGAGACCTACAGCCGACGTATCAGCAGCCGCCTGGATGCCGTGGAGCGCGATACCCTGTCGGTCATGGGCAACCAGGGCACCGCCACACTGGAACTGGCCGCCGTACCCACCTTCAGCACCCAGTGGTTACTGCCGCGCCTGGGCCGCTACCTCAAGGCCAACCCGCAGGTATCCATCAATCTGACCAACCGCACTCGGCCTTTTCTGTTTGCCGATACCGAGTTTGATGCCGCCATCTACTTTGGCGACGGCGACTGGTCAGGTACCGAAGCGCATTTTCTGATGAAGGAGTCGCCCGTACCGGTGTGCAGCCCGGAGTTGATCGCGCCGCACACCACGCTGACACCGGAACAGATCAGTCAGATGCCGTTGCTGCAACAGAGTACCCGCCCCTATGCCTGGCGCCAGTGGTTCGCCTCACTTGATATGCGTGTTGCGCACGACCTGAACGGCACGCGGCTGGAACTCTTCTCGATGCTGGCCAAGGCGGCCAAACACGGATTGGGCGTCGCCCTGATCCCGCCCTTTCTGATTCGCGATGAACTCAACAGCGGGCAACTGATCAGCCCCTGCCCACACAGTTTCGAGAGTGATCATGCCTATCATCTGGTGATTCCGGAGCGCAAAGCGGAATCTGCCGCGTTAACCGGCTTTCGTGACTGGTTGCTGCTGGAGGCGCGCGAATACAAGCCTTAACAAGCTACGCCCTTGAACCCGTCCCAGTGTGCCGACGGGTGACGCCGGCCCCGCAAGGCGCCTTGCCGCAGGGCAAAATGAAACATAAGATACGAATAAAGCATAATGCATCAAACATGCATTATGACTCACTGCAAGACATATATTGGCTAATTGAGGCCTAATTCACATTGCCAGCAAACTGATAGTTCACTTTGTGACCCTATAGCCATCAACGCAGCATAACCCCTCGCAGCACGTTGACCCGTCCCGATCCAGCATTAACACTTGCGTCGGATTGATGGTGTATTCCTTCCGTGGTCCATCAATACAAGCCATAACAAAAACCATATAAACCATGGAGTTACAATGACAACAACATTTATATCCCGCTCTCTCTGCTCGCTGTTTGCAGCAGGCGCCCTTGCCCTCTCTGCTACCGCAATGGCCTCCAATCCACCACCCGATCCGGTCGACCCTAGTCAGCCCAGCGGGTTCGAGCGCGGACCCAACCCGACACTGTCACTGGTTGAAGCCGATCGCGGCCCGTTCTCGGTCAGAAGCAACCGCGTCTCCGGCCTGGTCAGTGGCTTTGGTGGTGGCACCATTCACTACCCGACCAACACCACCGGCACCATGGCGGCGGTGGTCGTGATTCCCGGCTATATCTCTGCCGAGTCCTCGATTGAATGGTGGGGTCCAAAGCTTGCCTCCCACGGCTTTGTGGTCATGACCATCGATACCAACACCGGCTTTGATCAACCGCCAAGCCGTGCGCGTCAGATCAACAGCGCACTGGACTATCTGGTTGATCAGAACACCGAGCGCAATGGCGACGTCGAAGGCATGATCGACACAGATCGTCTCGGCGTTATTGGCTGGTCAATGGGCGGTGGCGGCACCCTGCGCGTTGCCACTGAAGGTCGTATCAAGGCCGCTATCCCATTGGCGCCCTGGGACACCTCAAGCTGGCAGTTCCGCAATGTTCAGGCACCCACCATGATCATTGCCTGCGAGTCAGACATTGTCGCCCCGGTCGGCAGCCACGCTTCGCCCTTCTATAACCGCCTGCCAGGCGATATCAACAAAGCCTTTGTTGAACTGGATGGTGGCAACCATTACTGCGGCAACGGCGGCGCCTCCTTCGGTCAATATGACACCGTACTGAGTCGCCTGGGCGTATCCTGGATGAAGCGCCATCTGGATAACGACACCCGCTACTCGCAGTTTCTCTGTGGCCCCAACCACGAGTCAGACCGCGAAATCTCCGAGTACCGCGGTAACTGCCCTTACTAAGCAGCAAAGTCAGTATTGAAACGCCGGGCTCCAGGGTCCGGCGTTTTTTATTGCCGACCCCACAGCCCACCACGCCGGACAAACCGACCGAATAAAACCTTGGACAGCCCCCGCAACCCTGACTTACTCTCGAATACGGCAAGGGAATGCAGTCAGCCCACGCACGACATGGACAGTCTGCCCTCCCCGTAATACAACCAGAACCGTTAACCGCGATGTGTCCAAGCTCAGGATCGGGCGGTAGCGTGCCTGGCGATTGATCACCGTTTAGAGCATCTGCAAGCCAGACCACCTGAACGTGATTGGAAAACACTGTAATTCTTGCGCACTAACTGGATATACAGTGTTATTGAGCGCACAAAATAAAGAAGTCAAGCGATTACAGGGCAGGTCGCTAGCAGACAGAGCAACCGATTGATTTTTAAAGAGAAAGCATCTTTAACCATGACCGGCAAAAGCGTGATTATAAAGAAGTCTCTGATATGTGATCATAAAGCCGTCGGTCCAATACACTGTTAACTGTCTCTATCTATGAAAGTTGTTACCTGGAACTGTAATGGAGCACTCAGACGGAAGCTTGCAGAAGCAGATAGCTTGCAAGCTGATATCTTGGTGATTCAGGAATGTGAAGACCCTGCGTTATCGACGCCGGCATATAGAGAGTGGGCTGGTTCTTACCTGTGGGAGGGCGAGTCAAAAAATCGTGGCATCGGAATTTTTCCCCGAAACGGTCATCGAGTTGAAAAGTTAAATTGGAGTGGCAGCTTTTCCGTGCCTGGACTGTTCAGCAAAAGTGAAACACTGAATTGGAGCACGGAAGATCTCAGGCTTTTTCACCCTTTCACAATTAACGGAGATTTCACTGTGCTGGCCGTCTGGACGAAGGGGCGTAATGAAGAAGCATTTGGCTACATGGGGCAATTCTGGAAGTACCTTCAGATCCACCGTGAAGATCTTGGCCGGGCAAAGACACTCATTCTCGGGGATTTTAATAGCAACGTGCGCTGGGATAAGCCGGACCGCTGGTGGAATCACTCAGATGTCGTTGCTGAGCTCAGTGAGATGGGTTTCAAGAGCCAGTATCATCGAGTCTTTGAGGAAGAGCAGGGCAATGAGACCAGCCCAACATTTTTCTTGCAGCGGAACCGCGAGAAGGCTTACCACATTGATTACGTTTTTACCTCGGCAGACTTTTCAGAAGAATGTAATTTGCAGGTCGGTCAGCACGACGAGTGGATTTCCATTAGTGACCACGTGCCGTTGACATTGAGCATCAACAATTAACAATCGGCTGCACAGCGACCGATTTTCCGCCGCTTCGCGGCTCCAAACCGGCGCGTGAGCCGGCCGTTAAATGCTCATGATCGATCACGATAAATTCCGGAACTTGATCAAGCAGCTCTATGCCACGGTCAATGAGTTGGAGGCCATGTTCCCGGGCAGGCACTTCACCCCGGATGGTCACATGGTTGGCAGTTTGGGTGAATGCCTCGTGGCCGACGCCTATAATTTGGAGCTGAAGACAGCTTCCAACAAAGGCTATGACGCTGCCACCGAAACCGGCTTGGAAGTTGAGATCAAGGCTACGCAATCCAATTCTGTTGCGTTCCGGAGTCAGCCGCAGCATACGATCATCATCAAAATACTGCGTGACGGAACATTCGAAGAAATTTATAACGGTCCAGGATCCCTTGTTTGGGATCAGTTCACAGGTAAACGGCTACCGAGTAATGGCCAGTTTCAAATCTCTCTCAACAAGCTCCGGCAAATCAATCAAACAGTGGCTCAGTCGGACCGTGTGCGAGGGCCATTTAACAAGGCACATCAGTACGCGGCCGGTGGCCGCCGTTGTGCTTCGCGTCAAATGCTTTATGGAATCTGAGATTATTACGTTTGTATCCGAATTTACTGGCGTAAATCCGGAGAAAATAACTGCCGACACGTTGATCAACTTTGATCTAGGTGTCGACGGCGATGATGGGGCTGAGCTGCTAGAGGCGTTCTCAGCTCGGTTTGGCGTGGACCTTAGCTCAATATCTGAAACTTATTTTGGCCCCGAAGGGTTTCCGGCAGGGTTTCTACTTCTCTGGCCATACTATTTATACCGACGAATCAAAGGCTACAAACCTAAAGGTCTCGCTCCGTTATCGGTAGGGCAGCTCATAAAGTCAGCAGAATCCGGGAAATGGGCCAATATGGAACAAGTACATTAAATTCGTTCCGGCCCGGAAGGGCCTCCACCAAAGGGGCTTGCCAGGCCGCCGTTTATGTAAGCCCTCGCCACATAGATCAACAACAGGACGTCTTCCATGATTTACGATGACTTCATTCGACAAGCCCTGCTTGGTGCAACGGCTGGCATATTCCTTATTTTTGCCCTGTGGGCGGCTTTCAGGCCAAACGCCTTGGCTGCATTGATGGGGTACAAGCTGGAAGGCAACAACGCATACAGCGAGTTTCACGCGATCTATGTAGGTATTTTTACCGCGCAATTCTTGTTGTGCGTGTTCGCCATTACCCGCATCCAGGACGCAGCCATCGGCGATCTGGTGGCGATTTTTCTGTTGAGCCAACCCGTTGGTCGCTTACTGGCCGCTATTAAAAAGGGCTTGCCAACAGGCTTCATGCTATTGCTTTTCATCGCGGAGCTAGTCGGCGGCATCCTGCTTCTGGCAGTCAGACCGGCTGGCTAATGGTGCGTTTTGAAGAGGCCAGACACCCCAGCAGAAACCGGGGTCAGATGAACATCTCTGACGGCAAATATCTGTAAAAACTGGCCTAAACCGCTCTTTGCGCTCATTGGGAAGGACCAAGGTCTACCCCTTAATCAAAGGTCATACGACCAGTCATACCGAGGGTAATGCATGAAGTTGATAGGGGGTAGCTGCCTGTGTGGCGAGGTAAGGTTTGAATGCAAAGACAGGTTTAGTGCATTTCATCTATGCCACTGTACTCAATGTCAAAAAACCACTGGATCTGCACATGTATCCAATCTCTTTACTGACGGTGACAATATCACCTGGGTATCTGGTGAAGAAAGGATTCAGCGCTATGATCTGCCAGGTCGCGCTATAACGAATGCTTTCTGTGGACAATGCGGCTCACCCGTTCCGTATCTGTCTACATCGGGTAACGAACTGCTGGTTCCTGCAGGTAGTTTGGATGGAGCACCTACCCTTGCTCCACAAGACAATATATTTTGGAGTGAGCGCGCAAAATGGTACGACGAAGGGGTGCAATCCAGGAAGTTTGAAGGGTTTCCTGATTAGGCTATGTCACTTGCTGCAACCCGCGCATGACCAGCCAAGCACAGGACAATTTGCCTGTTCACTTTGCCAGCGGGCAGTCTTTTCTAAGTTTGGGCGTGACAGCAGTCTTTCCATTGGCTCAAGGAGCGTATAAACCGGCAGGCCGGTTTGCTCAGACGACGGAGTACAGGTTATGCAGTTTAAACTATGGGTGGGACTTGTCTTTGCCGCAGCCCTGACAGCGTGCTCGGATGACAACACATCATCGCTGCCTGACCAGACCGGCGAGGCAGGCCATACGTCCGTGCCACTGGACAACCCCGATCAGGCGAGCCCAGGGGCTGAGCTTGAGTTGGATTGCCCGGGCTTTGAAACCCTGTTTGCCCTGCTACCTGATCAGCTTGAGGGCGAAGCCATCAGCGAACAGTACTTTTCATGTGATGCCGTTACGCCGACGGCCTCCTCCCACTTTACCAGCCAGGATCAGTTTTCATACTGGACCTTCTCCATCACTGCGCGCGATCTTGAATCGCCTGCGGCTCAACCCCGCTGGGACCTCGCTGACGCAGACGAATCACAAAGGGATTACTTGAAAGCGGGGATCAAGGCGGCGCTGGATATGCAGGCGCAACTCTACGATAACTGCATCAACAACACTCCGCTGGCGGGATCGCCCGGTTGGAATAGCACCAGCATCATTAGCGTTGATGCACATGAAGTCTGTATTGGCACCGACGCTCAGATGATAGATGCCGGTGGCTGGAAGGCGCGGGCACTATCAGAGGACTATTTGTATACGCTGCATATCGAAGGAGAGAACGCCACACAGTTCTATAGTGCACAAGATGCTACAGCCTACATAGACGGCTTGTTTAGCCAGTTCAAGTAAGCGATCAACTCCCAGATTAACGGGGCCAGTATGACCTGGCTCCCGTTATCGGCTTGCTACTACAGCGACATATTCCACGACAGCCCCAACCAGATATCCGGGTCCTGACCCCCAGTGGTGGTGTTGGCACTGAATCTCAGGCTGCTGCTCGCGTAGTTGAATACGGCACCGGTTGACCAGTGCATCCAGGTGCGGTCATCGCGGCCGCCGTCTACCCTGAAGGGCTGCCCACCATTGATACCCGAGACGCTCGGGGCGCTGTTGTTGAAGCGGTGGACACCTTCTGCTCCGGCGATCAAGGCCAGCCGAGGGGTCAGAGGATAGCGGGCGTTGACGCCCAGGCGGGACTCGCTGACGGCCTGCCTGCTGCTGGCAAAATAGGCGGGCAGGCTGCCGGACTCCTCGGTGTAACTGTCAACCTGGGTCTCGATCCAGGACATATCCACAAAGGGCGAAAAGTCGGTGCCATAGGCATGCAGGGCATTTTCCCAGTCGAGCCTGGCGCGCAGGGCCCAGGTGTCGGTCCGGGTGTCACCCTTGGAGGCATCCAGCGTCAGGCCGTTGCTATAGCCACGCAGTGCATCGGCGTTGGCGTGGTTGTAGTACAGCGTGGCCGTGGCCCACAGGTCAGGGTGGAGGCTGTGCAACGGGGTTATGAGTTCAAGCAACAGGTATTGGCCGTCGAGCTCCTGCCGGCCGTTGAACGGCGTCTGCTGTTTGTTCCAGGACTTGCCAACCGCAAGGCCAATTTGTGTGCGGGTTGCGTTCAATACCTTGCATCCGCCAATCTCGGCCAGCGCCTGGGCGTCATTGTTACCACCCAGGTTGCTGCCACCCCAGTCGCCAGCCGCCCAGATGCAATGATCCGTGCCCGGCGCAGCGCGCATATCCAGCGGGTGACCATGGTTGCCATGCAGCACCAGTGCAGCCGTGTTGGTGGCGGCTACGGAAATCTGTGCCTGGCCTGCCAGGCTCTGGGAGTAGGTCGCCAGATTGAAGACCGGTGCACTCACCAGCTGCAAGGTAGATTCCTTCTGGATGTCGTAATCAGACAGTGTGAAGCCATCCTCCAGTTGCTGGCCAGCAAAGAACAGGCGCTGATTCTCAGGGGCAATGCCCTCTTTTTCCTGAATGATGGATCTGACGTTCTCGATGGTGTCGTTTGCCTCCACTTCAAACCCGATAAGCTTACCCCCGTCAATTCTGACAAAAATCTGCATAGCCAGCGCCTGGGAGGACAACACGCACGCCAAGACAAACACTGATAGGCGCGCGAGCGGCGCCCGTGACAAGATCGACAGCATGACTGATCCTCGGGAGTGAACTGCAATAAAGGTCAGCCACAATAACGGCGCTCTATCCAAGGATTCAACATAATTAGCAATGCCTTAATTACCCCTGAACAACGCCCTTGCTCCTTCTGGCAGCCCGCCAGCACCGAATACTGGCAGAATAGTATTTAGCCGTGTAAGGTATTCTGGTCTTTTTACCGCCAATCTTGCCCTAAAGAAGACAATCACAGACGAATAAAACATTCGCTCAAAAAGGAAGCAGTGCCTGAAGCCCCGTTTTTTTGTCGCCCTGCATCGGGTTTGACAGAAGCGAGCTGCCACTCAGGCCCTTTTAAGGATAAATATCATGCGCCGCCCCTCCCCAGCCCGTCCGGCCTGCACTGTGCAAGCCAGCGTACAGCCGCGTTTCAGCCGCACCCTTCTGGCCCTGTTTATCGCTACCGGGGCCACCGTTGCCTTACCCAATACCAGCAAAGCCGCGGATTTGTCATGGGATACCAACGCAGGCAATACCGCTGTGGACGGTGGCACGGGCACCTGGGATGCCGCAACCGCGAACTGGACAAGTGACGCCGGGGTAACCAATCAGGCATGGGGCGCGGGGGATAATGCGGTCTTCGGCGGAACGGCGGGGACGGTGACCGTGAGTGGCACGCAGGCCGTCGATTACATCACGGTGCAAACAGGGGGTTATGCGCTGCAAGGCGGTGCGTTGACCTTCAGCACGACCAATGCCTCGGGCGTAACAGTAGAAACCGGTACAACGACGATCTCGACCGACCTGACATCCACCAACGGGTTCAACAAGGCCGGTGATGGCACCCTGGTGTTGTCGGGCACGAATTCGCTGGCCGGCACCTTGGACGTATCACGTGGCAACCTGACCGCGACGAACGCCAATGCGCTGTCCGGCGTATCGAACTTTGTCATGCAAAGCACCAACAGTGCACTGAATGTCGATCTGGGTGGCGCGACACTGTCGGTCGGTTTCTTCACCGTCAATTCGCCGGGCAGCAGCAGCCTGAATAACGGCACAGTCTCGATTTCCGGCCTAGGTCAGCTAGGGTATTCGACCATCAATGCGGTATTGGCCGGATCAGGCGAGCTGCGCAAGGTACTGCCTTACCTTACGACCCTGAACGGTGTGAACACCCTGACTGGCCCGGTCAACGTCAACGAAGGCCAGTTGGCTATCGGGGCCACGGGCAGCCTGCTGAACACCTCGGGCATCACCATTGACGCTGCGGGTACGCTGAGTATCAACGGTGCCGGCGGCAATGCCATCAGCGATACCGGCACGATCAACAACAGTGGCAATCTGATCCTGACCGGCAGCAATGAAACGCTGGGCTCGATCTTTGGCAGTGGCAACATCAACCTGAACAACAACACCCTGACAACCGGCGATGCGGCCAACGCCGAGATCTCAGGCGTGATCTCCGGCAGCGGTAATCTGATCAAACGCGGGAGCGGTACCCTGACGCTCTCCGGCGCCAACACGGCAACCGGAACCTTGACCACCAGCGCCGGAACCACAGTGCTGTCGGGCAGCTGGGCCGGCGATGTGCAGAACAATGCCAATTTCAATCTCATCGGCACATCCACGGTAAACGGGACCGTCCATAACAACAGCACCGGGTCCATCACCAATAACGGTGGCAGTAACGTGACCCTGACTGGCCTGTCCAACTTCATTGCCAACGGCGCTATTGGCAGTGCAGCTGGCTCCATTACCGTCAATACCGATAATCTGACCTATCGCAACGGTCACAATGAAACCGGCAACGTCATCTTCAATGTTTCCGATACCCTCACCGAGGAACGCACAACCGGTCCGACCTGGCAGGGCACCGGTTTCACCTCGAATTTTGCGACGGCTGAAGATGGGGTTTTCACCACCGGGGGCGATTTCACCACCACCGGCGGCTTTACCCATGACAGCAGCGCCGCGCTGACCGTCAGCAGTGGTGACACCATGACGGTCAGTTCATTGACCAACACGACCGGCTCGGTGATCAACCTGCAAACCAATGCCAGCCTGGTGGGTACCGGCAACACCACAAACAATGCCGGAACGGTCAATGTCGCCGGTGGCGGATCGCTGGTCGAGCTGACGGGTGATTACAACAATCTTGCCACCGGGGTGGTGAATTTCAACGATGCCGCCGCCAAGGATTTTGACGTGCAGGCTGGTGTGATCAACAACGATGGCACACTGAATTTCAATGCCGGCACCACCACGGTCAACTCCGGTGGTGGCGCAATCCAGAACAACGCAACAGGCGACATCAATATCGCCGATGGCACGACACTGAACGCCTCGGGTGACACGATCACGAATGCCGGCAGCATCGACATGGCCGGCACGGGGTCTGCACTGACCTTCGGCACACTGACCAATAACACCGGTGGCACGGTCAATGCTCAAGGCACGCTCACAGGAACAGTCGTAAACCAGGGCAGTGGCGACTTCAACATCACGGGCAATATGATTTCCTTGAGCCTGGATATCACCAATACGGACACTGCAACGCTTGATGCAGGCGCCGGCACTATAACCATCATGCGCAACCTGACCAACACCACGACCAGCGGCACGGGTGTGACTGTCGCGACCGGAGCGGGACTGAATGCGGCGGTTATTCAGAATGGTCTGGCCAATGGCTCTGCCGCGTCGCTGATCACCAATAACGGCGGATTGTTCAGCGACACTTCGATCACCAACCACGCAGGGGCGACACTGAACTCGAACACCGCCAACAGCCTGGTCACCTATGAGAACAGCCTGACCAATAACGGCACGGTGAACATGCAAGGCCGGATTGGCGGCCGGTCCGTCATCAACAGCGGCGCTGCGGCGACGTTCAATGTTGTAGGCAATCTGAACGCCATCAATACCAATCCACTGAATGCCTTCACCAACCAGAACAGTGCCGTACTGAACGTCAGCAGCGGGACATTCTGGGTCGATGCGCTGACCAATACATCCGGCGGTACAGGCACCTCGCTGGCGACTGCAGGTGTACAGGTCGAGTCCGATGGCGGGCTGGTGGTGGCCGGCGCGCTCAGCAATAACAGCGCCGGCACGCTGAACAATGCCGGCAGCATCAATGCCGACAGCATTACCAACGCCGTTGGCTCAACGCTGGTGTCCAGCGGCACGTTGGACACCGCGTCCGCTGCAAGCAACGCCATTAATAATCTGGGCACCATGAACATCGGGGCAACAGGGGTTGCACTGGGCGGGCTGGATAACAGCGGCACGCTGACATCCACTGGAGAGTTAAACGAAGGCCTGATCAATAGCGGCACCGCCACGCTGAGTAATCAGGTGCTGGGCGCTGTGCAGAACAACACCGGCGGGCAGTTGAGTGTTGCTGGCGACCTGAGCATGGACAACAGCCTGACTAACGCCGCCGGCGCGCTGATTGACGTCGACACGGGGACCTTGAGCGGTATCACCGCGCTGACAAACCGGGGGACAGGCAGTGGTAACGGTGCTGGCACCGCCGGATTCGAGATTGATGCGGGCGCGACCGTCAGTGCAGCGGATGTGCTGAATACCGATAACGCCACCCTGTATGTCGCTGGCACACTGGTTTCAGGCAATGCGATCCTCAACAGCGCCGGTGCTCAACTGGCTTCGATCGGGGCGCTTGAGGGTGACCTGAGCAACAATTCGATCCTGAGTCTGCAAGGGCTGCTGGACGGTGACCTGATCAACGATGGTGGTCTGACCACCATCACTGGCGCGCTGGCTGGTACAGGTGGTGCAGATACTGGCACTGTGACCAACCGCAATGCTGGCTCACTGGTACTCAATAACGGATCTTCATTTACCTTTGACTGGCTGGATAACGATGCCCTGTCGAGCGTCACCCTGAACGGCGCGACATTGGCGGGTAACGTGATCAATACCGGCACGCTCTTCGGAGCCGGCGTGATTACCCGACAACTGAACAACAATGGGACCGTCGATCTGGTCAACGGGGTCACCGGCGATGAACTGCGCATCAACGGCGGGCTATCGGGTGCTGGCACCTATAACCTGGATTTGGATCTGACCTCGGCGACACCGGGCGTGGATAGACTGGTGATTACCGGTGATACCACCGGCGACCTGGCGCTGGCGTTCAATCTGCTTCCCGGAACACCCGCCTTGCTCAACTCTTCGCTGGTGATCGTTGATGTCGATGAGTCGGCTAATAACGACTTCACCTATTCAACATCGGGACTGCCACAAGCCTCTGGCGCGGTTGCACTCTTCGCCAGTCAGGCAACGCCAAACGGTGACATTGTGATCAGTGGTGGCGCCAGTCCAACCTTGGGCGCACTGATGGAAGGGGTTGCTCAGGTAGAATCCCTGACCCGGCTTTCAACAGGCCGCCTGGGCCTGTACGAAACCGACATCTGTGCCAATACCGGGGTATCGGCACGCGTGTCCAGCGGCGAAACAACCACGGATGCCCGCACCGTTACTGCGCAGCAGTCCGCTGACATGGAAGTCGTCAGCGACTATCAGGGCCTCGAGATTGAAGCCCGACTGGGCTGCCCCAGCCAGATGGCCGGATGGGATCTGAGTTACAACCTGCTGGCGGGCATCAACGACGGAACCACCACACAAAAGATGGGCGGCAGCCTACCCAGCGCTACCCGTCTGGATTTCGATCAACATTACGCTGCGCTGGCCAGCTCAGCACAGCGTGGTGCACTGACGGCAGAGCTACAACTGCGCTACGGCCACACACAATACAAGCCTGACGTCAGCGCCGGCAGCCAGGCCGCCATGATGGGCTTGTCGGATGATACCTTCAAAGCCCAAAGCGTCAGCCTGGATAGCGCGGTGAGTTATCACCTCCCGCTCGGCCAGGGTGGTTTTGCCGTGGTCCCGCAGGGCGGCGTGTCAATCAGCCGCACACGAATAGACAGCCTGAATTTTGCCAATGGCGAAACCATGGAAGCTGACGATTACACCGCGACCAGCAGTTTTGTTGGCGCAACCCTGCAGTACAACGCCACCTCAGCAAGTGGACAAGGCGCCTTCAGCGCCTATCTTGGAGGCAACCTGCACAACAGCCTGAGCGAGGGGCAAAAGGTCACCCTGACCGATGCCAGTGGCAGCCAGGTCGACTTTACCACCAGCGGCGTTGACGACTTTGCCCAGATCAGTGCTGGGATGGATTACACCAGCCAGCTGGACGCCAACCGTCTGTTCAACGTGGGGCTGCGTGCCGACAGTCGCCAGGGCGACGGTGTCGACGGCTACACTGTCGCACTGCAGGTTGGCCTGCATTTCTGATACGTAGCAAACCCCGGGCCATCAGTCGATCAAGGAGGTGACCGACTGATGGCTGGAATACAAGGCATCAGCGCATGGACAAGATCAACTTAGCGACCATCGCAGGACTGGCTTTTGCCCTCTTCGGGGTCTACATGCTCCGGCATGCGCTAGTCAGCTACAGGAAAGCGCGCGCAAGTCTGGCCTGGCCCTGGGTGGCGGGCCAGGTTACCGATGTGCGCCTGTGGGGCAAGCGCAGAGTTGATGGCGTGCTGATGGACGCCGAGCGGCTTGCCGTTGAGTACCATTACTCGATTAACGGCTCAGCACATACGGGTCGCGCCATCGCCTTTTTTACCCTGGTCTACCCCGAGACACTGACGTTGGCGCAGCAACTCAGCGCGGATAAGAACATCAAAGTCTATGTAAATCCCAAAGACCCCGCTGACGCCGTGCTCATTACTGGACTGAGACAGGATAAACCCTACAGTGACCTGATTCTTGGCTTCCTGGGCGCAGCCATTGGCCTTGTCATTGTGGCCTTGAGCTTGTTCGGCATACTGGGCTGATCCAGCCGAACGGCCCTCTCACCGTTCTGCCCACACCCGGCTCACGCACTTTGAATACCTAGCCGTTTCGGGCACTATCGTAGTCATTCCCGCTAGATATTGATGACCCAGACTCATGGACAATTTGCTCGACACCCTGATCCAAAGCGCCCTGCTCGGCAAGATGATCAGCAGTCTTCTGCTCGTCGTTGCATTGCTGATTGTCTGGCGACTAGCCGCGGCCAGCATTCGCCGAATCAGTTGGCCCAACTATGAGTCGCAGCGCCGCTGGCTGGTGATGGCGCGCAATGTGGCGGTTATCAGCGGGATGTTTCTGCTGGTCGTGGTGTGGGCTGACCAACTGCGGACCCTGGCATTATCCATGGTGGCCTTTGCCGCGGCGTTCATCCTGTCGACCAAGGAACTGTTGATGTGCTTTACCGGCGGTCTGCTGCGGTCCAGCGCCGGGATGTTCCATCTTGGCGACCGCATTGAGGTAAAAAAGCTGCGCGGCGACGTGATCGATCTGACCATGCTCACCACCACCATTCTTGAGATTGGCCCGGAACAGCTGTCACACCAGCAGACCGGCCGGGCGGTCGTGTTGCCGAACTCGATCTTTCTCAGCGAAGCCGTGATCAACGAGAGCTTTACCGAAGACTATGTATTGCATACCACAGTCCTGCCGCTGACTCGAAAGGACAACTGGGCGCGCGCCGAGCGTCATCTGTTGCAAGCGGCTACCGAAGTCTGCGAGGAGTTCATTGAAGCAGCCCGCAAGCACCTGATTCATCTGGGCCGACGACAGGGGCTCGATGTACCCTCGGTAGAACCACGAGTAACCCTGCTATTCCCCAAGCCAGAGGAAATCAATCTACTGGTGCGCTTTCCAGTGCCCGCACGCAAGAAGGGCCGGACCGAGCAGGCATTATTCAGGCGCTATCTGGCACTGGAAGAGCTGGCCAATCAGGCGGCCCTGTCGCGCAGCGCACAATCTGACAGTGCGGATCAAAACCAGCCATCCGACAAGCACGCGCCAACGGATGGCGCACACGTGCAAGGCTAGGGAGTGGCCGGCACTTCGGTTTATGGCCAAGATCTTCAATCCAAGACGTCCTTGAAGCTTTTAAAAAGAGACTTTAGCTGGCTCGATTCAGAAACAATTGCACACGATCCCGATCTTTTAATTGCACTTCAGACATCTGCAGTCTGTGCTCGCGGGTATACCCTGCATGGACGCAAAGGCCAAGGGTATGAGAACGCAGCATGGCAGACAGCAATTTCGATTATGACGGTACGTTAGCGGCCTGCGCCCGCGGGGATAAGGCTGCATTCAACCGGCTTTACCAGCAGGAAGCCGGGCAGTTGCTCGGTTTGGCCATTACCCTGCTCGGCAGGCGTGATCAGGCCGAAGACTGTCTGCATGATGCCTTGGTCAAGGTTTGGCACAACGCCCATCGATTCGACCCGTCTCTGGGGCAGGGCAGGGCCTGGATCTACAGCATTCTGCGCTACCGTGCACTGAACCAACTGCGCAATCGCGGCCGACTGGTGCAGACCGATGACAGCTTTATCGAGCAAATGGCCGATGACAGTGCCCAGGCCGAACAGCACGCCAGTAGCAGGTCGGAGGGGCGCCAGTTGCGGCGCTGCCTTGGCCAATTGGAACGCCCCCGCCGCCATCCGATTCTGCTGGCGTTTTACCGCGGCATGACCCACGAGCAAATTGCCACCCGCCTGGCGGCGCCGCTGGGCACCATCAAGGGACGTATCCGCGCAGGGCTTCGCGCATTACAGGAGTGTTTGCAGGCATGATTCCACAGGCACCTGAGTCGCGCCGGGCTTTAATCGGCGAATATGTTCTGGGCCTGCTTGAGGAGCCCGAGGCCACTGAGGTCAGCGAGCTTATCGAGTCCGACCAGGCCGCTGCGCGCATGGCGCTGGAGTGGGAGCAACACTTACTTGAGCTGGCCGACCAGCTTCCCGCACAAGCCCCATCACTTCTATTATGGCAGCGCCTGCAGCAGAGCCTGGGCTGGTCTACCAGCACACCGACCAACGCGCCCTCAGGCCTGAGCCAATGGTGGAACAGTCTAGGTCTGTGGCGCTTGACCAGCGGAGCCCTGGCCTTTCTGCTGTTACTCAGCCTGATGCCGGCACTGTTGCGTGAGAGCCCCTCTATGGCCAGCTATACCGCCGTATTGCAAACGCCCGGTGAAAGCGCCCGGCCCGGCTGGGTCGTCACCATTGACGGCGGCGGCACGCTCAAACTGGAATCCCTGGTGGCTGACCAGATACCATCAGGTCGCAGCGTGCAATTCTGGACCCTGATTGACCCCAAGGAAGGTCCGCGTTCACTGGGGTTGATCGAGCCGGGAAGTACAACCACCCTCAGCGCCGAACAGATCGGCGCAGTGCAAGCCGGCCAGCTGTTTGAGCTGACGCTTGAGCCCGAAGGGGGATCACCGCTCAACCGTCCAACAGGACCGGTGCTGTACATTGGCCGGGCGGTACTGATTGCCAGTAACTAGATCTTGAAAATTTATTTGCGGTGGCAGACATCCAAGCAATGGATTCGCGGGTATTAGCTGTCAGGTGGCTTGAACAGCCCCTGAACAGGGCGGGATCAAACCCGTCTACCCACAGACGCGAGGATTTTTTATGACACTGTTGAACAAGCTGCTCCTGACCACGTCACTGGCATTGGCCGCAGGTACCGCTAGCGCCGCGCAACTGGTTGCACTGGATGCCAACGACACGCTGTACATGATCGACTCCGAGACCCTCAGTGTGACAGGATCCATGCAGGTAATGGGCGCCAGCAATCTGCGGGGCATCGATGTGCGTCCAGCTACCGGGGTCTTGTATGCCTTGAGCGCGGCCAATCAGTTATTCACAATCGATGCCTCGACCGGCACAGCTACAGCGGCCACCGAGATGCAAGTAGCCCTGCCCGGCAGCGGTCAGGCACTGGTCGACTTCAACCCGGTTGCGGACCGCCTGCGTCTTCTCGCTGCCGACGGCACCAACCTGCGTGTCAATGTCGAAACCGGTGAGGTGGCAACCGATGGCAAAGTGGCTTATGCCCCAGACTTTGCCCACGGAGAGATGACAGAAAAGGTCATTGCCGGCGCCTACACCAATTCCTTTGCCGGTACCGACAAGACCGCGCTGTACACCATTGACCTGAGCTCAGGCATGCTGATGCTGCAGAACCCACCAAACGATGGTGTGCAGCAGCCGGTTGGCGAGCTGGCACAGGGGCTGACTGCCGCATCAATGGATATCCTCAGTGACGGCATGGGTGGCAATACTGCGTTTGTACTGACGGCAACCACCCTGCATACCCTCAACCTGGATACGGGCGCACCAACGCCTCTCGGCGAGATTGCTGATCTGCCCGACGGCATCATTGATATTGCCGTGTTACCACAGAAGTAATTGCCCACCCAGCCGGGCATAACAGGGACAGGCCTGCCTTGCGCTTGCAGAAATTCAGGCTAACAGCTTGAATAGCGCATCAGCGAGGCCTGCCCCTTCCTTCCACGCTTTTTACTTGCCGCTTTGCGGCGTTAGGGACAAACTACAACAATGGAGCAGTAGCTGGTCTGTACTTTTCAAAAGGATTTGAAGACGTGAAAAACCTGTTAGCCGTATCCCTGCTTGCCCTTTTGACCGGTTGCGCCACGCCGGGCAAAAGCGACCATGACATTTACACCGAAGCCCTCAATGCCCATGCCTCACGACTTCCAGCGGGCGAGAACAGTGCCGAGTTCATTAGCGTAAAAATTATCAGCCATGGCATGCTGCCCGACCGACTGGCCATTGCCGCAGGCGGCGGTGCCAATGCAGAGAAACTGCAAGAAGCACTACTGCAGGCCAAGGCAGCCGGGGTGACCAGTTTTCTCATTATTGGATCAGGCACGGATCTCGATCTTGCGGTGATCAAGGGCGCCTGTGATGAGCAGGATTTGAGCGGCATGACCATTTACTACGCGGGCAATGCTGCGCGCAGAAACGCCGTTGAAACTGAAATACATGAGGCTCAGGCCGCGTTTCACTTTATCAGTGCCCTGTGACGCCCAAGCAAGACATCAGTCCGCTTTGCAAGCCATCTTCACAGGCTGGTTTTCACCTCAGTTCAGGGAGTACATGAAGATGGACAAAGTCATCGGTAGTCTGCTGATTCTGGTCGGCATCATTCACCTGCTGCCCGTAACCGGGGTGATGGGGGCTGACCGTCTGGCGGCGCTGTACGGCATTACGCTGGGCGACCCCAATCTTGAGATTCTGATGCGTCATCGCGCCTTGCTCTTCGGGCTGCTGGGCGTATTGCTGATATACGCTGCCTTCCAGCCCACGTTGCAGTGGCTGGCCATTGCCGCAGGCATGATCAGCGTCGTGTCTTTCATCGTTATTGCCTTGGCGGTGGGCGACTACAATCTGTCACTGCGCAAGGTGGTGATTGCCGATATTGTGGCCATTGTTGCGCTGCTAGCGGCGGGGCTACTTAAGTTGCTCTTTTTGAACAAGGATGCGGGCCTGTGAAACCTATACTGTTTCATCGCCTGCTCGGTGTGCTGGTGGCCGTCATCTCGGCCGGCTGGCTTTTGCCTCTGGGATTGGGCGTTGATGCTTACCTGCAATACTGGCGCGGCGAAGCCTTACCGCAGCTGCTCTCACAGCCCCAACCTAACAGCTTTCCCTATCTGCATTTTGCCACCCAGTGCTTGCACCTGAGTTTTGTCTGGTTTGCTCTGGTTCTGGGCGGCTGGTCGTATGCCGCTTATTCTTCCCTCGTCCATTCGGCGAAAGGCTGACCGTCCATCCATGACCATAGCTAAGGCCCATACAAGATTGGTGATTTCAGTAATTACGTCTGTTCTGATGAGGCTGGCAGAATAGACGCTGGGGCAATAGCACGTTGACGGTTTTCCACCTACGACCTGCAGCGATGAACTTACTTTAAGGACTATGCAATGAACGACGCCGACTATGCAGGATTCTGGATCAGGGTGGGTGCCAGCATTATTGATTCGCTGATGCTGATGGTGGTGATCATGCCCGTGCTGCTGATGATTTACGGCAAGGCCTATCTGGAAACTGAGCCGATGTACCACGGCGTTTGGGATCTGCTGCTCAGCTATGTTTTCCCCGCCGTCGTTGTCATTCTGTTCTGGATCTACAAGTCGGCCACGCCCGGCAAAATGATGCTGGGTCTGAAGATTGTTGATGCAGAAACCGGAGAGGCTGTGCCGACTGGACGACTGATTGGCCGGTATTTTGGCTATTTTGTCGCGTCCATCCCGCTGTTCATCGGTATCATCTGGGTGGGCTTTGACAAGAAAAAGCAGGGCTGGCACGACAAGTTGGCGGGCACCGTGGTGGTGAAGGGGTCGGCCACTCCCTCTCAGCCGACTATCGAAGCCTGATCATCACGACCAGGCTCCTTGGCGTCTTGAGCGGTTAGAAAAACAACCGCTTGAGCTCCTTGCCTGGATCTGCGGCGCGCATAAAGGCTTCACCAACCAGAAAACCATAGACCTGATGGGCCAGCATCAGCTCTACATCGGCACGGTTGAGGATGCCGCTTTCGGTGATCAGCATGCGCCCGGCGGGCACGCGGGATATCAGCTCCAGCGTGGTATCCAGGGTCACCTCAAAAGTATGCAGGTTGCGGTTGTTGATACCGATCAGCGGTGTGCTGAGCGCCAGCGCACGATCCAGCTCGGCGGCATCATGCACCTCAACCAGCACATCCAGCCCCTGCTCATGGGCAGTGGCATCCAGCTCATGCAACTGGCCATCATCCAGTGCCGAGACAATCAACAGTACGCAATCAGCGCCCATGGCACGGGCCTCGATTACCTGATAGGGGTCAACCAGAAAATCCTTGCGGATCACCGGCAGGTTGCAGGCGGCACGCGCCTGAACCAGAAAGTCATCATGCCCCTGAAAGAAGTCGATATCGGTCAGCACCGACAAGCAGGCAGCGCCGCCCTGCTGGTAACTGGCAGCAATCTCGGCCGGCACAAAGTGCTCACGCAATACGCCCTTGCTTGGTGAGGCTTTTTTTACTTCAGCAATCACTGCAGGCTGCCGGGTGGCGGCGCGACGCTGCAGGGCGGCGGCAAAGCCGCGTACAGGGTCTGCCCCCTTGGCCTGCATCTCCAGTTCAGCCAGAGTGACACGCTGTGAACGTTCGGCCACTTCTTCATGCTTGCGCGCGATGATGTTCTGCAAAATGGTTGGAACGCTCATTGACCGGCCTCCTCACGAAACACTTCGGTAAAGGCAATCAGTTCGCTGAGCTTTTCCCGGGCCAGTCCGGAAAACAGCGCGTCGGAAGCCAGCTTGACACCTTCGAGCAGGGTCGCGGCGCGGTCACTGGCATACAGCGCTGCACCGGCATTCAGGATGATCATGTCGGCGGCCTTTTCGGCGGCCTCGGTCTTGCGCTTGCCCAGGGCATCATTGATCAGCGCCAGGGATTCGGCTGCATTATTGACACTCAGACCAATCAGACTGCGGCTGGGAATACCCAGCTCTTCAGGGCTGATGTCGTACTCACGTACTTCGCCGTCCTTCAGCTCGGCCACATGGGTCGGCGCGGCCAGGCTGATTTCATCCAGACCATCACGGGCACTGACCACCAGCACATGCTCGCTGCCGAGGCGGCGCAGCACTTCGGCCATGGGTCGGCACAGGCGCTCGGTAAATACGCCAATGACCTGATGTTTGACGCCCGCCGGGTTGGTCATGGGCCCGAGCATATTGAACAGAGTGCGCAGGCCCAGCTCCTTGCGCGGCCCAACGGCATGCTTCATGGCGCTGTGATGGGCGGGTGCGAACATGAAGCCGACACCGACTGCATCAACACAACGTCCGACCTGCTCCGGTGATAGCGCCAGATTGACGCCAGCGGCCTCCAGCAGATCGGCACTGCCACTCTTGCCGGATACCGCCCGGTTGCCGTGTTTGGCGACCTTGCCGCCCGCCGCCGCAACCACCAGCGCCGCGGCCGTGGAGACGTTGAAAATGTTGGCGCCATCGCCACCGGTACCACAGGTATCGACGATGCCCTCACCGGCAATCTGCACACCCGAGGCCAGCTCACGCATGACCATGGCCGCGCCGGTAATTTCATCCAGGCTTTCGCCCTTCATGCGCAGAGCAACCAGAAAGCCGCCAACCTGCGCGTCGGTGCATTGCCCGGTCATGATGGCGCGCATCACATCGCGCATCTCTTCGGTACTCAGGTCGATGCTGTCCACCACCCGCGACAGTGCTGTCTTGATATCCATGCTGTGCTCCTTGGTCAGCAACGAAGGGTTCAGCCGCGCAGGCCGCCCTGTTGGGTCAGGAAGTTGGCCAACAGGTCATGCCCCTGTTCGGTGAGTATTGATTCGGGGTGAAACTGCACCCCTTCAATCATGAATTGGCGATGGCGCAGGCCCATGATCTCGTCCACCGAGCCGTCGTCATGTTGGGTCCAGGCGGTGATCTCCAGGCAATCGGGCAGACTTTCACGGCGCACCACCAGGGAGTGATAACGGGTCACGGTCAGCGGGTTGCTGAGACCGGCAAACACGCCCTGCCCGGCATGAAACACCGGACTGGTCTTGCCATGCATGACCTGCCGCGCGCGCACCACCTCGCCGCCAAAGGCCTGCCCCAGACTCTGGTGCCCCAGACAGATACCGAGGATGGGCAACTTGCCAGCAAAGTGCTTGAGCACCGGTACCGACACGCCTGCTTCATTGGGCGTACAGGGGCCAGGGGAAATCACGATACGCTCGGGTTGCAGCGCTTCAATCTCGGCAACAGTCAACTCGTCATTGCGGATGACCTTGACCTCGGCACCCAGCTCACCCAGGTACTGCACCACGTTGTAGGTGAAGGAGTCGTAGTTGTCGATCATCAGTATCTTGGACATAACACTCTCTCGGAACAGAAGCAGAACAGTTGTTGGCCGGGAAATGAGCCGCAGACATATATTGGGAGATGGACTGCAGGTTGCGAGTCAGGCCGCTAATCCGCTGGCTTTCCTGGGAAAGCACCATCTGCATACAGGCTGATCGTAAGGCGGTGCAACGGGGCAAATCTGTGTTGAATCAGCCAGATAGCCGAGCCTTGAGCCAACCTTGTTCACGCCCGCGATTGTAGCACGCAGGCAGGCTTTAGCGTCCAGCGCCTTGTACCCGCCAGCCCCTATTGCCGGGAGCTTGACCGTGGCAGTGCCGATATATATGGTTATCCGCATATACGAAGATTCAAAGTCAGAATCAGAGCAAGGAGGGACTATCGCATGAATGGCGAACACTTTTACAAGTGCCTGGCCAATGCAACCCGCTTGCGCTGCGTGATGCTGCTGCTGGCACGGCCGCAGATATGTGTCTGCGATATCGCCGATGCGCTGGAGCTATCCCAGCCAATGATTTCCCGGCATCTTGCGCAGCTGCGTACCTGCAATCTGCTGAGTGATCAGCGTGACGGCCAATGGGTCTATTACCGGCTGCACCACGCGCTCAAGGCCTGGCAATTCAACGTACTGAAAGCCACGCAAGCCGGCGTGGCGACCGAGCAACCCTTTGCCGCCGACCTGCTGCGGCTGGCGGAGATTGAACAGCAGAAAACCGGCAGCAACTGCTGCTAGCCGTTACCGCAATCAGGTTTCAGCCTTATCTATTCTGGAGTTGGATATGAGCATAAAGATAGGTATCAACAGATTTGGCCGTATGGGCCGACGCGCGATGCACGCGGCCCTGTCAGGCAACTCCCGCATAAGCCCAGCCAATACCTTAGCGTTAACCGAGTGCCGATAATGACCGACTCTCCTTCCTGTCAGACCACTCCATCACCCCTCAGTTTGTTCGAGCGCTACCTGTCCCTTTGGGTTTTTCTCTGCATTCTTTCCGGTTTGGCCGTGGGCAGCCTGCTGCCAGATACCATGCAGTTGCTGGCTGGACTGGAGTACGGATCAGTCAATTTTGTCGTCGCCGTACTGATCTGGTTCATGGTTTACCCGATGATGGTTTCGGTCGATTTCACCAGTCTCACGCGCATCCACGAGCGGCCCAAGGGCCTGATCATTACACTGGTGGTCAACTGGCTGATCAAACCGTTTTCCATGGCAGCCTTGGGCGTGCTGTTTTTTGAAATGCTGTTTGCCGACCTGATCGATCCGGCCAATGCCAGCCAGTACATTGCCGGGATGATTCTGTTGGGTGCTGCGCCCTGCACCGCCATGGTCTTTGTCTGGTCCCAGCTGACCCGAGGCGATGCCGCCTACACCCTGGTTCAGGTATCGCTGAACGACGTCATCATGATCTTTGCCTTTGCGCCCATTGTCGCCCTGCTACTGGGCGTGACTGACATCAGCGTACCCTGGGATACCCTGCTGTTGTCAGTTCTACTGTACGTGGTCATCCCCTTGGTGGCTGGTGCTTTGACACGCCTGTATCTGGTTGGCAAGGCTGGGGCCGACGCGCAGGGTGAGGCCGAGGTAGCGCGCTTTACATCGCGGATCAAGCCGCTGTCTGTGCTCGGTTTGCTGGCCACGGTGATTCTGCTGTTCGGCTTTCAGGGGCAGGTCATTCTTGATCAACCGCTGCTGATTGCGCTGATCGCCGTGCCGCTGCTGATCCAGTCCTACGGGATTTTCATTATTGCCTATGCGGCGGCCTACTTCTGGCGCGTACCTTACAACGTAGCCGCGCCCTGCGCGTTGATCGGCACCTCGAACTTTTTTGAATTGGCAGTGGCCGTGGCCATTGGCCTGTTCGGGCTTAACTCCGGCGCGGCACTGGTCACGGTTGTGGGGGTGCTGGTAGAGGTGCCAGTGATGCTTTCGCTGGTCGCCTTTGCCAATCGCACCAGCCACTGGTTTCCCGGCAACATTGATAAGAAATGAACCAAAGCTGCATCACCCTATCCATAAGTAGGCAGCCCGACGCGCATCTCTGCTTTAATGAAATAGTGACCGCAGACGCGCGCCGGTAATCGCCGAGCCGCTGACGGCTGCCCGCATAAAGTCTGTTTCAGGGCTTTCATTTACTCACCTGCCCTACGGAGACACCGCAATGGACATGTCTACGCACGACCTGAGCCAGCTGTTTGAGCAATTAGGGCTGCCCTGCAGCAGCCAGGAGATCGACGCTTTCATACAGCAACACCGCCCTCTACCAGACGATATCAAGATCAGTGAAGCGCCTTTCTGGTCCCAGGCACAGCAGACGTTCCTGCGCGAACAATTGCTTGCTGACGCCGACTGGGCTGAACTGGTTGATCAGTTGAGTGTGCGCTTGCGCTAGGGGCATCCAGTGCATTGAAAGAACCGGCTGCGTTTCCACAGCCAGACAGGCAGGCTGACTAATCGGCAGACTGCTCCGCCAGCGCCACGGCGCGGAACATGGCGCGGCGCTTGTTGATGGTTTCTTCCCACTCGAGCTCAGGTTGCGAGTCAGCCACGATGCCGGCGCCAGCCTGTACGTGCAGCTCGCCATCCTTGATAACCGCCGTGCGGATGGCAATCGCCGTATCCATGTTGCCGTTCCATGCCCAGTAGCCCACGGCGCCGCCATAAACACCGCGTTTGACCGGCTCGAGTTCGTCGATGATTTCCATGGCGCGAATCTTTGGCGCACCGGACAAGGTGCCGGCCGGCAGAATGGCGCGCAGGGCATCCATGGCGTTCAGGTCGCTACGCAGTTCGCCTAGCACGTTGGATACGATGTGCATGACATTGGAGTAGCGCTCGATCACCATCTTCTCGGTCACCTGCACCTGGCCGATTTCGGCCACGCGGCCCACATCGTTGCGCCCCAGATCAATCAGCATCAGGTGCTCGGCCAGCTCCTTGGCATCGGACAGCAGGTCCTTTTCCAGCGCCAGATCGGCCTCGTGCGTGGCACCACGCGGGCGAGTACCGGCAATCGGTCTAACCGTCACTTCGCCATCTTCCACGCGCACCAGTACCTCGGGTGAACTACCGACCACGTGGAAGTCGCCAAAGTTGAAGAAGTACATATAGGGCGTCGGGTTCTGGCTGCGCAGGGCACGGTACAGGTCGATGGGCGCCGCCTTGAAGTCGATACTCATGCGCTGTGACAGCACCACCTGCATGCAGTCACCGGCAAAAATGTACTCTTTTACGCGACTGACGGCCTGTTCGAAATCCTGCCGGGTAAAGCTGGCGCGGTAATCCATGTCGCGGTCTGGCGGGTTGTCCAGCGACAGTACCTTGCTTTGTGCCAGCGGCTGACGCAAGCGCGCCAGCAAGGCATTCAGACGGGCATGACCGGCCTGGTAGGCATCCGGATTGGCCGGATCGGCCAGTACGATGGCGTGCAGTTTGCCGGCCAGATTGTCGAAGACCACAACTTCGTCAGAGACCATCAGCAGGATATCCGGACTACCCAGGGGGTCGGGGTGCGGACTGTTGGCCAGGCGCTCTTCGACATAGCGTACGCTGTCGTAGCCAAAGTAACCGACCAGCCCGCCATTGAAGCGCGGCAGGCCGGGAATCGCCGGTACGCGGTAACGCGCCTTGAACGCTTCTACAAAAGCCAGCGGATCGGCGCACTCATGTCGCTCGGTTTCCACACCATTGACCAGTACCAGTGCGGTATGGCCATAGACCCGTAGCACGGTGCTGGCCGGCAGACCGATGATCGAGTAGCGGCCCCACTTCTCGCCGCCCTGCACCGACTCAAGCAGGTATGAATAGGGCGCATCAGCCAGCTTCAGATAGGTCGACAGGGGGGTATCAAGGTCAGCCAGCACCTCGCGCACCAAAGGAACGCGGTTGTAGCCTTGGGCGGCTAGGCTGGAAAAGTCATCTAGGGTCATGATCAGCCTCATGGGGCAGGTAATTGTCAGACAAACTCAGAAGGCCCGCACAGAGTGCAGGCAGGGAATATCAGGTGCGCCAACGCCAGCGGGCTAGCGCCTTGATTACTCTCATGAGTTTGCGGTTGCTGACAAACACGGCTGATCCGTCTTAACGGCTTGAACAAGGCTGAAAGACTATATGAGCGCGTCCAGTGAATCAACCAGCAAATCCGGGTTTTCCAGCGCTACCGGGCGGCCGTGGTTGTAGCCATAGCTGACCGCGACCACTTTTACCCCAGCCGCACGCGCGGCCTGGATATCATTGCGTGAATCGCCGATAAACAGGGTGGCGCGCGGTGGAACGGTGGCAGCCGACATGATCCAGTTCAGCGGCGCCGGATCAGGTTTCTGTTGCGGCAGGCTGTCGCCACCCAGACACCAGTTGAAATAGCCATCAAGCTGCTTTTCCGCCAGCAGGGCATCAACGAAACGCATGGGCTTGTTGGTTGCCAGCGCCAGCAGCACACCGCGCGCTCGCAACGCTTGCAAGAGATCAATGACACCGGGATAAACACGGCTCAGGCGGTGTTCTCCGGCATAGGCTACCAGGAAATGCTGCAGCGCTTCGGCGGCCAGCGCATCGTCCACCGCCGCATGCTCGGTTGACCCGGCCAGCGCCCGGCGCAGCAACACCGCCGCGCCATTACCGACCCAGTCACGTACCCGCTCAACACCCGCTGCGGGGCGCCCCATGGCCAGCAAGGTGCTGTCCACGGCGGCCGCCAGATCCGGAACCGAATCCAGCAGGGTGCCGTCCAGATCAAAGATCACCAGCCGTGGCCAGTCTCCGTCGAACAGCCTGCTGAGCAGGTCCACGCTCAGCGGCCGACCTGGGCCAACTCGCTGCGCATGGTATCGATCACCGCCTTGTAGTCCGGTTTATTAAAGATCGCCGAACCGGCAACGAAGGTGTCGGCGCCCGCTTCGGCAATGGAGCGGATGTTCTTTTCGCTGACGCCGCCATCCACTTCCAGACGGATAGTGCGACCGCTGGCGTCGATCAGCGCACGTGCCTCACGCAGTTTGTCGAGGGTGCCGGGAATGAAGGCCTGACCACCGAAGCCGGGGTTGACGCTCATCAGCAGGATCATGTCGACCTTGTCCATCACATACTTGAGGGCATCCAGCGAGGTCGCCGGGTTGAATACCAGCCCGGCCTTGGCGCCGCCATCCCGAATCAGTTGCAGGGAGCGGTCAATATGCTCGCTGGCCTCAGGGTGAAAAGTGATGTAGCTGGCCCCGGCCTCAAGGAAGTCACCAATCAGGCGATCAACCGGCTTGACCATCAGGTGTACGTCGATCGGTGCGGTTACACCATACTTGCGCAGCGCACTGCAGACCATCGGCCCGATGGTCAGGTTGGGCACATAATGGTTGTCCATGACATCGAAGTGCACAATATCGGCACCGGCGGCCAGCACCCGATCGACATCCTCACCCAGACGGGCAAAGTCAGCGGACAGAATCGACGGGGCAATAGCGTAATCGGACATGGCGGACCTCTATGGGCTGAAAACGGGAGGCGCCTAGTCTACCTCAAGCAGGCCGATTCCGCCCTGTTATACTCTGACGACAATTCAAGGATAGGCGACCATGCGAGCACGTCTTTTACTCAGTATCCTGTGCCTTGGCAGTGCTGCCGCGCTGGCCGAGACGCCCGCAGAAACCGGCAGCACAGGCAACCCGTCGCGCAGCCAGATGCAGGAACAAGGGCTGGAACGTCAGTTACCGGGCCAGCAGCTGCGCAAACTGGATATCGACGGTCAGAGCTACCTTGGCTTGTTCATGCCCGGCGCCAGACCCGAGCCCTTCGGTGGTGTGGTCCTGATTGCCGACCGCAATGAGCATGCCGATTGGCCGCAACTCATTGGTCCGGCTCGGCGACAACTATCGGAAGCCGGTTGGCATACCCTGGCGATCGCCCTGCCAGAATCATTGCCATCCGCTGCGGTGACAGAGGACAGCTCGGCGGCGGACCCGGTCATCGATGGGAATACCGAAGAGGACACAGTCAGTCAGGCAACCGAGACCGGTGTGCCCGCCGCGCGGCAACGCATCAATGCGGCCGGGCTGATTCTGGATGCCGAAGGGGCTGAGGGACTGGTCCTGGTTGGCCGTGGCGAAGGGGCCTACTGGGCACTGGAGGCGGCCATTCAGGCGACGGACAAACCGGTAGCACTGATTCTGTTCGATGCCCGCAGCCCGGCCAATGCTGAGCAATCCCTGCAAAGCTTGCTATCGCAATGGACAGAGCCGGTATACGAAGTCTTTTCCGAACAATCTGATGTGGCTACCCAGCGGGCGCTGAATCACCGACTGCAGGCCCAACGACTTGGACAGGCAGACTATCAACAGCTGATTTTGCCGCAGGCAGATTTCTCCGAGCTGGGCCAACAGATGCTGATTAAACGGTTGGAAGGTTGGCTGCAACGCCTGCCTCGGGATCAGCGAAACCCGTGATGACGGCGCAGGCGTTCGTAGGCATTCTGAATCGCCTGTATTTTTTCCCCGGCGTTATCCTGCGCCTGGGCAGTCGCTCCCCGTGCGATCAGCTTGTCCGGATGATGCAGGCTCAACTGTCGACGGTAGGCACGTTTGATCTGTTCCGGGCTGTCGTTCGGCTCCACGCCGAGCAGTGCCGCGGCCTCCTTGAGACTGTCACGGGCCTGCACCGGCGCCTTGGTACCCTGCCCGGCAGATTGATGACCACGCTGGTGACGCTGGTGCATGCGTTGTTGTTCGGCCCGCCCGAGACCGGCAAAGCCCGACCATTCATCCAGCAAATGGCGCTCCTGGGCTGACAGCACACCATCGGCCAACGCCATGCGCCAGCAACAATCCATGAATTCCGCGGCCCGTGCCGGCTCCCGGCGCAAATAGCCTTTCACTGCTCGATTCAACTGCACATCCGAGGTCTTGCCCTGATTGAACCAGTGCATGGCTTGCAGGCGTGCAGGTTCGTCGAGCCGATACTGCTGCATCAGGTCGCGGGCCAATTGCAGGTGTGCCGGCAACACCCGTCCGCCGGACTTGGCCAACCGCCCCATGCACTGGAACAGCAATTGCTCGAAGCTCTGTACCTGGCCACCCATCTGCCCCAGCCGCTTGGGCAGATCAGACCAGCGCTGCAGACGCCAATGCCGATCCAGCGCCTGACCGAGAACGGCACCGAGAATGGCACCAGGCACCGCCGCCAAGGCGCCGCCCAACAGAATGCCCACCAGGGTCACCGGCCAGAGCATGGATCAGTGCTCCCGTGCCAAGCGGTCTGCCTGTGCCAGACGCTCAGGCGTCCCGACATCAATCCAGCTGCCACTGAAGTACTCACCGCTGACCCTGCCTTGCTCTGCTGCATCACGCAGCAAAGGTGCCAGGGCAAAACGACCGGGCTGACAGTAGGCAAACAACGCAGGACTGAGTACAGCGATACCGCTGTACGTCAGCGCCGCTTGCCCCTCCAGAGGATTGCCGATGCGCCCCTGATGCAGACTGAAATCACCCAGCTGCTTGAACGGCGGGTTATCGATCAGCACCAGATGCGCCAGCATGTCAGTTGGCAAGCTGAGACGGGCAAAATCAAACCGAGTCCAAATATCGCCATTCACCAGAATAAAGGGTTGATCACCCAGAAGCGGCAAGGCGTTAAAGATACCCCCGCCGGTCTCCAAGGGTTCACCCTCGGGCGACCAGCTGATCGCCACCCCCAGCTCAGCACCAGAGGTAAAGTGCGCCTCCAACTGATGACCCAGCCAGGCGTGGTTGATTACCAGGTCGTGGATGCCCGCGCCGGCCAATGCTTCGATATGCCATTGGATCAGCGGCTTGTCTGCCACCGGCAACAACGGCTTGGGGCAGTGCAGGGTCAGGGGGCGCATGCGCTCCCCCTTGCCGGCCGCCAGAATCATCGCCTTCACTGCTGCAACCCGAGACTGTCGAGCAGTCGCTCAAGGGGTGCCAGACGGGTATCCACGGCGCAGGCCTGACACAGGTAGCCGATAAAACGCGGTGCATCCTGCAGATAATGCGGCTTGCCATCACGGTGACAAATGCGCGCAAAGATACCCAGCACCTTTAGATGACGCTGCACGCCCATCAATCGCGACTGCCCGAGGAACGCCGCCAGCCTATCCGGTACAGGCAAGCCCGCCTCCCGCGCTGCTGTCCAATATCGCTCAAGCCAGGCCTGATGCTGATCAACCGGCCAGCTATAGAAGGCATCAGCAAACAGGCTGGTGGCGTCATAGCTCAGCGGGCCGTACAGGGCGTCCTGAAAATCCAGCACACCCGGCTCACCTTCAGCGGTCATCAGGTTGCGCGGCATATAGTCCCGGTGTACGAAGACCTTTGGCTCGGCCTGAATCTGCGTCAGCAGCAGATCAGTCAGTTCGCTCCAGTCGGCCTGCTCAGCTGCGCTGAGATCGCGACCCAGTTGGCGGGCCACGTACCAGTCGGGAAACAACTGCAGTTCGCGCAGCAGAATGGCCTGATCGTATTCAGGCAGCACATCCGGTCGAGAACTCAACTGCCAGCGAATCAGGCTGCGTATCGCACCGTCAAACATGGCATCCAGCTGGGTCGTGGAGACACCCTCACGGATACTCTGCAGATAAGTACTGGCACCCATGTCTTCGAGCAACAGAAAACCCTGCTGCAGATCCGCCGCAAAAATTTGCGGCGTACGCACACCGGCCTCGGCTAACAGTCCGGCAATGCGCACAAAGGGACCACAATCTTCCTGTTCGGGGGGCGCATCCATGACAATCAGGCTGTGCGAACCGTCCTGCCAACGGAAATAACGACGAAAACTGGCATCGGCACTGGCTGCTGCCAGACTGCCCTGACCCACCTCTCCCCAGCCCTGCAGGGCATACGCCTGCTGCACATGGGCGGGTAACCAGTCCTGTAACAAGGTCAATCTTGCATCCATCATTCGCATCCTGTTCCGGTCGACGCTGGCTCTGGCGTCCTACAATGCTTTATTATCCATTATCTTGCTGATCACAGGCAGCATGCATATTGCATTCTCCTCATACAAGCATCGCGCGCACAGACTGGAAGCCCGGATAATTACATAATGGCCAACCGCACTCCTCCGTTCCGCCCCCTATTTCCCATGTTGCTGGTTAGTGGCCTGCTGCTTGCGCAGCCCATGAGCAGTAATGCCAATAATCAGGTTGAATGCCGCGCCAGCGGCGACGGCCAAGGCTGGAGCTGTGCGCCGATTGGCGCGCCAGCCATGACGCCACCGCGGCCAGCACGCCCCGCTGCTGTTGTGCCGCCGCTGCCGGCTGAGCCGGTGGCCAACACAGCCGCGCCACGCACCAGCGTAGCGCCGGCCCTGCATGAAATGGACTGGGTACCGCGCGAACAGCTCAGCGCAGAGCAGCAGGCCGCCATCGCGCCCTACTGCTCAGGCGCTTATATTGAGCCCCCGCGTGAAGGCCGGGACGACGAAACACCCTTTGCCGATCTGCCTGTCTATGCCTCGGCAGATGCCAGTCGTTTCGAGCAGGATACCCAGACCGGCACCCTGGAGGGCGATGTACTGCTGCGCCAGGGTCGTCTGCAAGCTCAGTCCAGCCGTGCCAGCTTTGATCAGAACAACAACCAGATCGTACTTGAGGGCAACGTCCGCCTGCGTGACCAGGGCGTGCTGGTGACGGGCGACCGTGCCAGCATGCAGATAGACAGTGGTGAAACCCGTATCGACCAGGTCAGTTATGTGGTGCATGATGCCCGCGCACGCGGCACTGCAACCAAATTGATGCGCCGCGATGATGCGGTGATCGTCATGACTGACGGCACCTATACCACCTGCGAACCAGGCCAGAATACCTGGGCCCTGCACAGCGATGATATCGAGCTGGACCGCGAGCGCGGCTGGGGTGAGGCCAAGCATGTGACTCTGCGGGTCAAGGATGTGCCGGTCTTCTACACGCCCTACCTGTATTTTCCGCTGGATGATCGCCGCCAGACCGGCCTGCTGCCCCCCACGCTGAGCAACTCGACCGACAACGGCACCGAGCTGGTGACGCCTTATTACATCAACCTGGCCCCGAACTATGACGCCACACTGTACCCGCGTCTGATGAGCAAGCGCGGTCTGCAGATGGAAGGCGAATTCCGTTACCTGCTACCAGACCACGAGGGCACCGCCCGTGCCAGTTTCCTGGATGACAGCGAGTCTGGTGACAATCGCTGGCTGTACGGCCTTGAGCACACCGGCGGCCTGTCAGGCCGGCTGTTGAGTGAAGTTGACTACACCGACATCAGTGATCCGTTTTTCTTTCAGGACCTGAACAGCTCGCTCGACTCGCGTGGCGATACCTTCGTCAACCAGCGTGCCGCCATGACCTACCGCGGCGATGGCTGGCGCCTGCAGGCAGCACTGCATGCCTATGAGCTGGCTACCGTCACCGCCCTGACGCCCTATCAACGCCTGCCGCAACTGCGTCTGGATGGCGGCCACTGGTTGGCCGACTCCGGCTTCAAGATCGACTACCGTGGCGAGTACAGCTACTTCGACCGCAACCTGGAAAGCGGCTTCATCGAGACTGAGGACGGCGTCATCGAGCCCAAGCGCGATGAAAGCCTGAGAGGACTTCAGCGGGCCACCGGCCACCGCGTCAGCCTGAGCCCGGCCATCAGCTATCCCTGGCGCAACAGCTGGGCCTTTGTTACCCCCTCGGCGCGCGTACAGTCCGTGTTCTATGACCTGGACTTTGATGCCCGTAACGGTGACGGCTTTGATTACGACAACGCCGACACCAACCCATCGAGCACTATTCCGGTCGCCAGCCTGGATGCTGGCCTGTACTTTGACCGCGAAACCAGCTGGTTTGGTAACAGCCTGCGCCAGACCCTTGAACCACGGGCTTTCTACTTGAATGCGCCGTACGAGGATCAAAGCAATCAGCCGCTGTTCGATACCAACGAGAACACCTTCAGCTATAACGCGCTGTTCCGCGACGACCGCTTCAGCGGCAACGACCGCACCGGTGATGCCAATCAGTTGGCGCTGGGCGTAACCACCCGGGCCTTTGAAAATAACGGCACCGAGCGCGCACGGGCCAGTCTGGGCCAGGTGTTCTACTTTGCTGATCGCCGCGTACAACTCCTCGACGATAATGGCGTGAACCGTGAAGACAATACCAACTCCTCATCCGCCTACGCCGCCGAGTTCATGTACCGGGTCAGCAATGCCTGGCGCTTGCGTGGTGATGTGCTGTGGGATCCCAAGGACAACAGCAACGGTGCGGGCAGCCTGATGGCCAATTACCAGCCATCCCCTGGCAAGATCATCAATGCCGGTTACCGCTACCGCAACAACATCAATACCTTCGACTCGCTGAGTGGCAGCCCACTGAGTGACAGCCAGCGTATCGACCAGTCCGATCTGTCGGTGATCTGGCCGCTGAATCCGCAGTGGAGCATGATCGGTCGCTGGCAGCACGACTTTGAAGGGGATCGAACCCTTGAGGCCTTTGGCGGTCTGGAATATGACAGCTGCTGTTGGAAGCTGCGCTTTATCCACCGCTACTGGGTGGATTACAACGAACGTGAATCCGTTGCCCGCGACACCGGCAACACCGGCATATTCCTGCAGGTTGTCCTGAAAGGCCTGGGTAACGTCACCGGCAACCGCGTCGAAAGCCTTCTAGATGAAGGCATCCCTGGTTACAGAGAGCGAGAGAATAATGGTTTCTAAGTTATACCCGGCAGTACTCGGCCTGTGTGCAGGCCTGTTCTTCAGCATGGCGCAAGCCCAGGTCGTTCCGCTTGATCGCGTTGCAGCCATCGTCGACAACGACGTCGTCATGCTCAGTCAGGTCGAGCAGCGCATGGCCGCCGTGCGTCAACAGCTGGTTGAGCGTGGCACCCAGTTGCCGCCCGATAACATACTTCGTGAGCAGGTGCTGGATCGTCTGGTGGTGGAAAGCATTCAGCTGCAGATGGGTGATCGCGCCGGCATCCGCATTGATGATGCCAGTCTGAACCAGACCATGGCGCAACTGGCCGAGCGTAACGGTGTCAGCCTGGAGCAGTTCCGTGCCGCGCTTGAGCGTGACGGTATCAGTTACAACCAGGCCCGCGAGCAGATTCGCCAGGAGATGATCATCAACCGGGTGCGCCAGCGCCGGGTAGCTGAACGCATCCAGGTCAGCGAACAGGAGGTGCGCAACTTCCTTAACTCCGAAGCCGGCCGCATAGAAACAGCCGCCGACTACCAATTGGCGATGATTGTCCTGCCGGTGCCCGACACCGCCACCCAGGAACAGGTTGCGCGTATCGCTGGAACGGCGCAGGAGATCTATACCGAGCTACGTGACGGCGCTGACTTTACTTCCCTGGCCGTCAGTCGCTCCGGTGGCGATACTGCGCTGGAGGGAGGCGAGCTCGGCTGGCGCAAAGGTGCCCAACTACCGGGGCCTTTTGCCAACGCCATTGCCGCGCTGGAGATAGGCGAGGTGACTGCCCCCATTCGCTCACCTGCCGGATACCACATCCTCAAGCTGCAGGACAAACGTGGCGGTGATGGCCTGATGGTCGACGAGTATCAGGTCCGTCACATCCTGATCAAACCCAGCGAAATCCGCAGCGAAGGTGAAGCGGCAGAATTGATGCAACGCATCTATGAGCGCATCGGCAACGGCGAGTCCTTCGCCACCCTGGCCCGCGCCGTGTCGGAAGATCCGGGCTCTGCACTGAATGGCGGCTCGCTGAACTGGGTCACACCCGACGCCATGGTGCCCGAGTTCCGTGAGGTCATGCTGAGCTCACCGATGAACCAGGTTTCCCGCCCCTTCCAGTCCCAGTTCGGCTGGCATGTGCTTGAGGTTCAGGATAAGCGCACCGTCGATATGACCTCCGAAATGCGTGAGCAACAGGCGCGAAACCTGCTGCAGAATCGCAAGTTCGACGAAGAACTGCAGACCTGGCTGCTGGAAATCCGTGGCGACGCCTATGTCGAGATCAAGATCTAGTGACCTGTCGTGCTATCGCCTTGACCGCCGGCGAGCCGGCGGGCATTGGCCCGGACCTGTGTCTGATGCTGGCCAGTCAGCCCTGCGCCCATCAGCGCGTGGTGATCGCCGATCCTGAGCTGCTACGCAGCCGGGCCAGCCAGCTGGGGCTGACGGTTTCTCTTACCCCCTTTGACCCCCAGTCCACGCCCCAGCCACAGGCTGCCGGCGAGCTGAGCTATCTGTCCCTGCCCCTCGCTACCCCCTGCATTACCGGCGAGCTGAACCCAGCCAATGCCGGCTATGTCCTGGAAAGCTTGCGTCTGGCCGGGAGCGGTTGCCTGCAAGGACAGTTTGCCGCAGTAGTCACCGCGCCCGTGCACAAGGGCGTGATCAATGACGCCGGCGTGCCTTTCTCGGGACATACCGAGTACTTTGCCGAACTGACCCAGACCCCGCTGGTGGTGATGATGCTGGCCTGCCCGGGGCTGCGCGTGGCGCTAGCCACCACCCATCTGCCGTTGCGTGCGGTGGCTGATGCCATCAGCGCGCCGCTTCTGGAGCAGGTGCTGACTATTCTGCATGCCGACCTGCAGAACAAGTTCGGCATTCCTGCACCACGCATTCTGGTCTGCGGCCTGAACCCGCATGCCGGTGAAGGCGGTCATATGGGCCACGAAGAAATTGACGTGATTATTCCGGTACTGCAGCAACTGCGCGCCCAAGGTATGCACCTGGAAGGGCCACTGCCCGCCGACACGCTGTTCACCCCCAAACACCTTGACCAGGCCGACGCGGTGCTGGCCATGTATCACGACCAGGGCCTGCCCGTGCTCAAGCACAAGGGCTTTGGCAACGCCGTGAACATCACCCTGGGTCTGCCGATCATTCGTACCTCGGTCGATCACGGTACCGCCTTGGATCTGGCCGGCACGGGTCGTGCCGACCCCGGCAGCCTGCGGGTTGCGCTGGACACTGCCATCAGCATGATAAACGCCGGAGCGCGGACATGAGTGACTTTGCCCCCCACCGGGCGCGCAAGCGCTTTGGTCAGAACTTCCTGCATGACGCAGGCGTGATCAATCGCATCCTGCGTGCGGTCAGCCCGCGCGAAGGCCAGCATCTAGTTGAAATTGGCCCCGGACAAGGCGCCATCACCGAGGGCCTGCTGAGCAGTGGCGCACAACTCGATGTGGTTGAGCTCGACCATGACTTGCATCCCCTGCTGCTGTCGCGCTTCGGGCACAGCCCGCTGTTCACCCTGCACAAGGGCGACGCCCTGAAGTTTGATTTCCGCCAGTTGGCGGTGAACGGCGAGAAGCTGCGCATTGTCGGCAACCTGCCCTACAACATTTCCACGCCCTTGATGTTTCACCTGATCAGCCAGGCAGACTGCGTCGCCGATATGCACTTCATGCTGCAGAAGGAAGTCGTGCAGCGCCTGGCGGCGGGTGCCGGCATGAACCATTACGGCCGTCTGGGCATCATGGTGCAGTACCACTGCCAGGTAGAGCACCTGTTTGATGTGGCCCCAGGGTCCTTCAGCCCCGCGCCCAAGGTTGACTCGGCGATTGTACGACTGACCCCGCATGCCACCCTGCCTCATCCGGCAGATGATCCGGCCTTACTTGAAGTGGTCGTGCGTGAAGCCTTCAACCAGCGCCGCAAGACCCTGCGCAACACCCTCAAGCCACTGCTGAGTGCCGAGAGCATCGAAGCCGAAGGGCTGGATCCGACGCTGCGGCCCGAGCAAGTTGATCTGGCCGGCTTTGTCCGCCTGGCCAACTGCCTTAAACGGCAAAAAGCCGCTTCAGAACAGGAATAGCACATGGGAAACCAGAGCATCAATGTTGTCGAAGTCGGTGTCATCACGCGCTATCTGCGCGAACAGTCTGACCCGGACGCACAACGCTTTGCCTTTGCCTACACGGTGCATATCCGTAACCATGGCAACCAGGCTGTTCAGTTGATCGACCGGCGCTGGCTGATCACCGACGGTAACGGTAAGGTTCGCGAAGTGGTCGGCGACGGTGTGGTCGGTGAACAACCGCTGATTCAGCCGGGCGCTGAATATACCTACAGCAGTGGCTGTCTGCTCGATACCCCGGTCGGCAGCATGGAGGGGCATTACGGCATGCTGGCGGCTGACAGCAGCCGCTTCAACGCGCAGATCCAGCGTTTTCGACTGGCCATGCCCAACGCCCTGAACTAAGCGATGAGCCGATGACCACCTATGCCGTTGGTGATATTCAAGGCTGCCTGGCACCGCTCAAGTGCCTGCTCGCAGAGGTCGACTTCAACCCGTCCCGCGACCAGCTCTGGTCAGTCGGCGACATGGTCAACCGCGGTCCCGACTCGCTGGAAACCCTGCGTTTTTTAGATAGCCTGGGTAATGCCTGTATTGCCGTGCTCGGCAACCATGATCTGCACCTGCTTGCCGCCGCACGGGACGCGACCCGCCTGCGTAAATCCGATACCCTGCTGCCGATTCTCAAGGCCAGCGATTGCCAACGCTTGCTGGGCAACCTGCGTCAGCGCCCATTGGCACACTGGGACGCAAGCCGCGGCATGCTCATGACCCACGCCGGGGTACCGCCGATCTGGACGGTGACACAGACCCTCAAGCGCGCAGCGGAAGTCGAAAGCGTGCTGCGCTGTGACGAGCGCTTGCCGTGGTTTCTGGATGAGATGTATGGCAACGATCCGGTTCGCTGGAAACCGTCATTGGAAGGCACAGACCGCCTGCGTGTGATCACCAATTACCTGACCCGCATGCGCTTCTGTAAAGCCGACGGCAGTCTTGATCTAAAATCCAAGGAAGGGCTAGGCAGCGCGCCCAAGGGCTATGCGCCCTGGTTCAGCTTCCCGCGCCGCGACCCGCAGACACAGATCCTGTTTGGTCATTGGGCGGCGCTGGGCGGCACGACCAACATACCCGGCGTACATGCGCTGGACAGCGGTTGTGTCTGGGGCGCCAGCATGACCTTGATGGATCTGGACAGCGGCGAGCGCATCCAGTGCAACTGTGGAGACATGGCATGAGCGAATTCCGACATATTGACCCGCAGTCCGCCGCAGGGCTGCTCGACAACGGTGCGGCACTGGTCGATATCCGCGATCCAGACAGCTTTGCCAGGGGGCATATCACCCGCGCCGTTCACCTCGACAATGCCAGCCTGGCGGACTTTGTTGCCCAGGCCGACAAGCAAACGCCACTGATCGTCTGTTGCTACCACGGCAACTCCAGTCAGCCTGCGGCGGCCTACCTCGCCAGCCTCGGCTTTGCCGAGGTCTACAGCCTGGACGGCGGATTTGAACTCTGGCGGCAGTATCATCCGCAACGCCTGAACGTGTTGGGCTGAGGCGCAGCAAAGCGGACAAGCTCACATCCGGCAATGTAATTTTTATGTAAATCCCGCTTTCGTCCGCGCGCAAAAGAACTATTCTGTTGATGAGGCAATCATAAATGTGAATGCCGGTCTGCCGTCTTCCTATAACAGGGGAGCCTGCCGAATCCCGAACGGGGAACAGAGCGCCCGTCCGGACGATTCGACAGACTCCCCGACCATGCCCGCTGTTTGTGGTCTTGGGGGATTCTGCATCAGGAAATGCCATCACCCTTTGCCAGCCTGGAGCATGTGGAAGCGCCAGACCTCACCCCTGCAAGCGAGGTCGAGTCATGAGCATATTCAGTCATTTTCAGAACCGTTTCGAAACCACCCGGCAGGAGGAGTACAGCCTGCAGGAATACCTTGACCTCTGCAAAGCCGATCCGCTGACCTATGCCACTGCCGCCGAACGCCTGCTCAAGGCCATTGGCGAACCCGAATTGATCGATACCTCGATGAACCCGCGCCTGTCGCGGATCTTCTCCAACAAGATGATCAAACGCTACCCGGCCTTTGCCGACTTTCACGGCATGGAGGATGCCATCGAGCATATCGTCTCCTTCTTCCGGCATGCCGCCCAGGGGTTGGAGGAACGCAAACAGATTCTCTATCTGCTCGGCCCGGTCGGCGGCGGCAAGTCCTCACTGGCAGAAAAACTCAAGTCACTGATGCAGCAGGTGCCTTTCTACGCGATCAAGGATTCACCGGTGTTCGAGTCACCACTGGGGTTGTTCAGCCCGGAAGAAGACGGTGCGATTCTCGAAGAGGACTACGGTATCCCCCGGCGCTATATCAACAGCATCATGTCGCCCTGGGCGGTCAAACGCCTGCATGAGTTCAACGGCGACATCAGCCAGTTCAGGGTGGTCAAGCTCTACCCCTCGATCCTGCAGCAGACAGCAATCGCCAAGACTGAGCCGGGTGACGAGAACAACCAGGATATTTCTGCGCTGGTCGGCAAGGTCGATATTCGCAAGCTCGAGGAGTTTCCGCAGAACGATCCGGACGCCTACAGCTATTCCGGTGCCCTGTGCCGCGCCAACCAGGGGCTGATGGAATTTGTCGAGATGTTCAAGGCACCGATCAAGGTACTGCACCCGCTGCTGACCGCCACCCAGGAGGGCAACTACAACAGCACCGAGGGGCTGGGGGCCATACCGTTCAACGGCGTGATCCTGGCACACTCCAACGAGTCCGAGTGGCACACCTTCCGCAACAACAAGAACAACGAAGCCTTCATTGACCGCATCTACATCGTCAAGGTGCCCTATTGCCTGCGCGTCAGTGATGAAATCCAGATCTATCAGAAACTCCTGACCAGCAGTTCCCTGGCCAACGCCCACTGCGCTCCGGATACGCTGAAGATGCTGGCCCAGTTCACCACATTGTCACGCCTGAAGGAGCCGGACAACTCGAATCTCTACTCGAAAATGCGTATCTATGACGGCGAGAACCTCAAGGATACCGACCCCAAGGCCAAGTCGATTCAGGAATACCGTGACAGCGCTGGCGTTGATGAAGGCATGAATGGCCTGTCGACGCGCTTTGCCTTCAAGATTCTGTCCAAGGTCTTCAACTACGACAACACTGAGGTGGCGGCCAACCCGGTGCACCTGCTCTATGTACTTGAGCAGCAGATTGAGCAGGAGCAGTTCCCGGCCGATACCAGCGAGCGCTACCTGCGTTTTATCAAGGAATATCTGGCGCCACGCTATGTCGACTTCATCGGCAAGGAAATCCAGACCGCGTACCTGGAGTCCTACAGCGAGTATGGGCAGAACATTTTCGATCGCTATGTCATGTATGCGGATTTCTGGATTCAGGATCAGGAATACCGTGACCCGGACACCGGAGAAATCCTCAACCGCGTGGCCCTGAACGAGGAACTGGAAAAAATCGAGAAACCGGCGGGCATCAGCAATCCCAAGGATTTCCGCAACGAGATCGTCAACTTCATGCTGCGTGCACGCGCGCAGAACAACGGCAAGAACCCAAGCTGGCTGTCCTATGAAAAGCTGCGCATGGTGATCGAGAAGAAGATGTTCTCCAACACCGAAGATCTGCTGCCGGTCATCAGCTTCAATGCCAAGGCCAGCAAGGAGGACCAGAAGAAACACGGCGACTTCGTCAGTCGCATGATCGAGCGAGGCTATACCGAGAAACAGGTCAGGCTCTTGTCGGAATGGTATCTGCGCGTGCGCAAGGCTCAATAGCGGCTTGCCGCTATTGAGCAGCCGCAAGCTTCAAGCGGCAAGAAGAACACACCGAGTAGCGCCGGTATCAGCGTTTGAATTCAGCACAGCCAGCTTAAAGCTTTCAGCTTACAGCTTACAGCTGGCCCCGGAGGGGCCATGAGCCATGTGATCGACCGTCGTTTGAACGGCAGGAACAAGAGCACGGTCAACCGTCAACGCTTTCTCCGTCGTTACAAGTCGCATATCAAGAAAGCCGTCGAGGACGCCGTTGGACGGCGCTCCATCACCGACATCAGTGGCGGCGAGCAGATCAGTATTCCCGGCCGCGATATTGATGAACCTATTTTTCACCATGGCCAGGGTGGTCGCCGGACCGGCGTACACCCTGGCAATCGCGACTTCAGCAGCGGTGACCGCATAGCCCGGCCCGACGGTGGTGGCGGTGGCCAGGGCGGCAGTCAGGCAGGTGATAGCGGTGACGGCGAAGACGAATTTGTGTTTCAGATTACCCAGGATGAATTCCTCGACTTCATGTTCGAGGATCTGGCCCTGCCGAATCTGGTCAAGCGCCACCTGACCGGGACTGACACCTTCAAACCAGTGCGTGCCGGTATCAGCCAGCAGGGCAATCCGTCGCGGATCAATATTGTGCGCTCCATGCGCGCCGCCCATGCCCGGCGTATTGCCCTGAGCGGTTGCAGTCGAGCCCGCTTGCGCGAAGCCGAAGCGGAGTTGGCGCTGCTGCTCAGGGAGCAACCGGATAATCTGCTGGATCAACAGGCCCTTGAGGACGAAATTGCCCAACTGCGCAAACGTATAGACCGAATTCCTTTTCTCGATACCTTTGACCTGCGCTACAACCTGATCACAAAACAGCCGACGCCGAGCTCCCAGGCTGTGATGTTCTGCCTGATGGATGTGTCCGGCTCCATGACCCAGGCCACCAAAGATCTGGCAAAGCGCTTCTACATCCTGCTGTACCTGTTCCTGCAGCGCAATTACGAGCGCATTGAAGTGGTGTTTATCCGTCACCACACCAGCGCCAAGGAAGTCGATGAAGAAGAGTTCTTCTACTCCCGGGAGACTGGCGGCACCATCGTCTCCAGCGCACTGCGACTGATGCAGCAGATTGTCGAAGAACGCTACTCACCGAATGAGTGGAATATCTACTGCGCCCAGGCCTCGGACGGCGACAACTGGAATGATGACTCACCGATCTGCCGCGATCTGCTGGCCAGACAGATCATGCCGGCCATGCAGTATTACTGCTACGTAGAAATCACCCCGCGAGACCACCAGGCCCTCTGGTACGAATATGAGCAGGTAGCCGAGCAATTCAGCGACAGTTTTGCCCAACAGCAGATCGTCGATGCCGGTGATATTTACCCGGTCTTTCGCAAGCTGTTCCAGAAGAGGATGGCCACATGAAACGCCAACCCATTTCCACCGGCTCGGAATGGACTTTCGAGTTGATCCAGGAATACGACCGTGAACTGGGGCGCATTGCCCATGAGGTCTATGGACTGGATACCTATCCGAACCAGATCGAGGTAATCACCGCCGAACAGATGATGGATGCCTATGCCTCGGTGGGCATGCCACTGGGTTATCACCACTGGTCCTATGGCAAACACTTCCTGCACACCGAGAAGCACTACAAGCGAGGGCAGATGGGCCTGGCCTACGAGATCGTGATCAACTCCGATCCGTGCATTGCCTATCTGATGGAAGAAAACACCATGACCATGCAGGCGCTGGTGATCGCCCATGCCTGCTATGGTCACAACTCCTTCTTCAAGGGTAACTACCTGTTCCGCAGCTGGACCGACGCCAGCGCCATCATTGACTATCTGGTGTTTGCCAAGCAGTACATCAGTCAGTGCGAGGAGCGTCACGGTATTGATGCCGTGGAAGATATTCTCGACTCCTGCCATGCCCTGATGAACTACGGCGTTGACCGATACAAACGCCCCTACCCGATCTCGGCAGAAGAAGAACGCCTGCGTCAGGAAGAACGCGAGGAGCACCTGCAGCGTCAGGTCAACGATCTGTGGCGGACCATCCCGGTTTCGGCCAGCCAAAGGGACAAACAGGCCGAGGAGGAGCGCTACCCCAGCGAACCACAGGAAAACCTGCTGTACTTCATCGAGAAAAACGCGCCGTTGCTGGAGCCCTGGCAACGCGAAGTGGTGCGCATCGTGCGCAAGGTAGCGCAGTACTTTTACCCGCAACGCCAGACCCAGGTCATGAACGAGGGCTGGGCGACTTTCTGGCACTACACCCTGCTCAACCATTTGTACGATGAGGGCAAGGTAACCGATGGCTTCATGCTCGAGTTTCTGCAATCGCATTCCAGTGTGATCTACCAGCCACCCTTCGACAGCCAGTGGTACAGCGGCATCAACCCCTACGCCCTGGGCTTTGCGATGATGACCGACATCCGCCGCATGTGCGAACACCCTACCGAGGAGGACCGCCGCTGGTTCCCGGAGATTGCCGGTACAGACTGGCTGGAATCCATCAAGTTCGCCATGCGCACTTTCAAGGATGAAAGCTTCATCCTCCAGTACCTGTCGCCCAAGGTGATTCGTGATTTGAAGCTGTTTGCCATTGTCGACGACGAGCAGGACGATCACCTGGAAGTAGCCGCTATCCATGATGACAGTGGCTACCGCGCGGTGCGCCAGCATCTGGCCGCCCAATACAACCTCGGCAACCGCGAGCCGAACATTCAGGTCTGGAAGGTTGACCGGCGTGGTGACCGCTCCCTGACCCTGCGTCACCAGCGGCATGACGGCAAACCCCTGGGTGACTCGACCAATGACATGCTCAAGCACCTGCACCGTCTCTGGGGTTTCGACATTCATCTGGACAGCCTGGACGGGGACAAGGTCATCGAGTCCCTGCACCTGCCGCCCAAGACCGACAACAGCCTGGACCGGATGCCCAAGTTTGATCTGAACATTCCGCCGATCTAGAAGCAGCGGCAAGTAGCAAGCTTCAAGCGGCAAGCTAACCCCTCACATGTGAACCTGGGGCTTGAAGTTTGGGGCTTGAAGCTTGAAGCTTGAAGCTCACAGCAGATCGAGGCATCAGGCTTGACGTCACCCACTTATGCAACCTACCTGGTCGGCGGCGCCGTTCGTGACCAACTGCTTGGCCATCCCTTCAGCGACTATGACTGGGTGGTGGTGGGCGCAACCCCCGAAGACATGCTGAGCGCCGGTTTCAAGCCGGTCGGCCAAGACTTCCCGGTGTTTCTGCATCCGAAGACCGGCGAGGAATACGCGCTGGCGCGCACCGAGCGCAAAAGCGGTCGCGGCTACGGCGGCTTTGTCTTCCATACCAGCCCGGACGTCACCCTGGAACAGGACCTGATCCGCCGCGACCTGACCGTCAATGCCATGGCCATGGACAGCAATAGCACGCTGATTGACCCCTACGGTGGCCAGCGCGACCTGGCGGCACGTCTGCTGCGGCATGTCTCCCCGGCCTTTGTCGAGGACCCGCTACGGGTATTGCGGGTGGCCCGTTATGCCGCGCGCTACAAGCGCATGGGCTTTCGCGTGGCCGCTGAAACCCTGCAACTGATGAGTGAGCTGGCCGAATCAGGCGAACTGGCGGCGCTGACCCCGGAACGCACCTGGAAGGAAATCAGCCGCGCCCTGATGGAGCCCAATCCCGACGTCTTTATCCGTGTGCTACGCGACTGTGGCGCACTCAAGGCACTGTTGCCCGAAGTCGACAAGCTCTTCGGCGTGCCGCAACCCATCGCCCATCACCCGGAAGTCGATACCGGCGAACACCTGCTGCTGGTCCTGGAAGCCGCCGCACGCCTGCAATTGCCACTGGCGGCGCGCTGGGCTTGCCTGCTGCATGATCTGGGCAAGGGTCTGACCGATCCAACTCTCTGGCCCAAGCATCACGGCCATGAGCACAGCGGCCTGCGGGCGGTAAAAGTGGTGAATGCACGCTGCAAGGTACCCCGCGACTGCCAGGAACTGGCGCTGCTGACCTGCGAATACCATACCCATTGTCACCGCGCACGGGAGCTGAAGCCGGAAACCCTGCTCAAGCTGTTCAAAACCTTTGATATCTACCGCCGACCCGAGCGCTTCGAGCAGTTTCTCGGTGCCTGCGAGGCGGATGCCCGCGGCCGCACGGGCCTGGAGAACGAACCCTATCCGCAGGCCGATTACCTGCGCGCCGCCGCACAGGCGGCACGCAGTGTGAATGTCGAGGCATTACTGGCGCGGGGGCTGGAAGGTGCAGAATTGGGCAAGGCCTTGGAGCAGGAACGGAAAAAGGCGCTTGCTGACTTCAAAACAGGGTTTAGCCAGGCCCAGAGCTAGAACCCCCTTCGCGGTCAGGCGACTGCTCCCACATATAGCCCCGGCCCTGACTCGACTCGGTAGGAGCGGTCGCCTGACCGCGAACAGGGGGGGCACAAGCAACGCTTAGCAGCCCGATCTGGACCGCAAGGCATGCGCCTCAATCAACTCAGCCGGGGTCAATACCTGGCCACGCCAATCAAAGGCCACCGGCCACAACGCCTGATCGCCCTGCCATTCAGCCCACAGCTCGGCATGCGTGCGACCACTGCCGGGTAACCAGGCATGCGGCGCCAGCAGGGCCAGCGGCCAGAGAACGAAGGCATTGCGGCGCACTTCCGGTCGCGGCAGCGTCTGCCCCCCATGCACACCCGTCAGATCGCCATAGGTGAGAATATCGATATCCAGTGTAATGCGCCCCGGCGAGGGCGAGTCACGCCGGCCACAAGCCGCCTCGATGGCCTTGAGTGCTGCATTCAGATCGCTCAGCGACAAGTGCGTTTGCGCACCCACCACCAGATTGAAAAAGCGCCGACCGAGCACGCCGACAGCCTCACTTTCAAACACCGGAGACACATCCAGAGGACCCAGCAGTTGGCTCAGAGCATCCAGACCGCGCTGTACATGTTGCTCGCGCTCGACATTGCTGCCCACCCCGAGAAAAATCGCCTTCATGCCGAGCGCGCTCCACGCTCGATCTGCACCCCGACACCGCCAGCAGCCTGTTTGACTGCACCGGGCTTGGTTACCCGCAGGCGCAGCCAGGGAACCTGAAACTCGTCCATGACCAGCGCAGCAACCCGCTCAGCCAGGGTCTCCACCAACTGAAACTGGCTGGCTCCGACATAATCCAGCAGCCGCTGACTGACCGCCGCGTAATCCAGCGTCGCCGTCAGATCGTCACCGACAGCCGCCGGGCGAATGTCCCAGCCCATATCCAGGTCGAGTACCAACGGCTGAAGCAGGGTGCGTTCCCAGTCATACACGCCGATCACTGCCTCTACCGCCAGGCCTTTGATAAATACGTAATCCACAAACTGCTCCCGCGTCGACTACAATCGGGTTTTCAGAACACGGCACACGGTCATGTCCCACCTGTTCATCCTGCTGCTCTGTTTCGCCTACCTGCTGGGCTCGGTGTCCTTTGCCGTCCTGCTCAGCCAGTTGGGCAAGCTGCCGGATCCGCGCAGCCTCGGCTCTGGCAATCCAGGCGCCAGCAACATGCTGCGCCTGGGTAACCGGCCGCTGGCCCTGGCAACCCTGCTCGGCGACATGGGCAAGGGGTGTCTGGCCGTCTGGCTCGCGGCCGAAACCGGCTTGGGCACGGTGGAACAGGCCTGGGTCGGTCTGTTTGCCGTTATCGGCCATGTACTGCCCATCTTTCACCGTCTGCAGGGCGGCAAGGGTGTGGCCACCGGCGCCGGTGTCGTGCTCTTGCTGTCATGGCCGGCAGCGATCTGGGTCATGCTGGTCTGGCTTGGCAGTTTTGCCGCCATCCGCATCGCCTCACTGGCCTCCATCCTTGCCTGTCTGGCCCTGTTGCCCTGGCTGGCCTGGCAGCAGCCCCAGCTGTTGCTGCCCTGCAGCATCATGGTAGCCCTGATTCTGGTCCGTCACCGGCTGAATATTGGTCGCCTGCTGAACGGTAACGAGAGCCGCTTCAGGGAGTAAGGGGCGGCAACTCTTCCAGCGGCCAGCGCGCCCGAGTGTGAATGCCACCCTGATCCTGCTGCCCGGCCATCAAGCGCTGGCAGCCAGCATAGGCAATCATCGCACCATTATCCGTACAAAAAGCCGGACGCGCATAAAACAGCTCACCCTTGAGGCTCTTTGCCATGTCGCCCAAGGCGTGGCGTAGATGCCGGTTGGCACTCACTCCACCGGCGATCACCAGACGTTTCAATCCGGTCGCCTTGAGGGCCCGTCGGCATTTGATGGTCAGGGTTTCAACAACCGCCTGCTCAAAGGCCAGGGCAACATCACAGCGTGTCTGTTCACTGTCATCACCGTTGCCGACACAGCCTTGCCAGGCATTCAGGGTGGCGGTTTTCAGACCACTGAAACTGAAGTCCAGACCCGGCCTGTCGGTCATCGGCCGCGGAAACACAAAACGCCCGGGGGTGCCGCGCTCAGCCAGACGGGCGATCTCCGGCCCACCGGGATACGCCAGCCCCATCAGCTTTGCGGTCTTGTCAAAGGCCTCACCGGCAGCATCGTCCAGGGACTCGCCGAGCAGTTGGTATTGACCAATGCCATCCACGCGCACCAGCTGGGTATGGCCACCGGACACCAGCAAGGCAACAAAGGGAAAGGCTGGCGGATTGTCTTCCAGCATCGGCGCCAGCAAGTGGCCCTCCATATGATGGACACCCAGGGCCGGCACTCCCCAGGCAAAGGCCAGGGCACGGGCACAGGCAGCGCCGACCAGCAGCGCACCGACCAGACCCGGTCCTGCGGTATACACCACGCCGTCCACCTCACCTTCGGCAACACCGGCCTCGGCAAAGACCTGCCGAATCAGCGGGATCAGCCGTTTGACGTGATCACGCGAGGCCAGCTCAGGCACCACGCCGCCGTAGACCCGGTGCAGGTCGATCTGGCTGAACAGGGCATCTGCCAGCAAGCCGTGCTCGCTGTCGTATAGCGCAATGCCGGTTTCATCGCAGGAGGTTTCAATACCCAGAACACGCATAGCTTTTCTGCTGGCCGTTGGCTTGTGGAAGGACACGCATGATAATCTTCCCGCGCTCGCCAAACCAGACTTTCCGGGCATTGATAGCCCATCAAAGCGGGTATTTTCAGTCTGACATCGAATCTTGTTTTGCATTTCCAGAATGAAGGCGGTAACATCCGCTCCCCTTAGAAATGCAATCGCCCACGGCCAAGGCCGAGGGTTATGACTCACAGCAAATTGTCAGAAAGGTACGAAATGCCTGCCGTCAAAGTAAAAGAGAACGAACCCTTCGACGTGGCCCTGCGCCGCTTCAAGCGCTCCTGTGAAAAAGCTGGCGTGCTGGCTGAAGTTCGCCGCCGCGAGTTTTACGAGAAGCCGACCACCGAGCGCAAGCGCAAGGCTGCTGCCGCTGTAAAGCGTCACGCCAAGAAGCTGCAGCGCGAACAGCGTCGTCACGTACGCCTGTACTAAGTTTCAGCTCGTCCGCTTGCGGGCCCTTGCGGGCTCGCCGGGTCATCAGCTTTATCGACTGATCGGCGGACCGAAACCTTCAGGCTACAAGCATCTTTCCGGCCTTCCATGTGAATGGAAATGGCTGGACTTTTGCGTTTGACTTTTTCCTGCCTGCTAAGGCAGGCACTGCTGCTTAGGGCGCCTCATGGCTGCTATAGTTTCCTCGCACAAGCGTCCTCGCACAGCCCGGCGTAATACCCCGTGACCGTTGCGTGCTGAATTCCGACTCGACAGCCCAAGGCAGTTCTGATGGCAGGCTTGATTCCCCAAGGCTTTATTGACGACCTCCTCGGCCGTACCGATATTGTCGAGGTCATCGGCTCGCGCCTGAAGCTGAAGAAATCCGGCAAGAACTTCTCGGCACTCTGTCCCTTCCATAACGAAAAGTCCCCCTCTTTCAGCGTCAGCCATGACAAGCAGTTTTATTATTGCTTCGGCTGCGGTGCTGGCGGCAACGCCTTGAGCTTTGTAATGGACTTTGAGCGCCTGGACTTTCCCCAGGCCGTGGAGGAGCTGGCCCGCCACGCCGGTGTTGACGTACCGCGTGAAGAGTCCAGCCGCGGCAACCGCCAGCAACCCAGAGCCGCGCAAAAGGATAGCCCGCTGTATGCCTTGCTTGAGCAGGCTGCCGCCTTCTACCGACATCAGTTGCGGCACCACAAGCAGCGCCAACGGGCGGTTGATTACCTGAAACAGCGTGGACTGACCGGGCAGATTGCCAAGCGCTACGATATCGGCTTTGCTCCGCCCGGCTGGGATAACCTGATGGGCCACCTGAGCCAGGACACGACCGAGGTCAAGGCGCTGATCGACGCCGGTCTGGTGGTGGAAAACCCGGACAGCGGCAAACGTTACGACCGCTTTCGTGACCGCATCATTTTCCCGATTCGCGACAGCCGCGGCCGCACCCTGGGGTTCGGCGGCCGAGTCCTGGGTGACGACAAACCTAAATATCTGAATTCGCCTGAAACGCCGGTCTATCACAAGGGCCAGGAACTCTATGGCCTATACGAAGCCCGCCAGCAAAACCGGCAACTCGACGATATCCTGGTGGTCGAGGGCTATATGGACGTTATCGCCCTGGCCCAGCACGGCGTGACCAACGCGGTGGCAACCCTCGGCACGGCGACCAGCGAAACCCATCTCAAACGGCTATTTCGCATCGTCAACACGGTGATCTTCTGCTTCGACGGTGACAAGGCCGGGCGCCAGGCCGCTTGGCGCGCGCTGAATGCCTGCCTGCCCGCACTAGAAGATGGCCGCCATGTGCGCTTCATGTTTCTGCCCGAAGGTCAGGACCCGGACAGCCTGATTCGCAGCGAGGGCCATGATGCCTTCCGCGCCCGCATGGCCCAGCAAGCCCAGCCACTGACCGATTACCTGTTTCGCCATCTGTCCGAAGAAGCCAACCCGGACAGCCTGGAAGGCAAGGCACATCTGGCTACCCTGGCACTGCCATTGATCGAGCAGATTCCAGGCAAGATGTTGCAACGCCTGCTGCGCCAATCGCTGGAAAAGCTCACGGGCATGGACCTCGAGAGCCTGCCCAAGCCGACCGCTGCTGCCAGCGCCCCGACTGAACCAGACTACCCCAATTACAGCGACATCGATTTTGACTCGATGGACGAACCCGACTACCTGCCGATTCGCCCGCAACGCAGCCCGCAACGCACGCCGCGGCCCAATAAGCGCAACGAGCGTGCTGGCGTGGAAAACCCGATAATGACTGCCGCCCGCACCCTGCTGCACCACCCGCAGCTGGCTGGCGCTGTCGATCAGGCCAATCGGTTTGCCGCCGAAGAGGGCGAACAGGCACAACTTCTGGTGGCCTTGATTGAAGCCCTGCAGAAAACACCTACACTGAGTACAGTGCAACTGCTGGCCCGCTGGCATGGCACCGAGATGGGCGAGCAATTGAGCCAGTTGGCGGAAAAGGAATGGCTGCTCGGCCGCGCCGACGCCAACCTTGAACAACAGTTTTTCGACACCATTAATAGTTTAGTGGCGCGACAGACTGACAGACGCGTTGAAAAACTCCTCGCTCAATCGGCTGAAGCGCCGCTCACCAGCGAGGAAAAGCAGGAACTGCGAGAGCTTCTGCGCAGACGCACAACAGATAAATCCGACAAGTAGCGGCTACCCAACTGGCTATGCAGCCTGAAAACAGGGTATAATCCGCGGCTTACTTTTTTGTTTACCAAGGCATCCACAAGGGTTGTTATGTCCGGAAAAGCGCAACAGCAATCCCGTCTCAAAGAGCTTATTGCCCGCGGTCGCGAGCAAGGCTTTCTGACCTATGCGGAAGTCAACGACCACCTGCCGGAGGATATCTCCGATCCAGAACAGGTCGAAGACATCATTCGCATGATCAACGACATGGGCATCACTGTCTTCGAGACAGCCCCGGATGCCGATGCCCTGTTGCTCGCCGACAATGACGCCGACGAAGCCGCTGCCGAAGAGGCCGCTGCGGCCCTGGCCGCTGTTGAAAGCGACATTGGCCGTACCACTGATCCTGTGCGCATGTACATGCGTGAGATGGGTACGGTTGAACTGCTGACCCGCGAAGGCGAGATCGAAATCGCCAAACGCATCGAGGAAGGCATTCGCGAAGTCATGGCGGCCATTTCCATGTTCCCCGGTACGGTTGACGGCATTCTTGCCGACTATCACCGCGTGGTCGAGGAAAGCGGTCGTCTGTCCGACATCTTCAGTGGCTATATCGACCCGGACGATGACGGCATGTCCGGCGTCCAGGCTACCGAAGAAATCCCCGCCGACAGCATCAAGGACGACGACAAGTCGAACAAGGATGATGACGACGAAGAGGATGACGACAGCACTGAAGAAGAAGGTGATGGCGGTCCCGATCCGGAAGTCGCGCGCCTGCGCTTCACGGCCATCTCCGACCAGATGGTCAAAACCAAGAAAGCCCTGAAGAAGCACGGCCGCGGCAGCAAACAGGCCACCGCCGAACTCGACGCCCTGGCCCTGTTGTTCATGCCGATCAAGCTGGTGCCCAAGCAGTATGAAGCACTGGTTAACCGCGTACGCAATGCGCAGGATCAGATCCGCGCCCAGGAACGCGCCATCATGCAGCTGTGTGTGCGTGATGCCCGCATGCCCCGCGCCGACTTCCTGCGTGGCTTCCCCGGCAACGAAATCAATACCGAGTGGGTCGACAGCCTGTTGGCCGACAGTCCGCGTTATGCCGAAGCACTGGAAAGCTACAAGGGCGATATCATTCGCGCCCAGAAGAAGCTGGCAGCGCTGGCTGACGACGCCGAGCTGACCATCTCCGAGGTCAAGGACATCAACCGTCGCATGTCGATCGGTGAAGCCCGTGCCCGCCGCGCCAAAAAAGAAATGGTCGAGGCCAACCTGCGACTGGTGATCTCGATTGCCAAGAAGTACACCAACCGCGGCCTGCAATTCCTCGATCTGATCCAGGAAGGCAACATCGGTCTGATGAAGGCCGTGGACAAGTTTGAATACCGTCGCGGCTACAAGTTCTCGACCTATGCTACCTGGTGGATTCGTCAGGCGATCACCCGCTCGATTGCCGACCAGGCGCGCACCATCCGTATTCCGGTGCACATGATCGAGACCATCAACAAACTGAACCGTATCTCCCGTCAGATGCTCCAGGAAATGGGCCGCGAACCCACGCCGGAAGAGCTGGGCGAGCGCATGGAAATGCCTGAGGACAAGATCCGCAAGGTACTCAAGATCGCCAAAGAGCCGATCTCCATGGAAACCCCGATCGGCGACGACGAAGACTCGCATCTGGGCGACTTCATCGAGGACTCGACCATGGAATCGCCGATTGACTCGGCCACCGTGGAAAGCCTCAAGGAAGCCACTCGCGAAGTCCTCTCCGGCCTCACCGCACGGGAAGCCAAGGTGCTGCGCATGCGTTTCGGTATCGATATGAATACCGATCACACGCTGGAAGAGGTTGGCAAACAGTTTGACGTAACCCGCGAACGGATTCGTCAGATCGAGGCCAAGGCGCTGCGCAAGCTGCGCCACCCCACGCGCAGCGACCACCTGCGCAGCTTCCTCGACGAGTAAGCGCACAGCAGTAACGAAAACGCCCGGCATTGCCGGGCGTTTTTATTTCCACAGTGCATAACTATGGTCAGTTGCTGCCTCAATACGTATAATTCGCGGCGTTCGCACTATCGTGGGCCCATAGCTCAGTTGGTCAGAGCAGGCGACTCATAATCGCTTGGTCGTAGGTTCAAGTCCTACTGGGCCCACCACTCCTTTCAGTCGCGCCGTACCTCATTGGACTAATCCAGCCAAAAATCACAGATTTTGGTCGTTCCAGCGGCGCGAAGCCATGCTTCACGAAACCCCGCTTACACCCTACTGGGCCCACCATTTCTTCTCGTCATTCCAGTCCTTATAAAGCGCACATCACAGACCCCCCACTGTTTTCACGACTGCAACCCTGGCATCAACCAGACCAAGCTGACGTGCAAGCGCTGTCTAATTATGCTTTCCTTGCCAATGGGATGACATGGGCAGGATTACCGATATGAGCAATGACCAAAGTCGCGCTGAACAAGAATGTGATTTTTCCGGTGGCTGCAGCGCAATAGAGCTGCTAATCAAGCCACGCGATAAGGATCTTGGTGGCTTTTCTGTACGTCGTGCCCTGCCAACTGTGCAACGCAAGATGGTCGGACCCTGGATTTTTTTCGATCACATGGGGCCGGTTGAATTCCCCGCTGGCAAGGGCATCAATGTCAAACCGCATCCCCATGTGAATCTGGCTACTGTCACCTATTTGTTCGAAGGGGAAATCCTCCATCGGGATTCCCTTGGCAGCCTGCAGGCGATCCGGCCAGGGGACATCAACCTGATGGTGGCTGGTCGCGGCATTGTCCATTCCGAACGCGAACGCGCTGAAGTGACAGCCCGAGCCCATCGTCTGCATGGCTTGCAACTCTGGCTGGCGTTGCCGGAAGCAGATGAGGAAATCGAGCCGGCCTTCTATCACTACCCTTCGGCGGAGATACCCGCGTTTACGGTGGATGACGTGCCGGTCAGGGTGTTGATGGGCAGCGCCTATGGCCGCACCTCGCCGGTCAAGACCTTTGCCCAGACACTCTATGTTGAAGCTCACTTGCAGGCTGGACAGACTCTGATGCTACCCAACGCTGAAGAGCTGGCCGTCTATGTCGCCAGCGGCAGCCTGAAAGCGAGCAAGACCGCGATACCGGAGCATTCACTCGCCATCATGAACAATCAGCCCGGCGTAAGCGTAACGGCTACCAGTGCAGCACGCATTGGCATTATCGGTGGCGAAACAATGTCGCGCCGCTTTATCGAATGGAATTTCGTATCCACTCGCAAGGCGCGAGTCGAACAGGCCAAGGCAGACTGGAAGGCCCAGCGCTTCCCAACCGTGCCCGGAGATGAGAAAGACTATATTCCTCTACCTGAATGAGCTGACGCCTGGTATGCGGGCTATGCACATCAGCACATTAATACTGGAAAGGTGAGCCTATGCGGGGCGTGATTGTGACGGTGCTGTGCTGGCTTGTGTCATTGCCAGCGACTGCCGAGCTGCCCCCCTTCGAGCAGCAACTGGTGCTGGCCGCGTTGGAGCGCACGACACACGTCGTGCGCTACGACGGTGCTTACCAGCGCATCGATTATCCCGGGGGCGATGTACCTGCTGATATGGGCGTATGCACAGACGTCATCATTCGCGCCTACCGTACGCTGGGAATCGATCTGCAGCAGCTGGTTCATGAGGACATGCGGGCCAACTTCGGCAGCTATCCATCCAGACGCATCTGGGGTCTGAACCGCCCCGACAGCAATATAGATCACCGCCGCGTGCCTAATCTGCAAACCTTCTTCAAGCGCCATGGCACAGAACTGCCGATGTCCACCGAGGCTTCAGACTATCAACCCGGCTCTATCGTGACCTGGATGTTGCCAGGCAACCTGCCGCACATCGGCATTGTAACGGACCAGATAGCAGCTGGCTCAGGACGGCCGCTGATTGTGCACAACATAGGCGCCGGACCGAAGTTGGAAGATAAACTGTTCGCCTATCCGATTACCGGTCATTATCAGTTTGCGCCACAGACCAACTGACAATGACACTATGCCCTGGCTGGACCAACCACGAGAATGCAATGCGTAAAGACAGCAGCACATATCAGACAGAATGGTGTTCATGATGGGATCGTGGGTTAGTTCACCGAAAGTAGCCCCCGGCGTTCGCCTGATTATGGTGCTAGGCGCGCTACTGATGATCTTCTATCTGGCTCCAGCACAGGCCCAATCACCCGTAACCGAGATATCGGCCGATGCTGATACGGCTGATGAACTCAGTCTTGAAGACCAGCGTATTCAGGCCCGCATAGCGGGTGTTTACCAACTGCTTGAGCCGCTGGTCGCCGTAGAGGTTGAGGTCAAGGATGGCGTGGTACTGCTATCGGGTTCGGTATCAAACGGCGCACAGGCCGAGCGCGCATTGAGTCTGGCCGCACAATTCCCTGGTGTTATTACTGTCGACGATGGCATTGAACGCCGTCTGGATGTGCAGGGTAATCTGTCGCCAATGCTGGCCAAGATCAAGGCGGACTTGAACCAATGGCTGCGCGCGCTGCCCCTGGTCGGACTGGCACTGTTGATTTTCACCCTTGTGGTGTATCTCGGCTACAATCTGGCTCGCTGGTCACGGTTGTGGCTAAGGCTGACGCCCAACCCGTTTTTGGCAGAGCTTGCGGCGCAAGCTGTGCGGATCATTGCGATAGTGGTTGGTCTGGTTATCACCCTCAACCTGCTGGGTGCAACCGCCTTGATGGCAACCATTCTGGGTGGTGCGGGCGTGGTTGGCCTGGCAATCGGTTTTGCCGTGCGCGACACCATGGAAAACTATATATCCAGCATCATGCTCAGCCTGCGGCAACCATTCCGGGCCAACGACCACGTGGTCATCAACGAATTCGAGGGCAAGGTGGTGCGCCTGACATCCCGCGCCACCGTATTGATGACGTTGGATGGCAACCAGTTGCGGATCCCCAACGCCATGGTATTCAAGGGCGTCATACTCAATTACACCAGAAACCCACAGCGTCGTTTCATGTTTGAGCTGGGCGTGGATTCGGCTGATAACGCAGTCCAAGCCATGGGCGTGGGTGTGGATGCGATGCAGTCATTGCCCTTTGTACTCAAGGAACCCAAGGCAAAGGCAATCATCGCCTCTGTTGGCGACTCCAACACGGTTCTCATGTTTACCGGCTGGATAAATCAACACGATACGGATTTTGGCAGTGCCCGCAGCCTGGCCATTCAGGCGGTAACCAGTATGCTCAACAATCAGGGCTTCACGATGCCGGAGCCCATCTATCGGCTTCGCTTTGATGCAACAGCAAACCGGCAACCCATGCTTGATAAGCTGACTGAACTCGCGCCAGTCAAGGAACCGTCCGAGGTACTGAAGAAACCGGCCAGCCCAGCCCCGGTCATCCGTCCGGCAACAGAAGAAGTAATGGACGTCCGTCCTGACACGCACATAGACGGCATGGTCAACGAAGAGCGAGCCATAGAGAACGAAACCGATCTGCTCGATGCGAAGCGGCCCGTCGAATAAAAGGACTCGGCATTGACCCCAGCCCCTCAAGCCCCCTCCACATCAACTGAAACCGAACTCAAGCAAGGGGTATACGTTCCCATACCCAGTAGAAGCCGGTGAGGGCAATGGTCACCACACCCACGGGGAGTATCAGCTGACGGTAGACCCATTGATGACGCAACATGAAGATCAAGGGTACAAAGACCATGACTATAGCGAGTTGCGCCAGCTCTACACCGACATTGAAACTGGCCAAGGCCAACAATAGAGAGCTGGTATTAATCAGGACGTCGGATAGTACGCTGGCAAAACCGAAACCGTGGATCAGACCAAAACCAAAGCCCAGCAGGTAGCGGCGCTCACCTAGAAATGGCCAGACAACATTAATGGCTGCAACCACAATCGACAGCGCAATAATGCTCTCGACCCACTCGATATCCAGCCGTACCCAACCCAGTGTGGCAATAGCCAAGGTTATTGAATGGGCCAGGGTAAAGGCTGTGACAATCCAGGCGACGTCTTTAACCGCACCACTGATGCTGTTGGCTACAACCCAGCGGCCATCCATGCGCCTGACGGCAGCAGGTAACATCAGTGCCAGCAGAAACAGTATGTGGTCGTAACCTATCCACAGATGCACCATGCCTTCCCAAAGAAAGATCCGAGCGGTCTCCCAGCTGCTCAATCTAAGACTGAGGTTAAGGTCAGGACGGGCAGGGCCAAGAACAGAAAGTTGTTCATCGCCAGCAAAGCGCGTCATAACCAGCGCCCTGTGCAGCGGATCACGATCAAAGAACAGGCTGTAGGTAAGCAGAGTGGCACTCGATATGGCGCAATCAGGCCTAAAATGCATTGCCAGATAATTGCCATCGCTGTGCTGAGTCAACCCGGCAATACGCCAGTTCAATACACAGGCCTGGTCTGACGCATAAACCTGCATACGCGATTGTAGGTAATCAATAATCTCAGCCTGGCGCCCAACCACCTGATCCCACCGAACGAGACCTGCACTATCGCCTTCCAGTGACACAACACGGGCCAGATCAACCAGAGCAATATCCAGCCGACCAGGCACCTCTTCATTACTGCCATCCCAGAACAGGAAACTATCACTGGCCTTGTGCGCCTGGACCTCCCCGGGCAACAACAGGCTCAACAGCAGCGCGACCAACATCCTGTTCATAAATCACTCCTTACATTCGCCGTCAAACCTGCTGGTTCATTGGCCGCGGAGGCTGCACGCATCAGCAGCTCACGATCCGCATCACCACGCTGGGTTTCCCAGTTTTCGCGCGCGGCAGCCAAGGCCGCCTGCGGGTCCTCCCTCACATCCAAGATAAAACGGGCATATTCCCACTGATGAAGAGATTCACCGCGCCAGCGGGCTTCAGCAAATCGTTGTTCAAGCACCTGTGTTAACGCCACTGCGTGCGGATGTCCTGTGCGCTTGAGCGCAATAGCACGCAAAACCGCGAGCGTATCGATATGCTCGTAGCCCTCTGTGATCTGAACTGCTTTCGCCGCCTCACTCTGCCCTAACAACCAATCGGCATAGCGCGCTCGCCGGTAGAGATCACCGGGCATCATCAACAGACTGCGCTGCCAATAAAAACCAGCCTCCGGGACGTCCAATCGCGATGCAATGTCAGCCAGGGTGACCAAGGCATAATCGCGCTCGATGGCGCTAGCAAAACGGCTGGCCACCAGTGCATCTCGTAAATCGTTAAACGCCTGTTCAGCCTTTTCGCCGTAACTGGCAAGCTCATAGGTACAGCTTTTGGCCAAAAGGTCAGGGCGTATTAGAGTCAACTGCTGACAAGCCTCACTTGCTGCCGGCTTATCATCACGCACTCTGGCGATGCTATAGCGCGTCAGCCAGGCCTGACGATTATCCGGCTGTTGAGTCAATACGTGCTCAAGGTCCGCTTCAGCCTCATCAAAACGGTGTAAGCGCTGAAGTAGCGTAGCGCGCATCAAATACACATCCTCCGTCCACTGCTGCTCGGGCAGGCTGGCCATCAAGCCTTGTGCCAAGCCAAGTGGTCGAGGACTTCCGGTCTCACGTGAACGCTCGATCAGAGCCGCCATTTGTCGAACCAGCTGATCTGCAGACAATACCGATAGACCAGCACTAGCCTGTGCAACCTCATCCAGCTGCAAGACGACAGCATCTGATACTGGCATCGAAACGGGCGGGCCCATGGGCGAGGCTGCTACCGAGAATGGCCACAGCATGAAGAGTAAGGGCAACAGGCCCGGGCGCAAGCCCGGGCCTCCTTTGCTATGGATTGAGCAGATTATCGAAGGCACTTTCGTTGTCCTGATCATCAAATGTTATGTTCAGCTGATTGATGGTCATCGGCTCAGTATTTCCGCTGGTTGCGGCGAAGAGCGAGTTGACCAGGGAGGTGAAGGATATCGAGGCAGCCGGAGGGGCCTCGCCACCGCCATTCTGGTTACCAGCATTACCGCCACCACCGCCGCCACTGCTTAGACACCCTGTAAGGAGTACGCCTACCACAGCAAGGCAACCCAGGGTTTTGAACATGCTCATGATGCCCCCTCCTTAATTGCGTGAGCCAGGCAGCGGTGTGCCCAGATAGGGGAAAGACGACTGCAAGACCGAAGGATCAACTTGCACACCGTCAGTCAAGGGCGCGGTATTGTTCGGCGCAACCTCACTATCCGCAATCAGTGCACCCATGGCTACGCGCAAGGATATATCCACTACGTCGTCAATGGGGCGACGACCGTTCGGGAAGCCTGCATTGTCCCCGGCAAGCACACCCAGATCATCCTGGAAGGCTGGCGGTGTTACATTTACCAGCGGATTCAGTCTCAGCATTTCAGACCCTGTCACGCCTACAGGACCATTCAAGCCAGGTACGCCAGTCAGAAAGGCTGTAACCAGATCACTGCGTGGGAACAGGTTCGGAGCAACAGCTGTGCCAGGAAAAAGAATCTCCAGCAGCTCAGGCAATGTTGGATGGGTCACGTAGGTTGCAAACTGGCCATCATTCATTGGCTTGCTTGCGTTGAACGCATCCTTGTCTTTCAGACCAATAACCACCTCATTGACCAGCGGCATACCGAGTCGGGAAACCTGAGTCCAGGCACCACCGGCAATACTTGCACCTCGGCCCGTGGCGGTTGGCTGTGGATTCAGCACGCGTGCCTGACGCAGACTGGCCGTGGTCCAGGCGCCAATGACAGGCTGGCCTTCGGAGTTGGCCGCCGTACCGGTCAAGCATGAGATCGGTATCTCAAGCGCCAGGGACGTTACGTTTGAATCAGCCAGGTCGTTATTCTCGGCATTCCGCCCACCCAGAGGATTGGTGTTCACCAAGTCAAAAATTTCACCCAGGTTGACAGCAAAGGCTTCCCGACGCTGACCGGCAAAAACCCGCGCAGTTCCATTACAGCCGGGTATCAGAGCCTCATGGATATGCTCATTGGCGTAAGCTTCGTAGTCTGTAAAAGATTTCTCTCCAATATTATCCATCGGTTTAGCAAAGGTTTCAGTGCCATCAAAGGCATTCATTGCCCGCTCTGCCGTTCCAGTACGCCTGTCACCACGGACCACTGTCAGCTCATAGGTCTGTCTGACTTGAACCGCAGCCGTATCGTCCACACCAGGGCCGATGCCGCCTATATTCTTCAACGGTACAGAGACCATTTGCGTTGCACCTGAATCACCTACAGCGAGCTGCAAATCCTGCTTCACATCTGTGAACCTGAAGCGGAAGGTAATATCTTCCTGCGCATTGCCGGAGTTATCGATATGAATCTCATAGAGTGCATTGCTCTCCATATCGAAATAATTCGGACCACCGTAGGGTGATTGCAACGGCAAATAGTTAGCGATCAGAGTCACAGTGTTTTCACGACCCAACTCGTAACTACGGAACATATAGAAATCAGTACCATCGACTTTGGGTTCACCGGTGATAAATGGCGCCTCCCGGTGGCTGGAAGCAATACTGACTGCCGAACCAAGGCAGACCCCGAGGATAGCGGTTGCCAGGATAGAGCGTTTGAATAGCCTGTTCATGCGGTAACTCCTTTGCGTTTTTTTGTAGTGTTACCCCCTCTATACGCAACGCATCAGAAAACGGATGCAGCTCAATGCAAAATTTTTTTTAATTCTTTCCTTACGGGTGCATGGAACACAAAAAACCCCAAGACACCGAGTCTTGGGGTTTGATGGTAATGCGCTGAACGACGGCCTTAGATGCGGGCCAAGACCCCTTGGGCAATGACCGGCCCGGTGGGCAGCCCGGTGGGTGAACCGCCCGGAGGCTCAAGTGATATTGCAAATACGGCATCGACATCAGCCAGGCTGCGAAGCTGTTCTGGTAGCGTCAGGCTCGCCGCGTTATCGACGGACAGCAAGCCAAGCGACTGCGGAGGCCTGTCATCTGCGATGAGCCAGAGCTGGGCAACTCGCCCTTGAAGGTCGATATTGGCCGCAGGGACCATGACAAGACTCCGACGCTCAGCATCCAGGCTGGCGGTAAAAACGGTCTGCCCGTTTTCCAGTTGCAGCACCGCTGCCAACGGCAGGCCCGGCATCGGCTCATCACGGGGCACGTCGACGAGCAATACGGCAGCCAGCACCAAGGCGACAGCCAGACTACTGGCCGACAACCCACGCCAGATCGTCAAACTGTCCCACCATCGGCTTGCTGGCGCATTTCGACCTGACCCGGCAGTGGCCGCTTGTTTGTCTATAGCTTGCAGAATACGAGCCCAGACAAAGTCCGGTGGCGGTTCTTCGGCAAGCTCATCAAGAAAGGGCGCGAGGTGGTTCTGCCATACCATCAACTGGCGGGCATACTCGGACCGAGAAGCCAGCATCGACTCCACCAACGCTCGTTCATCAGCCTCAAGCACGCCGAGCACATACTCAGCCAGCAGGATGTCGTCGTTTTCACTAACTGTATTGGAAGTATTCATTTTTCTAAACACGCCTTAAGGCTCAACAAGCCCCGTCGAATCCAGCTCTTCATCGTTCCGAGCGGCACTCCCGTGCGATCAGCCAGGTCATGATAGGTGCAACCTTCGAAAAAGGCCGTGCGGATCACCGTACGTTGTTTAAGCTCAAGACTCGATAAGCAACTATCTAGTCGGTGCTGCTCACTGGCGAAGCCAATCCCGTCCGCTTTTTCCGGCTCGGGCAACAGCTCCAGATCCAAAGCATCAGTGTTACGCTCAATGCCACCAACACGCAGTCGATCAATACACTTGTTGTGGGCGATCATCGCCAACCAGGTGATCGGGTTGCCCCGTTGGGCGTCAAACAGTCCTGCTTTGCGCCAAACGGTTAAAAACACTTCTTGTAACATATCTTCGGCATCACTGCGCTCTGCCAGCATGTGCTTGCAGATGCCAAACAGCTTTCCGCTGGTCAGGCGATAGAGCTGCTCAAATGCCTGCCGATCCTGTCGGCTTATAGCTGCCAGCAGCTCAGTCAAGCGGCCCCCCTTTTCCTGATCATCCATTACTTGCACTACCCTATACGGATCAAATTGGACTTCAGTTGCAACTCACTGTTCCGGAATCTAGCAATAAAACCACAGGGTAGCCATCTATAGATCCACGCCGTCGTCACACATCCCCTCATCACCTGACAAATACCCTTAAACGTTATCAAGGTAACCGTGAATTCCTGCTGGCTATGCCGAAACCTGCAGCGAGCCGTCCAACCTGAAAAGCCTCAGTTGTCCTTCACTCTGTGCCCTTTTTCCTCAGTCAAACTGTAGCTACCCGCGCCTGGCTGAGCCGTCTAAGATGTCAGATCGACCCAATCAAAGAGTAACAACGATGCCTGGCAGTCTGATCTTCCACCAAGTCGATGTGTTTGCACAGCAACCGCTGCAAGGCAATGCGCTGGCAGTGGTCTGCGGCGCAGATGCCTTGAGTGATGAACAGATGGCAGCGTTTGCTCGCTGGACCAACCTCAGCGAAACCACCTTCCTATTGCGTCCGACTTCCGCTGCAGCCGACTACCGTGTACGGATATTTACCCCGCAGCGGGAGCTGCCCTTTGCCGGGCACCCAACGCTGGGGAGTTGTCACGTATGGCTGCAGAATGGCGGCTCGCCCAAGGCCGAGGTGGTGGTGCAGGAATGTGCTGCCGGGCTGGTGCGGGTGCGGCGCAGGGGCGAGCTCCTGGCTTTTGCTGCGCCACCCTTGGTACGCAGCGGTAGCGTGGATGAGACGACCTTGACGCGCATTGTCGAGGGTCTGGGGATTGGCCTGGCGTCTATCCGTGCCAGCAACTGGGTGGATAACGGACCCGGCTGGGTGGGTCTGCTGCTGGGTTCGCGTGCCGAGGTATTGGCGATCAAGCCGGACTACAGCCGCCTGGCGGGACTCAATATTGGCGTAGTGGCGCCCTGGGATGAGGCGAACGCCGAAGCGGATGTGGAGGTACGCGCCTTTATGGGTGACGAGGGCGCTGAAGATCCGGTGACCGGTAGCCTGAATGCCAGTCTGGCCCAATGGTTGATCGCCACCGGCGCGCTGCCACCTCGCTACCTGGCCAGCCAGGGCACGGTGATCGGTAGGCGTGGTCGGGTACGGGTCGAACAGATTGGCGACGACATCTGGGTCGGTGGTCAGGTGCAGGAGTGTATAAGCGGGCAGCTGCGCCTCTAAGCGTAATAGCCACCCGCATAGCACTGAGAACTTTCATCGCTAATGCGGCCCTCTCAGGCCTTGATGTTTCCGTGCCAGACCGGCAGGTCGAGATCCTCTGGCTCCTCGTTGGGGCCGCCGGTCCGGCTCTTGAAGGCACCCTCCTCTATAGGGATACGGAACAGGGCAGTGGCTTTGCGCTCCTTGGCATTGGGTGCGCGCACCTGGTCCCAGCGGCCCGGCTCCAGTTCGTTGATGACGCTTTTGAAGGCTGCATCAAACTCGACCTCATCTTCAACTCTTTCGGCTTTGCCAAAGAGCACCAGCGATTGATAGTTGGCGCTGTGGTTGTAGGCTGACTTGCTCATCGCCCACTCCTCGGTCACCGCAAAGGACAGGCATAGTTGCATGCCCGACTCCAGGCGCTTGGCCAACCTGCCACCGTTAAGCGTATGCAGATACAGGTCGTCTTCCACGCGCCAGGCGGTAATGGGGATGATCCGCGGCTCGCCCTCTTCCACAAAGGCCACGTGGGCTGTCTTCAAGCGGTCTATCAGTGCATAGGCCGGTGCGCGGTCGTAACTGGCACGCTTGGCGGCGCGCTTGATCTGGCTGCGCGGACAGCAGCTCAGCGGGGTTGAAGAAGTGGGCATATCCTCTAACGGTTCCACGGGAGCCTCCTTTAAGGCACTAATGATCCTCGCTCAATTAAAGGCAATAGCTGATACCATCTGAAGATCCAGTTTGTGACTTTTTACAGGACCAGTAGCGTGATCGACGATATCCAGCTGGACAGCTCCGGGCCGCTCCAGCATCAGTTGTACCAGCAGATTGCGCAGCGCGTTATCCAGCGCCGCTATCTGCCGGGCAGTCGCCTGCCATCCAGCCGCCAGCTCGCCGCAGACCTGGGTGTCAGCCGCAATACGGTCAACGCGGTGTATGACCAGCTAAAAGCAGAGGGCTTCCTGCAGAGCCAGGCCGGCAAAGGTGTGTTCGTGCATGCGGACATCAATGCTGATTTGCTTCAGCATGAGAAGCGCTCTGCCCGAGCAGCCAACCCCGGGGACGCGTTGCCGCCCATCCCCGAGCTGCCTGTAAGCAGGATCAACCGGGCCGAGGATGCCAACCTGCCCTTTCAACCCGGCCTGCCGGATCTGGACGCCTTCCCGATTCGCAGCTGGAACCGCATTCTGCACCATCAGGAAAGTCGCCGACATCTGCGTGGCTACGACAGCACCCAGGGCTATCAGCCGCTGCGTCGAGCCATTGCCGAGTATTTGCGCTCGGCCCGCGGCGTGCGCTGTCAGGAGCATCAGGTGATCATCACCAACGGTGCCCAGCAGGCGCTGTCACTGATTGGTGATGTGCTGTTGCAACCTGGCGATCAAATCTTCAGCGAAGACCCCGGCTACCGCGGCGCCCGTTATGCCCTCGCAGCACGCGGTAACCCGATAACTCCGGTACCGCTGAAGCAACAGGTACTGGATGTGGACTCACTGCCCGCGCTGGGGCCTGCCAGGCTGCTGTACTGCACGCCCACGCACCAATATCCCATGGGTGGCATCCTCGATATTGCGCAGCGCATGGCACTGCTGCGCTGGGCCCAGGGTAACCAGACCTGGATCATTGAAGACGACTACGACAGCGAGTTTCATTTCTACAACAAACCGTTCGCCGCGATTCAGGGCATGTTCGACAACACGCCGGTGCTCTATGTCGGCAGCTTCAGCAAAACGCTACTCCCCGCCTTGCGCGTCGGCTATCTGGTTGTGCCAGAGCCGCTGGTGGATCACTTCGTGCTGGCCAAGCAGATCAATGGCGGCGAGAGCCCGTTACTTGCCCAGGCCACCATTGCCGAGTTTATGCAGACCGGCCAGTTCACCCGGCATGTACGCCGAATGCGTCAGCTGTACCGGGATAAATGGCTGCGCTTTGAGACGCACGTTACCCAGGAGCTTGCCGGGCTGGTCACGCCGGTAGCGGAAAGCGCGGGTATGCACCTGGTGCTGGAGGGCAAGTTCGATGATCTGGCGCTGAGCCGCTGGCTGAGAACCCAGGGCTTTGGCAGCACGCCGCTGAGTGCACACTTCGTTGGTGATGCTGGCAAAACCGGTCTGGTGATGGGTTTTGCCAGCGCCAACGAGCGCGAGATCGAGACCTGCGTGGGCCTGCTGAAGCAGTGGCTTACTCAGGCCTGCTGACGAATCGCCCGCCGAGCCGCAAAGCGCTCCCGGATATTGTCCCCGAGCACCAGCATGCACGGCGTGATAAACAGCGTCAGTATGGTCGCGAAGGTCAGTCCGCCAGCAATGGCGCTGGACAGCTGGGTCCACCATTGGGTTGAGGGCGCGCCAAAGCCCAGGCTGGGTTCAAGCAGGTTGACGTTGACCGCCAGCACCATCGGCATCAGACCCAGTACCGTGGTAATGGAGGTGAGCAACACCGGGCGTAACCTCAGGCAGCCGGTCTGGTGGGCGGCCTCCAGCGCCGATACGCCTTCAGCACGGATCTGGTTGTAGGTATCGATCAGTACGATGTTGTTGTTCACCACAATGCCCGCAAGCCCAATGATGCCCATGCCGACCATGACGATGCCGAACGGCTGACTGTTGAGCAACAGCCCCATAAGCACGCCGGCCGTGGAAAACACGATGGCCGACATGACCAGCAGGGCCTGATACCAGCTGTTGAACTGTACCAGCAGAATCAACAGCATGAGGAAAATCGCAACGATGAACGCCGTACCCAGGAAACTGGCCGCCTCCTGCTGGTCGGCCCCCTCTCCAGCGGTATCTATCAACACCCCCCGAGGGATCTCTACATCGCTGGCAAGCAAGGCATTAAGCCGCTCACTGACTTGCATGCCCGCAGCCAGATCGGACTTGATGGTAACCGCTCGGTTACCATCAATACGGTTGATCACACTGGTCTTGGGTGCCGGGTAGACGGTAACGAAATTGCTGATCGGCACCTGACCACGTGATGTCTGCACGGTCAAGCGGGTCAGATCTTCAATCGACCGCCAGTTTTCCGGGAAACGCACGCGAATATCCACTTCGTCACTGGCAAAGTCCGGTCGGTACTGCGCCAACAGCAAGCCATTGGTCACCATCTGTACGGCATTACCCACCGTCAGCACGTCGGCACCGAAACGCGCAGCCGCCGCGCGATCCACTTTAACGCGCCATTCAATGCCTGGCAGGCTGCGGTCATCTTCAATATCGACAAAGCCACCAAGGCTCTGCATTTCAGTAATCAAGCGATCAACAGCCAGATCGATGGCGTCCTGATCCGCACCGCTCACCAGCAGTTCAATCGGCTTGCCTGCTGCGGGCCCCTCTTCCTGCTGGCGGAACTCGAGGATGACGCCGGGCACATCGGCCGTCAGCCTGCGCATCTCATCCAGAATAGCCGCGGCACGGCGGCGCTGATGCCAATCGGTAAACTGGAATTGCAAGGTGCCCACCACATCGGGCGGCAGCTCGTTGCTGGCTGATACCAGGGAGCGGGCATACAGTGCCTTGACCTCGGACAGCCCCAACAATCGCTGCTCGACACCTTGCAACAGGGCGTCGCGTTCATGGATGGACAGGTCACCGCGCGCGCGCACCAGTACCTGGGCGGACTCAGGCTCGACCTCAGGAAAGAACTCTACGCCATGGTTGAAGCTGCCATAAGCGACAAAGATGACCAGGATAGCCAGCAACATGCCGCCCAGTGTCCTGCCCGGCCTGCGCAGCAGCTTTGCCAGCATTCTGTCGTAGGCCTTGCCCGCGCGACTGACATCTACGCCGGTTGCCGCCGGCTTATGACGCTTCAGCGAGCCCAAAACCGGGAGAAAAATCAAGGCCATAAGCAAGGAGGCCAGTAGCGCAATGATCACGGTGGCGGGCAGGAAACGCATGAACTGCCCGACCATACCAGGCCAAAACAGCAAGGGACCAAACACCACAATGGTGGTCGCCGTTGAGGCAATAATGGGCCAGGACATGCGTTCCGCTGCATTGCCCCAGGCCTGAGCAGGTGACTGGCCCTCGCTGATATTCCGGTCGGCCAGTTCGCTGACAACAATAGCGCCATCGACCAACATGCCGGCCACTAGAATCAGCGCAAACAGGACGATGATATTCATCGTGAAGCCGATCAGGTACAACACCAGAATGGCGACAAGGAACGCGCCAGGAATGGTAATGCCGACCAGTACAGCTGAACGCAGCCCCATGGTCGCAACAATGAGAATCAGCACCAACACTACGGCCGTCAATACATTATTCAGAAGATCCGACAGCATGGTCTCCACTTGCGTGGATTGATCCATGATGTAGTGAATCTCCATGCCCTCAGGAAAATAGGCGCTGGCCTGTTCAATCACAGCACGCGTCTGTTCAATGGTGGAAATGATGTTGGCACCTGCGCGCTTTTTTACCTCAAGCACGACGGCGGGCTGGCCGTTGATCCGGGCAAAGCCGAGCGGGTCCTTGAAGCCCGGGTTCAAAGTGGCGACATCGGCGAAGGTCACCACGGTATCACCTTGGACCTTGACCGGCATGTTGAGCATGTCATCCAGATCTTCAATAACGCCCGGCACCTTGACTGACATGCGACCCTCGCCAGTATCCAGGCTACCTGCCGCGACCAGGCGGTTGTTGTTCGAAACCAGACTGAACAACGCCATGTAATCCAGACCATAGGACTCGAGAACCTGGGGATCGACAACAATCTCCAGCAAGTCTTCACGGTCGCCACCTATCTCGACTTCCAGCACTTCCGGAATGGCTTCAATAGTCTCCTGCAGCTCGCGGGCAATATAGATCAGCTCACTTTGCGAGACCGGCCCGGCCAGGCCGACCGACAATACCGGAAACAGCGCCACGTTGATCTCGTTAACCGTGGGCTCATCAGCCTCACCCGGCAATTTGCTGCGCGCCGCGTCAACCTTTTCGCGCACGTCAGTCAGCGCCTTGTCGGCGTCAAAACCGGCATCAAATTCAAGCATGACCGAGGCGTGGCCCTCACTGGACACAGAGGTCATTTTCTTGACTCCTTCCAGTGCCCGCAGCTCTTGTTCCATTGGCCGCACCAGCAAGCGTTCCGCATCCTCAGGGCTGATGCCATCCAGGGTCATCGACACGTACATCATAGGGATGGCTACGTCGGGATTCGCCTCCTTGGGAATGGCGTTATAGGCTGTCAGACCGCCTACAAAGAGGAACACCAACAGGGTAATAACCGCTCGACTGCGGTCTATAGCGGCATGAATCACCCGACTCATTCAGGGACTCCCGAGCCAGGCAATGGCTCGATCCCAGGCATGGTGGCAGGCTGATCCTGATTGTCCGTAGGCCGCACCTCAACCAGCTGGCCTGGATCAACAAACCCGGCGCCCTGGGTAATCAGTTGCACCTGCTCGGGCAATCCCGTCACGGTCGCACCATCATTGGCCATAGCCACGACCCGAACGGAGTGATTGATCACCCGACCCTGTTCATCCACGGCACGCACGCCCAACTGCCCGTCGGCGTCCAGCCTGAGCAACGCCGGGGAAAGTTGATGCGCCATTACCGCTGGCAACTGGATGCGAAGCGTCACACTGCCTCCGGCAATCCGCCAGAGCTCGGGGTTGCTGGCCTCGACTTCAACATAGAAGCTGCGCGTTTCTGGATCTGCCGCCAGACTGATAAAACGCACCTCACCTTGAAGCTCACGACCATCCAGCAATTGCAATTTGACAGGCTGCCCGACTGCAACGTTGCTGGCATCCTGTTGTGGCAGTTGAGCCGTGGCTTTTAACCGCGCTACGTTGACCAGCGTCATCAGTTCGGCGCCGGACTGCACCAACTCACCCACCTCGACATGGCGTCGATCTACCACGCCAGTAAAGGGCGCAACCGGCCGGTTGTATTGCACGGCCAACTCGGCGGCACTCAATTCGGCTTGTGCACGGGCAACTTCGCTTTCCAAACGAATGACTTCGGTCTCGGTAGCATAGTTGGAGGACCTGAGTGTTCGGGCGCTTTCAAGCTCCTTCTGCCGCAATCTATAGACAGCTCGGGCCTGCGCCAGTTGCTGGGCGCGGCCTTCATCGGACAGTTCAAGCAAAGCATCACCCGCTGACACCGGATCACCCTGCTGTCTGGCCAGTTTTTCTACCCGCCCGGATACCTGGGCCATCACCCTGACGCTTTGCCATGGCATCAATTGGCCTTGCAGCACCTGCTCACGGGGCAAGGATTCTGCCTGCAACCAACGGGTTTCGACCTGATGTAGCGCCTGCTCTGCTTGCTCCTGGGCTGCTGGCGCGTCGTTCTGCGCACTGCGCATATCACCCAATAGCAGCCACAACACCAGTATGACCACCATGATGATTGCAATCCGCACCGGGGAGAGCTGACGGGAGACTGTGTTCTTGAAGGAAGCGGTCACGACATATCCTTGCAGAAAGGGTTCGAACAAGGCAGACCATCAGATCGCACTCATGTTCATTATCAATGGCGAGTATATCTGACATTGGCCAGAGGGCGGCTTAGCTTCATGGAACGGACTGTGTTGCCAGACGCTACAGTCAGCGTATCGCCTTGAATAAAGGCCTCCATGTCTTTTGCTCTGGACGCTCGGCCGTTTTTCATGGAGCATCCACGCAACTACCCCTTTCTGCGAGATTTTCATGGCCCTGATCGGTCGATACAACAGTCTTCAAATTGTCACTCATACCGACTTCGGGCTCTATCTGGACGGTGGTGCCGAGGGCGAAATTCTTTTGCCCAAGCGCTACATCCCCAAGGATGAGCCCACGGCCGAGGGTGACTGGCTGAATGTATTTGTCTATCTCGACAGCGAAGATCGGCTGATTGCCACCACCGAGAAACCCAAGGCACAGGTTGGGGAGTTTGCCAGTCTGAAAGTGGTGGATATCAACAAGATCGGTCTATTTCTTGACTGGGGGCTACCCAAGGATGTGCTGCTTCCGCACTCGGAGGAAAAGCGTCCGCTGCAGATCGGCCAGTATGTGGTGGTCTACCTCTATCTCGACAAGCACAGCCGTCGCATTACCGCGACGGCGCATCTGGACCGGCATCTGGACAAGACCCCGGCGCGCTATCAGATAGGCCAGCAGGTCGATCTGCTGGTGGTCTCCCCGACGGATCTGGGATTCAAGGCCATCATCAATGGCCAGCACTGGGGATTGATCCACAAGAATGAAGCCTTCAAGTTCCTGCGTGGTGGCTCGCGGGAAAGTGGCTACATCCGCGAGATCCGTCCTGATGGCAAGATCAGCCTGAGCCTGCAGCCGGTGGGCGCGCAAGCAAGCGAGGGTCTGCAGCAACAGATCATGCTGGAGCTGGAGAAGGGCGACGGCGTTCTGCACATGAGCGACAAGAGCCCACCAGAGCAGATCAGCAATCTGTTCAGCGTAAGCAAGGGCAACTTCAAGAAGGCTATCGGCAACCTGCAGAAGCAGGGCCTGATCCGCATCCATGCGGACCGTATCGAGCGGGTCTGAGTCAGCGGTACAGACCCAGTTCGGCTACGCACAGATCGACGGACATGGCCTCGCCGATCGCCACCAGGCCGAGACTGCGTAACCTGGCTGGCTCAAAAACAGCATCGGTGCGATGTGGTTGAAAATCACTGAAGGGCAGCCACCAGGACTGCCACTGCTGTCCGGGTTGCAAAACCTGTCGAAAAGACTGCCAGGGATGCTGCAATACGGATGTCTTCAAGCGCACATCAATGGCATGGCCGCCACCCAGCAGCACCAGATACAAGCCGCGATAATCAGCCGTGTCCGCTATCGGCGGCCAAGCCATCCTGACCTGCACAAAGCCGCCGTTGTTCGCCAGACTGATTTCACCGCGCATACAGATGCAGGCCCGCCCCGCTCTCTCCAGCAGGTCAATCCGGCCAACTGAGCAGCCGCCCATGACCTGGTCACTGACAAAATGCCAGTCATGCGGCTGCACCAGCTGAGCCTTGAACAAGGACCGGCATTCACTGACATCCTGAGGTTTGTAATGCAACAAATCAGACATTGATCACCGGTGGACCATAGGCTTTCAAAAGCTTCTCCGGGTGGTCAACATCGCTGCGCGTGCTACCCAGCATGCGCGTCGCCTGGTGGGCACGCTCGGGCTGGAAGGCAAAACAGGCACCTGAGCGGTGCTTCATCAGTTTGCCTGCATCGCTGATCATGTCCAGATTCACCCCCTTGGCCGCCGCCACCATGACGGCGCGGCGCTGCACATACAGGGCTTCCAGTGTCTGGTTGTCGAGCATGCTGTCAGCCCAACCCATGATGCTGCGCAGGTCCTGCTGGTCAAATACATCCTCGCTGTCGATACGTGTCCCCTGCAGGTGCCAGTCCAATAGCTGCTCGTCATTCAGCCAGAGCTGTGCATGCCGGTATTCGTGCATCGCCCCGGTCACTTTGCACAGATACTCGCGCCGACCAGGCCGGAGCGCCTGGGACAAGGCCAGCATCAACAGATCATACTGATGCGTACACTGCTGCTTGCCATCAATATCATCCAGGGTCACGGCGATTCGCTCACGCAGTGGCTGACCAACAAAGTCCTGCAGCCGCAGATCAGCCTGGGGGCACACTGACCAAGGCGTCCGCAGGGCTTTGCTGTTCAAGGAGGTAATACGATGGCCGTCATGCCCAAGCTGGATGACGAAGTAGTGATGCTCGTCCTCCATGGCAATACTGCATTCGCTGCTTGTCACATCGAACAACAGTCTGCGATAGAAAACGTGTGCGTTTGTCCCACCCATGAAAATCTGCCTCATTAATGCAATGAGGCAGGTTATCACAAGCACAATGAGACGATAGGACCAACAAACCGCTGCGGTGGAGAACCGCAGCGGTACTGCAGGTTACTGGTCTATGTTCAGCTGTCCGTTGTTGATCATGGCGTTGATAAAGGCATCCGACTCAAGACCGTCCATACTCACACCTTCAAGGCGGATTACCTGATCAGCGTTGTTGCCCGCTACATTGCCCTGTGCCCGGATATACAACATGGTGTCTGCACCGGATTGCTCAGCGCGGATGTAGTTATTGATACTGCCCTCGTTTTCACCCTGCAGAAGATCAGCAATATCCAGCCGGTCTGCCTGACCACTGCCGGTATAGCCGTTGACCAGATCCAATGTGAAGTCCGTAACGCGATCAACTGCAGGCGACGCGGTCGCGCCTTGGTCGCCAAACTCCCAACGGAATACATCGGCACCCAGACCACCGGTCAACACATCGTTACCCGAGCCACCAATCAGCACATCATCTCCGGCACCGCCGTTCAGCGTGTCATTACCTGCACCACCATATAGAACATCGTCGGCTGCGCTACCGGTCAGACTGTTGTTTAGTGCCCCACCCACCTGGAACGCCTTGGTGTCGGTGGTGACATTGCCTGATGCGTCAGTCGCCACAACAACGTAGGTGCCGCTACCCGTGGTGCTGTCGATCTGCGTTTGCCAGTTGCCGTTGGCATCGGCAACCAATGTATCAAGTACGTTGCCATTGCCATCCTGCAGAACAACCTCAGCGTTTTCAGCCGCGATACCAGCAATATCCAGTTGCTGGAAGCCTACAGTGTTGGCCGAGAACTGATCATTGGTCAGGTAGTTGACGTCACGGATGCCGTTACTGTCGATGACCAGCGTTGTCGCCGTGCCATTAACCACGCCGGAAAACACCACCAGATCAGTTGTAATGCCGTCAACACCGATCTTGTCCGAGCGGGTAACTGTCCCTGTCATGGATCTGGTTTGCCACTGACCAAAAGTTGAAACTCTCTGCTCCCAAGTCAGGGTATAGGTATCGCCTACTTCAAAAAGATAAGTATTGTTGCTCCCCGACCTTGTCGAAATCGCTAGGTCGCGTGTGGCACCAGCTGCAGGCGATCCAAAGAACGTTGGTATCAGGCTGGAACCACCAATGGTTTGTGACAAGTCACCCGGAATAACGGCTGTCGTTGAAACACCAAAGTCGTTGTTGCCGAGGGAACCCCATACCTGAGAAATCACATCGGTTGCAGAGGGGTCGCTGGTCGTAGTGATGCTTTGAATTTCGACTGGCACAATTACCGTCAGATTGCCATTGTCGTTAGCGAACTGGGCATTGCCGGCCGCATCTGCCACCGAGGCAACCACAGTGTAAATCCCTTCTGCCAGAGGGGTTACAACATCGACCGCATAGGTGCCGTTTGGCTGCACCACTGCAAAGAGCGTTTGTTCAGCGCCATCAGCATCAGTTACCAGCAAGGTAACAGTTGCGCCAATTTCATCACTGTTACCAGTGATGGTCGGCGTGCTGTCGAGACCATCGGGCGCGCTCACTGTCAGCGTTGGCGCAGAGGTATCAACCGTTACCACTTGGCTGGCTGGCACACTGGCGTTGCCTGCGGCATCTGATGCAACGGCACTCAGGTTGTAGTTGCCATCCGCCAGTGTGGTGCCGGTGTAATCCAGGCTCCAGTTGCCGGCTGCGTCTACCACAGCATTACCAATCGGGTTGCCATTCAGACTTACCACAACGATAGCACCTGGCTCGGTTGTACCCCTGAAAACCAGCGTATTGTCGTTGGTAATAAAGTCGCCAGCCGTGCCACTGTCATTACTGATACTTGTTATTGCAACGGCAGGCGCGACCAGATCAACAGAGTGTGTTGACGTACCCGTGCTTTCTACACTGTTGCCAGAGGCGTCGCTGGAGCTCACAACCACATCGAACTCGGTGTCCGCAGCGAGATCGCTACCGGCCACATCCACAGTCCAGTTACCGACAGAGTCAACGGTGGTGTCGTATTCAGTGCCATTGATGATCATGGTAACCACATCACCCTCGGCAATATCACCACCGATGGCGGTACCCGTTACTGCAATGGTTTGAGTGGCTTCGGCGGCATTGATCACGTCATCAGCCGTGATGTTGTCCACAGTAACTGTGCCGGCCTGAGCAACCAGATCTACAGTGTGAGTAGACGTGCCGGTGATATCGACAGTGTTACCCGCAGCATCACTGGAGCTGACCACTACATCGAATTCGGTGTCCGCAGCGAGATCGCTACCGGCC